>CAZZBU010000052.1:0-24440 GCA_964652315.1 uncultured Bacteroidales bacterium
TTTGAAGGAACAGCAGAGCTTTTTTTGGTGCCAGAGGTAGTTGTTTATAGTGCAAGAAGTTTTCCCTCAGGACACACCACCAGCGCTTTTGCTTTATTTATATGTTTAGTCTTTTACACCAAATCACTCCCATTAAAAATCATTTTTTTCTTTTTAGCAGTTTTGGTCGGATTTAGCAGGGTTTATTTATCGCAACATTTTTTTTGTGACGTAGTTGCAGGATCGTTTTTAGGTGTTTTAACAAGCTTTTTAGTAACTTGGTGGTTTAATTATAAAATAAATCCCGGCTGGTTTAATAAACCTGCAAAAACATTGATTTTGCGACATGAATTGGATACGTAAAGACCTTCTTCCCATCATCACCTTGTTATTGGTAGCTTTATTAGTTTTCGTCCCTTTTCTTGGCAATGTCCATTTATTTGACTGGGACGAAATAAATTTTGCGGAGTCTGCCAGAGAAATGATCGCGACCGGCGATTATTACACTGTACAAATCAATTATAAACCATTTTGGGAAAAACCGCCGCTGTTTATTTGGATGCAGGCAGCTTCCATGCACCTATTTGGAATTAACGAGTTTGCTGCCCGTTTCCCCAATGCTGTTGCGGGATTTATTACCCTGGTTGCCTTGTTCTTCATAGGCCGCAAGCTTTATGATGCTAAATTTGCCAGGTTATGGTGCCTGACTTATATTGGTTCCATCCTTCCCCTGTTGTATTTTAAATCAGGAATTATTGATCCATGGTTTAACTTGTTTATTTTTTTAAGCATAATCAACTACGCCCAGCTCTATTACACCAAAAAATCTGTAAATAAAAATCAAAAAATATTCTTGTCAGCCCTGTTTATCAGCCTGGCCTTATTAACCAAGGGGCCAGTGGCCTTGCTAATGCTTGGCTTGGTTGCCCTTGTGATGTTTCTGATAAACCGTTTTAAAATCCCGTTTAATGTTCTTCAGGCCTTTATTTTTTTGGTTACCCTGGTACTTGCTGGTGGCTCATGGTTCTTTATGCAAATTTTTGCCGGAAATGAAGATATCCTGAAAGACTTTATATTGTATCAAATCAGGCTATTCAAAACACAGGATGCCGGCCATGGCGGTTTTTTGATGTACCACTGGGTTATACTCCTCTTTGGTGTGTTCCCGGCTTCGGTGTATGCCTTACGAGGTTTTGCTACCATCCAGCCAAATTCCATGAATCAGGTTATATTTAAACAGGCTATGGTCATTCTGCTTTTCACTGTCCTGGTAGTCTTCACCATCGTAAAAACTAAAATCGTCCATTATTCCTCTCTGGCCTATTTCCCCGTAACCTTTCTGGCTGCTTATGCTGTCTATAAAATGGGAAACAACCGTTATCGAAACCGGCGTTGGGTCATCATCCTGGCTACTGTTATTGGCTTTTTTATCGCCCTATCCATGCTTGGGCTCACTATCCTGCCTCTGCATAAAGATTTAGTTCTTGCCAATATCACCATTAAAGATGCATTTGCTTTAGGTAACCTGCAAGCCAATGTAAACTGGAATGGAAACGAATGGATGATAGCAGTTGTCTTACTTATCGGGCTTATCATATATACCTTGTTGGCCAAGTGGAATTACCTGGCAGCATACTGGAATATCATGATCTTTACTATGGTTTTTGCTTTGTTGGCAATTTATATTATTACACCAAAAATTGAGCAATACACCCAGCGGGCAGCCATTGAATTTTATGAAAAAAAGGCACATGAGGATTGTTACGTCACCACGGTGGGTTTTAAAAGCTTTGCCCATCTTTTTTATACGAAGAAAAAGCCCCCTGAAAATCCAAATGCACTGAATAAGACATGGCTTCTGACAGGTGATGTTGATAAACCTGTGTATGTTGTATCTAAAATTAATAAGAAAAAATCATTAAAAATGCATTTTCCAACCCTCATTATTTTGTACGAAAAGAATGGATATCTATTTTGCAGACGAAATCTATCGCAATAATAAATTTAATGGACCTGCAAAATGATAAAAAACAAACGCATTGTAGTCGTACTCCCTGCTTATAATGCAGAAAAAACCCTGGAACAAACCTATCATGAAATTCCATTCGATATTGTTGATGAGGTTATTCTTGTAGACGACAAAAGCCAGGATAAAACTATTGATATAGCCCGTAAGCTTGGAATAAAACACATTGTTGCCCATGAAAACAATACAGGGTATGGAGGAAATCAAAAATCCTGTTATACCAAAGCCCTGGAACTACACGCTGATATTATTGTAATGCTACACCCCGATTACCAGTATACGCCCAGGCTGATACCCAGCATGTGTTATTTAATCGCTAATAATGTATACCAGGTAGTCCTGGGCTCAAGAATTCTTGGCAAAGGCGCACTTACAGGAGGCATGCCCCTTTACAAGTACATCGCAAACCGCATCCTGACTTTTTTTCAAAATATGTTAATGAATCAAAAATTGTCTGAATACCATACAGGCTACCGGGCTTTTTCAAAAGAAGTGTTGCAATCAATTCATTACGAAAACAATTCAGATGATTTTGTTTTTGACAACCAGATGCTGGCCCAGATCTTTTACAAAGGATACGAAATTGCAGAGATAACCTGTCCAACCAAGTATTTCCCGGAAGCATCCTCCATTAATATCAAACGCAGCATAAAATATGGAACTGGCGTCATTTTGGTTTCTTTGCAGTATTTTTTTCAGAAAATTAGGCTCCTCAGATTTAAAATATTTAAATAGAATCCTTACTTTTGTTTGCAAGATTGGTGAAAAAGCGTATTTACTTCTTGAATAATTAACTACAAACCAAAAGAAAAATGAAAATATCAAATGTTGTCAAACTTTTTTTTGCAGTAATTCCGTTAACGTTAACGGTGAGTTGTAACTCTGGTGAAGAGGATCGATGGGTGGACCTGTTTAACGGTGAAAACCTGGAGGGTTGGGTTCAAAAAGGCGGTGAAGCCGAGTATGTGGTTGAAGAAGGTGTGATTATTGGGAAAACCGTATTAAATACGCCAAACAGTTTCCTTTGCACCAAAGAAATGTACGGCGATTTCATCCTTGAATTCGAATTAAAAGGTGATCCAAAACTAAACTCAGGCGTTCAATTTCGCAGCCACAGCGACCCCGATTACATGAATGGACGTGTACATGGTTACCAGTGTGAAGTCGATCCTTCAGATCGCGCATGGTCAGGAGGAATTTATGATGAAGCCCGTCGCGGATGGCTCTATCCTTTAACGTTTAACCCTCCGGCAAAGGAAGCCTACCGGGTTGGTGACTGGAACAAATTCCGCATTGAAGCCATTGGTGATACCATACGTACGTTTGTCAACGGAATCCCCGTTGCCAATCTGCTGGATGAGTGGACAGGATCAGGCTTTATCGGATTGCAGGTACACAGCGTTTCTGATGATCCCGCCAATGAAGGGCTCGAAGTACGTTGGCGCAATATCAGGATTATTACTGAAAATCCATCAGATTACCGCCTGCAAACCAATGCCCCGGAAGTATCCCGTTTAGTTAACAAATTATCAGAAACTGAAATAAATCAAGGCTGGGAATTGCTCTTCGATGGCGAAAACGTTGAAAATTGGCGTGGGGCACATCAGGAAAACTTTCCTGAAGTGGGTTGGAAAATCGAAAACGGTGAACTCATCGTGGTTGAATCGGGTGGCGCTGAATCGCAACATGGCGGTGATATTGTAACACGTAATGAGTATGCCAAATTCGAACTCCACCTTGAATTTAAAATTACCGAAGGTGCGAATAGCGGCATCAAATATTATGTAACCGAAAAAGAAGAAACAGCCGGTTCTGCCATTGGGCTTGAATACCAGATTCTTGATGATGAAAGACATCCGGACGCAAAACTTGGTGCACAGGAAGGAAGCAGAACGCTGGCTTCGCTATATGATTTAATCAAAGCTGAAAACAAACGCTTTACAGGCATAGGTAAATGGAACTGGGCCATTGTAAAATCAGATGGCGTACATGTCGAACATTGGTTGAATGGAATAAAAGTACTGGAATATGAACGCGGCAGCGAAGAATTCAGGCAATTAGTAAAAGAAAGCAAATATGCCAATTGGGAGAACTTTGGTGAAGCTGAGGAAGGGCACATCCTTCTGCAGGATCATGGCGACCGGGTTTCCTTTAGAAGCATTAAAGTATTGCCTGTTGAATAAATGAACAATAATAAAAGCCGGAGAGCATATATATTTCCGGCTTTCTTACAATATTAACCTTAGGAATCAAAAAAGATGGATAATTCACGGCGTAATTTTTTAAAAAAATCAGCCATCAGTGCAGCGGGCATTACTATTGGCGGGATGGGCATGACTGCAAAAAGCTATGGCAGGATCCTCGGTGCAAATGAACGTGTACATGTTGGAATAGTAGGCTTCTCAAACAGGGCTAAATACTCCCTTATTCCTGCTTTTCTTAGCCAGGCAGCTGATACCAACATGGAGATAGTAGCAGTATCAGATATCTGGAACCTGCGGCGCCGTGAAGCTAAAAAGTTTTTTACCGATAAGGGTATCAATGTGAATCTTTTCCGTAATAATGAGGAATTATACGAATCGGGACAAACGGACGCCGTAATTATCAGCACGGCTGATTTCCAGCATGCGTTGCATCTGGCTCAAGCCCTGGAGGCTGATCAGGATGTGTATGTTGAAAAACCTTTTGCCGAGACCATGGATGATGCCCGCCAGGCGCTGAAAACCGCAAAAGAGAAAAACAAGATTATCCAGATAGGCTCGCAGCGCCGTAGCGGATCGAACTATCATGCAGCAAATAATTTTATCAAATCCGGTGATTTTGGTAAGATTGTAAATGTTGAGATGACCTGGAACGTAAATCAGCCCGGCCGTTGGCGATTGCCCCATCTGACCAGCATCATCCAGGAATCGGACACGGACTGGGAACGGTACCTCATGAACCGGCCTTATGAACCCTGGGATCCAAGAAAATACCTTGAATATCGACTTTTCTGGCCCTATTCATCAGGCATCCCCGGTCAATGGATGTGCCATCAGATTGACACAGTACACTGGTTTACCGGGCTATCGCATCCACGCAGTGTGGCAGCCAATGGAGGCATCTACCTGTGGAAAGACGGGCGCGAAAATGCCGATACCATGACGGCTGTGTTTGAATACGGCCCACTTGACAATCCGGATGAAGGATTTCAGGTGGTGTACAGTTCACGACAAACTAATTCCGCCGGTGGTACCAAGGAAATTTATTATTCCAATGGTGGCAGCCTGAACCTGGCAACCAATATGGTAACGCCCGAGGGCGGTCTCACCGAAAGGCATGCCAGTGCTATGGGCATGGAGCCTTTTCAATTGGATGAATTCAAGTTACCGGAAGTAAAAGTGGCTACTACTGCCAACACAGGTTCCGATGTAATGACTACAACACACATGCGCAACTGGATGGATTGTATCCGTAGCCGCAAGGAAACCACTGCGCCTGTAGAGGCGGGGTATAATCATGCCATTGCTGTAATAATGACCAATGCGGCCATGCGCACCGGCGAGTTTGTAACCTTTGATGAAGCCAGCCAGGAAGTGATGGCCGGAGGAAAAGTTTTTCAGTATTAAGTTATGATTCAACGGATATCGACCATATTACCAATTATTCTGCCAGCGGCTTTGCTTATACTGAGCTCATGCAATGACACTTCTGTACAACTCATTGAAAAGAAAAACAAACGCAGGGTAGAGGTGTTGATTGATGGTAAGGTGTTCACAGCCTACATCTGGCCTGCAACCACAAAAAAACCGGTGTTGTATCCGATTAAGTCAGCCACCGGTGAGTTCATTACCCGGGGTTTTCCGTTGGATCCCCGGCCGGATGAACGGGTGGACCATCCGCACCAAGTAGGACACTGGCTGAATTATGGTAATGTCAATGGCATTGATTTCTGGAATAATTCCTATGCCATTCCTTTGGAACAACAACCTGATTATGGTGAAATTATCCATAACGAAATCCTGGAGATATCCGGAGGAGACAGAGGCGTGCTGGCTGTCCGCTGTTACTGGGTAACCCATAACCAGGACACCTTGTTAAAGGAAATCACCCGGTTTGTATTCTCCGGTGATGAACAAATGCGTGCCATTGATCGCATCACAACGCTCAAAGCAATGGAAAATAACGTAACCTTCCATGATACCAAGGAAGGCATGCTGGCCATTCGCATGGACCGGGCATTTGAATTCCCCACACAGGATTCCCTGATACTTACAGATCCGGAAGGTATTCCGATGCAGGAACCCACCATACACAATGTGGGTGTTACCGGTCAGTACCGCAGCAGTGAGGGCATTACTGGTAGCGAAGTATGGGGCACACGTGCCAAATGGATGGAATTGTCGGCAATTAAAAACAATGCCCCCGTCTCTGTGGTAATCTTTGATCATCCTGAAAATCCCGGGTATCCTGCGTATTGGCATGCGCGGACCTACGGATTATTTTCAGCGAACCCCCTGGGCGTTCATGCCTTTTCAAGCGATACAGATTCTATGAATTACACCCTGCAAAAAGAGGAATCGGTTACATTTAGATACAAAATCGTTATTCAATCGCCCGGTTTTGAAACTACGGAGGCGATTGAAGAAGAATATAAAAATTTTATTAAAAGTTAGTTTTTGATTGTTTCATAGTCAGGTTTCAAAAGGGCAACTGCCCTAAAGGCAACGGAGGTTTCTTCGTTGCCTTTCCTATTTAATGAAACAGGTTTTATATTAATAATCCGATACCCAAAAAAATCATTTATATCATTGAATAATCACTATTTTCCCCTTATTTTAGTGGCTATAATCTATGTGGTCAATAATGAAACTCAAATGAACGAGCATAAAGTAGGTATTATCATGAACGGCGTAACAGGCAGGATGGGGACAAACCAGCACCTGTTGCAATCCATTGTGGAAATTATAAAACAAGGGGGAGTACGAATCAACGATCATGAAACCATCATGCCCGATCCGATCCTGGTGGGACGTAATAAGGGAAAACTGAAAAGCTTATGCAAAATCTCAGGCATTCAAAAACATACCCTGTATCTTGACAAAGCCCTGGCAGACCCGCAGTATACGGTTTATTTTGATGCGCAAACTACCTCCCGGCGCGCTGATGCCATAAAAGATGCCATCACCGCGAGAAAGCATATTTATTGTGAGACTCCTTTAACCTCAGAAACAGAAACAGCACTGGAACTTTACCATAAAGCCAGTGAAGCACGCCTCAAACATGGCGTGGTACAGGATAAATTATGGTTGCCGGGCATCATAAAACTCCGTCGATTGATAGAAACCGGTTTTTTTGGTGACATCCTGTCTATACGTGGCGAGTTTGGCTACTGGGTTTTCGAAGGGGATACCATCCCCTCACAACATCCTTCCTGGAACTACCGTAAGGAAGATGCCGGCGGGATCATACACGCAACGCTCAGTCACTGGCGATATATGCTGGATAACCTCTTCGGTCAGGTCAAATCCGTCTCATGTATTGGTGCTACCCATATCAAAGACAGGATAAACGAACATGGCAATAAATACAAAAGCACTGCCGAAGATGCTGCATACACCACCTTTGAGCTTGATAACAATGTGATTGCGCAGTTCAATGCAAGCTGGTGCACACGGGTGAGAAAAGATGACTTATTAAACATTCAGGTAGATGGCACCAAAGGTTCAGCCGTGGTTGGTACCCGTGATTGTTTTATCCAGCCTTATGCTGCTACTCCTAATGTATTGTGGGTTCCTGATATTAACAATCAGAACAATTATTTTACCGATTGGCAAAAATTACCGGAGCAGGAGACCTATGACAATCCCTTTAAAATACAATGGGAGTTGTTTTTAAAACATGTGGTTTTAGGAAATCCGTTTCGCTGGAACTTGCTGGACGGGGCCAAAGGCGTTCAGTTGGCTGAAAAAGGTATGGAAAGCTGGGTAAAAAAACAGTGGGTTTCACTTCCGGATTTATCTTAGAAACAGACAAATGGCCTTTTTAATACTTTTTATTAAGTAAACCTGGTAATAATAATCATATTAGAATCGTTCTGTTTTTATTATTATTGTTATCTTGTATCGCAATTTTTTTTCTGCTTCCGGTTAAATAACAGGGAATTAAACAAATTTAGCGCTGGAAATTAGATTTTTTACAATATGGGAAATACCTCAAATTATACATCACGAAGAGATTTTTTGAAAAGTTTTTCAACCTGGGTGGGAGCTTCGGCTGTCCTTTCGGCAGTTCCATGGTTGCAGGCTGTAGGAAACACCCCCTTCAACGGAGAAAAAGTAAAATTGGCCGTTATTGGTGTGGGTGGTCGTGGAAGTGGTTTGCTGGCTAACTTATTGAAAATTGAAAATGTAGAAGTAGTGGCTGTATGCGACAACTACGAACCGCATTATAAACGGGCCCTGGAAATGACAGAGGGTAAAGCCAAAGGATACTATGATTACCGAAAACTCCTGGAACAAAAAGACATACAGGGTGTAGTCATCGCTACTCCACTGTTTGCGCATGCCGGAATTACCGTGGATGCGTTCCAGGCAGGTAAACATGTATTCTGCGAAAAAGCCATGGCCATGACATATGAAGAATGCAAAGCCATGTATACTGCCCATAAGAATGCCGGAAAAGTTATGATCATTGGTCACCAGCGGATGTTTCACCCCAGGTACCTGCATGCTTATGAAATGGTTCAGGAAGGCAAGCTTGGACAGATTGGACAGGTAAAAGCTTACTGGCACCGTAATAACAATTGGCGAAGGCATGTACCCAGCCCGGAGCTGGAGAAGAAAATCAACTGGCGGTTGTATCGTGAATTCAGTCATGGACTAATGACTGAACTCGCCTCACACCACATTCAGGTAGCAAACTGGTTTTTAAATACAAAACCACTTCAGGTGAGTGGCTCGGGCAGCATCACCTACTGGAAAGACGGCAGGGAAGTGTATGATAACGTTAACCTCGTTTACAGATACCCAAAAGGAATACACTTTGTATACGATTCCATGACCAGCAACAAACATTACGGACTGGAAATCTCTTTTATGGGAGATAAAGGACTGTATGAAATGGAAAAAAACAAATTTTATCCTGAAGAAATAGAACCGGCTCCAGGCATCAAGCAATTGATCAACGATATTGAACATGCTGTTTTTGATGAGATACCCATTGGTGGGGCAACCTGGGTACCGGAAACAGCTTCCAATATTTACGGATATCCAATCATAAACCCGGATGAAGATACTGTGGATGAAACATTTCTTCAACTGCAAGCTTATGCCAACGCCGTGAGTCAGGATAAAAAAGAAATTCCTGGTATAGCCGAACAGGGTTATTATGCCAGCATTGGGACAATTATGGGGGTTCATGCCATGCGTGAGAATACTATTGTTGAGTGGCCTGAAATTGCAAATATTTAATTTTAAATTGTCTTTTAAACATGAAAGATATTGTTATTACCGGCAAACGTATTAAAACGGAACTGATATACCTTTTAGTAAGCTTTATCATCGGAATCGGGTTAAATATTTATGCTATTGTCAAGTATAACACACATTGGAAAGAGTTGGTTACCCAACTCTGGACGGTCTTTGTTTTTTCTCTGGTTATCTATTTAATTGTTTTAATTTTGAGATTAATTGTATTTGGTGTTATTTCGTTGTTTTCACTGGGTAAAAATAAATCATAGGAGTACACTCAAATTGAATACAGTTGCTTTTTACATTTTTCTAACAGTTACTTTTTTCAGCTCCTGTTTTGTTAAAGCTCAAAATTTCAGCACAGGAATTTCCAATCAGGGCGTTTTAATCAAGGAGAATGACAATCCCGTACTTTTCTATCAGCAGGTTCCAAAATCATTGAATGGAAAATACCAGCGGGCAAACTACATTCATCCCCTGTATGGTTTAAGCCAGGAGGTGCTTACCGAGGATTTTCCTGATGATCATCCACATCACAGGGGTATTTTCTGGACCTGGCACCAGGTTTGGGCTGGTGATAAAAGACTGGGAAACCCATGGTTATGTGAAGATTTTTCATGGAATGTCACTAATGTTACGCCAAAACAAACCAAAGAGGGTAATATGGCGCTTTTCACCGAATGTGAATGGCTTTCCCCAAATTACACTGACAAAAACGGGGCCCGGGTTCCTTTTGCAAAGGATATGACAACCATCCTGGTTTCCCCTGCAACCGAACAATACCGCATCATTGATTTTACCATTGTTATACAAGCATTTGTTCCTGAATTCTACATAGGAGGCTCAGAAGATGAAAAGGGCTATGGAGGCTTTTCAGTAAGGGTGAAACTACCAGAGGATATCACCTTTAAAAGCCTTCGAAAAACAATAGAACCACAAACACTGGCGGTAAAAGCGTATCCATGGATGGATCTACAGGGTAATTTTGTATCCGGAAAAAAAACAAAAGGAATGACTATCATGGTACATGAGGATAACCCCTACCCCATTAACGACTGGATACTCAGAAAGAAAAACAGCATGCAAAATCCGGTTTTTCCTGGAAGCAGCAAATTTTATATCCCGGAATTCAAACCCCTGATGCTAAAATACCGCCTGGTCATTCACAATGGTTTCCTTTCTACAAATCAGCTAAACAAAATATACAGGCAATACAATCGATAATTTCCGTCTTGGTTTTTGGAGCTTTTTTCCTTAATTTTATCATACTAATAATTTTACCCTTGAACTACCATCCTCATGGTGCAAGATGATATGTTTCATGCGGTTATTTTGGTTTTTTTATAGTTGATAAATCAGCATTAAAAGCTCAGATTATGAACCGAATAAAATCTCTGTTTATATTATTGTTTCTGCTACTGAATTATATAACCTGTGCTTTTCCCCAGGATTACATCAAAGTCTCATCCACCCATCCCCAATACTGGGAATACAAAGGTGAAACCATACTATTACTCGGAGGTAGCGTGGAGGACAACCTATTTCAAATCAATAACCTGGAAAAACACCTTGACCTTTTACAATCTGTTGGTGGTAACTATGTAAGAAACACCATGGCCAGCCGTGATGAAGGAAATGTATGGCCGTTCATACAAAATGAAGATGGTAAATACGATCTCAATCAATTCAACCCGGAATACTGGGAGCGATTCGAAAACCTTCTGAAACTGACCTATGAACGGGACATTATCGTTCAAATAGAGGTATGGGCCACCTTCGACTTTTATCGTGATAACTGGACCGTCAATCCTTACAATCCGATAAATAACATCAACTATGATGTGAAACATAGCAAACTGGACACTCTTATTTCAACCCATCCAATATACACGGAAAACAACTTCTTTCGTTCAGTTCCTTCACAGATGGCCATTGCGCCGGTGCTTTGGTACCAGCAGCGTTTTGTTGACAAACTCCTCTCCTATTCACTTAACTACGGAAACGTATTGTATTGCATGGATAATGAAACTTCAGTTACGTCCGACTGGGGAAAATTCTGGGCAAAATATATACAAAAGAAAGCAAACGAGAAAGGCCTTACTGTATATTGTACTGAAATGTGGGATCCATGGGAACTCTCACACCCTTTTCATGCCGAAACCTTTGACAATCCGGAAATTTTTGGTTTTGTGGACATCTCCCAGAACAACCACAAAACAGGCCAGGAGCACTGGGATAACGGCCTGCATCAAATAGAACGTTTAAAGCTAATTGATGCCTTAAGACCCGTTACCAACATAAAAATCTATGGCAATGACGGAGGCAAACATAAAACCACACGAAATGCCATCGAGGCATTTATTCAAAACGTGTTCTTTGGTTGCTCAAGCGCACGTTTTCACCGGCCAACCAGTGGTCAGGGATTAAATGAAAATGCACAAGCTGTGATTAAAACCATAAGAGAACTTTCCATGAAAATGGATTTTCTCAATGCCGCTCCTCATAACGATTTACTCCAAAACCGTGAGCCGAATGAGGCGTATTGCCGGGCCATTCCTGATAAAGAATATGCCATTTATTTTACAGATGGAGGTGAGGTAAGCCTGAAAACAGAATTGGAAAATGCCAATATAGAGTGGGTCAATGTGTTGGATAATGAATGGCACGAACCGCAAACTAAATCCTTTTCCGGAAATAAAACCATTACCTGCCCGGGCGAAGGACATTGGATAGTACTGATTTCAGAAATTAGTAACTAAAAGTAATATTCTTTTTGGCATCAAAATATTTCGCTGTAATTATTCTTGTGTGGGTTGGTTTATCAACAAACCCCTCATTGTATAGGAATCTTATTTCCGGGTCCTTCGAACCCGGTTTTTGATAGCGCACCGTTGGCGCTTCAATAGGATATAATATGGCATTTATTCTGTAGTTCAGTTCAGTGTTGAGAGTATTATATGCCCATATAGTGTAATGAAATTTCATGATTCTAATTAAAAAAGCACCAACGGTGCGTAATCAAAAACCCTGTCTGCAGGGCAGGGTAAAGCGGTGAGATGCAAAATTAAATGAAGCGCCAACGGTGCGCCATCAATAATCCCGGATTAGTATACGTAATGTTGGATAAAGTATCTATTCAACAAGTTTTCTTTTCATCTCCGTTTTTTTTGGCTTCTTCCTGCTGTCATCTGTAAAATTATGCCACAATCACTATCAAAAGTGCTGTTTAGAATTATAATATTTTCAGCCCTTCATGTTATTAGCTGGTCATTATCTGGAAGGCCTGAAAGGCCATCCGGTATTAGCCCAGACAATTGGTATCATTACGGCTAATCAAATAAAAATATAATTAATAATCAGTACGTTATAAATTAAATAGCATAACTCATAATACTTTCTGCACAGGCATGTAACTTAAATCAGCATAAGGTTTTATCTTCGAGGCTCCAAAATAAAAATCGAAATGAGATTTATAGCAGCAACATTGTTTTCCATCCTTTTCTATATGATATGGGGTACCCTGCTCCTTTTGTTTCATCCCATCCAGGTTGTGGCATATAATCTTTTTGGGTATTCAGCACACAAAAAGACAGTGGATTTGCTCAATTATTTATTAGTTAAAAACCTCTATATATTGTTATGCCGGCCTGTTTTTATAGGGTTTGAAAAGCTTCCAAAAAACAAACCACTAATCATCGTGGCAAATCACCAAAGCCTGTTTGACATATCACCAGTTGTTTACGGATTCAGAAAACATCATGCAAAGTTTATCTCCAAAAAAGAACTAAGCAAAGGCATTCCCAGTGTTTCTTATAACCTCAGAAAAGGTGGTTCTGTACTAATTGATCGCGCAAGTGGTTCGCAGGCTATAAAAGAAATCCTGAGGCTTGGTAAACAGATGGAAGAAAAAAACTTTTCAGCATGCATCTTCCCCGAAGGCACCAGAAGCAAAACAGGAAAGCTCAGGAAATTTCAGGCTGCCGGCTTAAAAACACTCCTTAAAGCTTCCCCCACGGCCATTATAATACCCTTTGTTATTAACGGAAATTATAAGTTACATAAATACGGTATGTTTCCTTTAAATATTGGCCTTAGATTAGAATATAAAGCACTCAAACCTATTGAGAGAAATAAACATACAGCCGATAGTTTAATCCAGGAGATTGAACTCACGATACAGAATGCATTGCTATTTTCTTAATTTATAGCCATGATTTATTTATTTTTTTAAGAAATAGTTGCTATCTTTAATTAAAACTGTTAACCAAAACTCTTTCTTATATTTGCCTGCCATGATTGAACCTGCAAGTGAACAGATAATAAGCTGTTTCTTTTGTAACAACCAACTACCATAATTAATAAGAATTAAAGATATCAGTTCTGTATAGTTCTGATTTAAAAACATAACATTATATAATGAAGGAACTCAGATTACCTGATAAATTATATGGACGAGAAGATGAAATTAATTTTCTTGTCACCTCATACAAAAAAATAAGCTCCGGTCAGGGCAAAATTCTCCTGGTACCCGGTCATTCCGGTGTTGGTAAAACCTCTTTGGTTAAACAATTGGAAAAGCCGGTAAAAAACGGAAACGGTTATTTTATACATGGTAAATTTGATCAATACCAACAGGATATTCCTTATTTTGCCTTCCGGCAGGCGCTAAATGTATTGTCTCATGCCTTCCTCGCTGATACTGAAGAATTGCGCGAAAGAAAAAAAGCGTATATTCTGCAAAAAATTGGAACCCAGGCCCGGGTTTTAATTGATCTGGAACCTGAATTGGAAAAGTTCTTTGGGCCCCAGCCAAAATTAGGACAGGTGAGCCCTCAGGAGGCCCGGTACAGGTTTTACAATGTTTTTAATGCTTTTCTTCAGGCCGTTTGTCGCCCTGAAAATCCCATGGTGATTTTTATTGATGACTGGCAATGGGCAGATAGTGCATCCCTACAGCTAATCAAACAACTCGATGTTGGCAATTCTTTGCGGTATGTACTTATCATTGCTGCTTACCGAAATAATGAAGTAACCCCTGTCCATCCGTTTAATGGCGTCATTGAGTATTTAAGGGCTAAAGACATTCCTATCCAGTCGCTTGAAGTAAGAAATCTGTACAGGGATGATGTTTTGAAAATTATTAGTGACTCCTTAAAACCTGGTTTGGAAGCATCTGACGATCTTGCATCGCTTATTCAAAATAAAACACAGGGCAATCCGTATTTTGTTATCTCGTATATAAAACATCTTTACAATTTTCATTTTCTCACCTTTAATGCATCCAAAAACAAATGGGAATGGCATGCTGATGAAAATGATAATAAAAAACTACCGGTAACAATTATTGATTTGTTTGTTGAAAAAATAAAAACCTTTAATCCCGAACTGCAACGCCTGCTATCTCAGGCATCCTGCCTGGGGAACAGGTTTAATCCGGAGTTATTATCCATCATTAGCAATAAACCGGAAAAATTATGTCAATCCCTTTTAAACACTTCAGATGCACAAAAAATTATTACCCGCCTGTATGATGAAAACCTGAAAAAACCGATAGACACCATCCATGCACAGGAAATCGAATATGTTTTTAAACACGATAGTTTACAGCAGGCCGCTTTTTCCCTTATACCTAAAGACGTTCTTCCTGCCATGCTGCTGGATATAGGGAGGCTGCTTTCTACAAAATTATCCTTTCATCATCAACAAGAAAGAATTTTTGAGATTGTCAATAAATTAAATGCAGGACATGTTTTGATAACAAGCCCTGACGAATTTCTTGACTTGGTAGAGATGAATGTCCGGGCTGCCCGAAAGGCTTATCAGGGAACTGCCTATAATGCCGCTTTGCATTATTACCGGCTAACGGAGATCCTAATCAACAAACAAGGTGTCCGAAAAAAACTATGGGAAAAACACCATTCATTTGCTATTTCGCTCTACAAAGAAAGGGCTCAGTGCGAGTTCCTTGAGGGAGATTCTGTTCAGGCTCATCATTGCATCAAAGAAGCACTCAAACATGCTTCATCAGCAATGGAAAGAGCCGATATATACAATGTTCTTATTGTGCAAAATACCCTGGAAGCCAAATACGCAGATGCTATTGAAGCAGGCAGGAAAGCATTGAAGGAGCTTGGCATTGATCTTCCTGATGAAAACTATGAAACTGCTCGTGACCTTGAAATTAAAAACGTAAGAAACCTTCTTGAACACACCCGCATTGAGTCCCTTGCCGACATGCCTCCCATGGACAATCCGGAAATACTTCTTACCTGTAAAGTTTTGATAACCATGGGGCCACCTTGTTATCGTTTTCATCAAAAGCTTTGGGCGGTTATTGTCCCAAAAGTGGTTGCTTTTACCATTCAATATGGTCATATTCCGCAGATTGGATATAGCCATACCGCATTTGGCGGGCTCTTATTGTGGGTGGACAATGATTTTGAAACCGCCAGAAAATTTAGTGAGCTGGCAACAGAGATTATGTCGAATACCAAAGATGCACCCTCTGATCAGAGTGTATTTTATCTGATGATTGGCAGCAGTAACCGCCACTGGTTCAAACACCTGAAATATAGTTCCCAGGATTATGCCGATGCTTACGACATTGGATTACGATCCGGTAATCTGCAATATGCAGCGTATGCTTTTGGTCATAACATGTATTGCTCCTTTTTTCAGGGAATTAATTTGGAGGCGTTGCTGCGCGATACCCGGCAATCTCTGGATTTCAGTAAAACACGTCATAACCAGTGGGCCATCGACTTATTTGAGGGAGGCATCAGGTTATTTAATATGATGGCCAGCGGCCTTTCCGGTATTGAAAGCATGGACCCGGGTGCTGATAAAACCTTTCTGGAAAATGTTAAGAAACATCAAAACATCCAGGTTGAATGCGTTTATTATATCTTAAAATCCTGTTCATATTTAATCCTGAATGATTATCAAACGGCCCTTGAATACTCAAATAAAACCAGACCAATACTATATACCGTAGGAAGTCAGGGACTATTACCCTGGCCGGAACATGTTTTTAGCCGGTTGATGATCCTGACTTCATTATTTCAGGAGTTTGACAGCAATGAACAGACCCATCGACTCAACGAAATAAAAGAAACAGTTAGTTTGATTAAGTTATGGGCTGACAACTGTAAGGAAAACTTTGAGCATAAGTACTATCTTGCCTGCGCTGAACTCGCACGAATCGAAAAAAATGCCAAAACTGCCATAGCGTATTACTATAAAGCAATTGACGCTGCTAAAAATGACGGATTTTTGATCTGGGAGGCGATTGCCAATGAAAAAGCTTCGTTATTCTGGAGAGAATTGGGTCAACAGGATATGGCTTTCCATTACTGGCAGCAGGCTTATATCTGTTATAACCGATGGGGTGGTAATACAAAAACCGATCTCATGGAAGCAGACTATAAGAAACATTTGGCTGGGCAGACTTCATTCATTTCCAACGCAACAGGTGAACAAATGGATGAAAAAACATTACATACAATCACCGAAAGACGTATTCGCCAGGTTCGCGACTATGTGCGAAATATAGCAGAAGTTGAGCAACGCGAACAAACCGACAGAAAGGCCAGAGAACTGGCAGAAGCCACACAAAGGTTAAGAACAGAAATTGCAGAACGGAAAAAAACAGAAGAAGCCCTTCGAAAAAGCGAAGAAGAGGTAAGACAAAAAAACGATGAACTCGAAAAACTTAACATTGAAAAAGACAAGTTTTTCTCAATCATTGCGCATGATTTACGAAGCCCTTTTACAACCATACTCGGGCTGACCCGAATTTTGCATGAACAAGCCAAAGCAGGTGAATTTAACAAGGTGGAAATATTTACCGAAAATGTTGTAAAAGCTTCAAACTCAGCCCTCGATTTACTAACGAACCTGATGGAATGGTCAAAATCCCAAACCGGTCGTTTTGTTTACAACCCGGAGGTTATAAAAATATCTTCCATCATTGAAGAAAACAAAAGGCTGTTTATTGAAACAGCAAACCAAAAACAAATAACAATCCAAACCCTTACGCCATTGCCCCAACAACCATTATTTATTGACAGGGCAATGATAAGCACCGTGCTAAGAAATCTCTTATCCAATGCCATTAAATTCACACCTGCAGGAGGCTTTATATATATCGGTGCAGAAGAAAGGCAATCTGATATCTTGATCACTGTAAAAGATACCGGCATTGGAATATCTGAGAAGGCCATCGATAAACTCTTCCGGACTGATATTAATTTCACTACGCCAGGCACCAATCAGGAAAAAGGCACGGGGCTTGGTTTGATTCTTTGCAAAGAGTTTGTAGAGAAAAATAATGGGGAAATATGGGTGGAGAGCCAGGAAGGGAAAGGTTCTACTTTTTTCTTCACCGTTCCCGGCTATGAATCCGGTATAAAAAAAGAAAATTTATCCATTAACACAGAATCAGGGCCAGGCACTGCTGATGGCACCATTTTAATTGCTGAGGATGAGTCAATAAATTATTTGCTGCTTGAAACCCTACTCAAGGATCAAATGCATTTGAATTGCAATATTTTACATGTTCTAAACGGGCAGGACGCGGTTGAAATTTGTAAGGAAAACAATGCTATCTCCCTGATTTTAATGGATATTCGCATGCCGATAATGAATGGATATGAAGCTGCTAAAAAAATAAAAGAAATACGTCCGGAATTACCCATTATAGCCCAATCAGCCTATCCGGTTGATAAAAACTCCGATATTTTCGATGGGTATATAGAAAAGCCAATAAAATCAGCCTTGTTAAAAGAACTGATTGAAAAAATTACAGATTTAAACGTTATTTAATCTGCGCTTTAAATAATCCCAAACAACCCTTGCCCTGTATTGCCATAGTCATTGATTAAACTCACAGCAATCCTCACCAGGGGCATACACTCTGGCAGCCTGTTACTCTATCAATTTTACTCCCTGGTGACCGGTTACTGCCAGCAAATCCGTACCTGTGAGCAAAATCAGTAAGGCAAATATTCTGCCAACACTAAAAGTCAGGCAATTGGCTCCTGCTCATTGATAATCTTAACAGAAAGAGGTTCCAGCCGTTTGCCAACCTTTTTCACCTTCTACTTCCACTTTACTCCCTTTATTGAGCATTGCGAACTCCACCTGTTCGCCATCTTTTGTAAGTTCTGTTTTATCCGAAAAGTAGAGTTCAGGCTCACACCCTGCACCCTGAAATATTTTTCAGGATGATTAATATTTGATGAAGAAGTGATACATTGAATAAAAAAACCAATCAGTAATAAAGCATTATGCATTTACCGATTGGTTCAGAAGAATCCAGTAAAAAAATACCTGTAAAAGGTTTTTAAGTCCTTATTTTATCGCATACATTCCAATTGTTGTGCCTGTAAAGCCCCAGGAGTTTGCCGTTGATAAATAACGGGCATCCACATTGTCCACTAACAGGGTCATTTCACCATCGCCAATGGCATAATAAAAATCGTAATGGGTTCCAAGGGAATTCACCTGCATTTTCACAGGCCCGGTACTTTTAATGGGTTCTTCTGCGAGAATTTCTTCTCCGTC
The DNA here is from genome assembly GCA_964652315.1 of uncultured Bacteroidales bacterium. Lineage (GTDB taxonomy): Bacteria > Bacteroidota > Bacteroidia > Bacteroidales > JAAAOM01 > CAZZBU01. Next base: position 19,021 of record CAZZBU010000052.1, read on the forward strand.
AGTTGTGATTTTCTTTAAGCTGATGGTTCTGTCCTCACCGGGTTTACCCACAGCCATAAAATACTGATGGCGTTCATCCTTGTAGAGCAAAACACCTGCCTGACCGCCTTCCGTTTCAGGTTCGAAAAACATTTTTGTGGTAACAGTAAATTTATGGTGCTGCATACGACGTCCTATATAAGCCGGTGTTCCTCTTCCGGTAGTAGTGGAATCGGAACACTCAAGTGTTAAAAAACCATCGTTTTCGGTAAGGGAATAATGTTCACTGGCGTCAGTTCTAAGGGTAATCCATTCATAACTCAGGGTATCGGCATTGAAATCATCTTCCTTAGTGAAGTTCCCGAATGTAACATCCTCATCTCTTGTAATACCTTCACGTTTTTCCATCATGGCAATTTCCTCATCACCACGAGTAATATAAGGCCATCCATCCTCGCTCCATTTCACCGGAAGCAGGAAAGTTTCACGACCCAGATTTTCAAACTCATGGTCTATTGGCCTGCATGCCAGGAACACAGCCCACCAATCGCCTTCTTCTGCCTGTATCAGGTCGGCATGGCCGGCACAGGTAATCGGATTTGGCCTCTCCGGATCAAGATGACGCTGGGTAAGAATGGGATTTTCTTCCCAGGCTGTAAAATCACCCATTGGATGGTCACCACGTAATATCACTTCAGAATGCTGCACACTGGTACCACCTTCAGCACACATCACGTAGTAGTTGCCATCAATGTTATACATGTGGGGACCCTCGATCCAAACGGGATTTTCTTCAGGATGGATTCCTCCGTCAATTAGTACTTTGGCCTCTCCTACTGTTTTTTCATTCTTCCAGTCGAATTCCCGGATCCAGACTGCCCGGTGTCCATCGTACCTTGGAGTACCTTCCGGGGCATCATTATTAAGGATATAGGCTTTACCATCCTCATCAAAAAAGATGGAAGGATCAATGCCTCCGACATCTCTCAGCCAAACCGGATCAGACCAGGAACCAAAGGGATCTTTAGTTGTAACATAAAAGTTACCGGCTCCTACATTGGTAGTAATCATATAATAGGTTTCGTTGTGCGGGTTGTAACTGATGGCAGGAGCAAAAATACCTCCACTGGTATGCTGCCCATTTAGCTGCAATTGCGATTCACGATCAAGCACATGACCAACCTGCTCCCAGTTTACCAAATCGTTACTGTGAAATAGTGGAACCCCGGGAAAATAAGAAAAAGTGGACATCACCATAAAATAGTCGTTACCATTCTTACAAATGCTCGGATCGGAATACCACCCAGGGAGGATAGGATTATAATAATATGACTCCCCGGGCAAGGGGTTTTCAGCATAAAAATCGTCCTTCCCTTCATAAGTGAAAAAGTCAAAATATGCCTCTTTCTCCCCTGTTATTTCAGGTGTATCTGACTTGTTGCTTTCCATATTGCACGACAGAAACATAATTGAACCAAGCAGGATACCAGGAAGCAGAATTTTTAATGCTCCTTTAGCATTCAATCCAGATGACAGTTCATGGAAATCTCCGGATATTCTTTTTAATATCTTAATTACCATAGCAATACCTTAATTAGGTTAATAACAATATAAATTTAATTAAAAACTCAACTAAACACGTTGAAATCTATTCAATAATTATTTTTTTCACAGCCACAGTGGTATTATTGGAAATTTTAATGAAATAATTGCCAGGCTCCAGATTCAGGTCTAAATTAGCCACATTCGCCGGAACGTCATATTTTTTCAGTAAGATCTGCTGTCCCTGGTTATTAAATACAGCAATATATTCAATCATGGAATCCCATTGGATATGAACCCGGTCTTTGGCAGGATTGGGATAAATGGTAACATGAGACATCAAACTCTCTTCAATCCCCGAAATCAATGAATTATTCGTTACAGAAACATTGCTGAATGCCTGCAAATAATTGCCAAAGGTATTTTTAACAGAACCTGGATCGTACGATAATCTAACAGAACTTTCAGAAGGTATAACCTCCGTTACGGTAAAACTAACTATAGTTGAATCATCCCTGCTCACCGTAATTTCGCTGATATCATTTGGCAGACCATCAACAGCAATAATGAAGGAATCGATGCTTGTTTTAAAACCATCGAGCAATTCTTCAAATACAGCGGTAATTGCTGTACCTTCAGAATTAACTCCGGCACTAATAAACTCCGGCCATGTATTCTGAACAGGAATATCAGTAATTGTCCTGAAAACATATCCTTCTTTTGATATTAAAGTGCCTTCTGTATAAGATAAGACCGGATTATTTTCAACGGATACAGGTACGGAGAGAGTACAAATTACAGTCGTAGAATCAACATCTTTATAAGAAATGGAACTTATTTCAAAATCTTGCTCACCATCAGCAATCATAATCGAACTGATGTTGTCTTGCAGGTTAATCATCTCAGCATTAAACACCATTTCAACTCCATAGCCATTATTGATCACAGCAGCATTCAATATTTCGATAGTAACCGTATTATTTGTCACCGGAACCTTATCCATGTCTTCCAGTTTGTTGCCGTATGAATTAATGATTGTTCCTGACTGATAAGACAGTGCAACTATATTATGAGCATCAATTTCAGATTCCAACGTAAAGGTAATGACAACAGAATCGTTTTGAATAAATCCGGGACTTTCTGTATTAACTTCCTGGTCATCAACATACACAGAGAATGAATCAAGATTCTCTTCTACATTTTCCATCGGTGATTTTAGTACTACTGTTACTTCTTTGCCATATTCATCCACTTCTGCATGCGAAAATACAGGCCATACATTCACCGCATCAAGCATTATGGTATCGCAACCAAATCCTTCTGTTGATTTTAGTGTACCGGGAACATAACGCAGTACCGGATCATTAGCTGAGGATACAGGACTTACAAGACTGCAGACCATGACAGTTGAATCGCTGTTTTTATAATTCAGTCCGTTAATCCGTATAGTTTCTTCTCCATTGATAACAGAAAACGCGTTTACATTTTCCTGGAGATTTACCATTTTAGCATCGAAAACAACCTCTATTTCCTTCCCGCTGTTGACCACGGTAGCACTCAACGCCTTTGATTCTTTGTTTTCAACCGTCTCAGGCCCAAAGGCTTTGGCTTTACCTCCTGTAGCTGAAGCCAGCGTTCCCGGAAAGTAAGAAACCGCCAAATAATCACCAGCCCGTTTGCTTTCCTGAAGTGTAATAATTAGGGCATGACTGTTTTCGGGATCTGCTTTTACAGACAAAATCCGGATATCGTTCCCTGCGAAAAATTTAAAATCGCCTGGTGAAACCGAAGCAGGATCAATGGGACTGTCAAAAACAATTTTCAGCGTATTGTCATTCAGCATGGCGTTTGAGACATACTCCGGTCCTTTCACCTCTGCTTCTACTTCAGACAATACAAATACTGTATCTTCATATTCTTTCATACAGGGAATGGTGAATACCTTAACCGTATCGCCAAAAGGCACTACAATTTCATAATCACCATAATACCCGTTAAAAACCATTTGTTCACCAGAAGATAGCGTGGTATCTAACCTGGTCGTCCACAATTCTTTGGTGTAATACCACAAGCTGTCAGCCGCAACCTTGGGCCGGTTGTTTTCGTCAAACAATCCACTATTCTCCCGCCATGCACCATTGTCGCTAAGGCCCCAAAAAATCATGCCCGTAACTGAAGGATGAGAAAACGCTACTTTCATCACCTTAATCATATCTGAAGCCTGCTCAGGCTCTGACAGGCCACCATCATAGTCATATTCTGTAAAGCGGATGGGTAATCCGGTTTCGGCAATGATATTAATATTGTTAACTAACTCACTTACAACAGGCCTGCAACATTCCCAAAAATGTGCCTGCATACCTACCCCGGTTACAGGACCACCCTCATCCAGTATTTTCAGAATCAGGTCGCGGTATTCCTCGGCATCTCCCCAATTTAACTCTACATTATATTCATTAATAAACAATTCAGCTTCAGGATCAGCTTCCCGGGCCCATTTAAAACATTCCCAGTTAATGGAATCACCCACAAGCGAATCAGCAAAATAGGTAGCATGTACGGGTTCATTCATCACATCATATTCCTTAATGATACCTTTATACCGGTTTACCTCACGTTTTACGCGCATCTCACATGTATCCATACGGGCTTGCACTGTGGGTAAATCTTTTACCCACTGAGGCATTTCATGATGCCCCTCATATTCATAACCACCCCACAAAAGGGTATGCGCACGAAGTTCCCAACCAATGCTTTGAGTCCATTCAACAGCACGGTCAAAGTCGGTATAGTTTGGAGGTGTTGGTTGGGGTTGAATGCCACTCCATTTGAATGAGTTGCCTGAGGCCCCATAGTTAAAGTACTTTTGCATGGCTGCTTTCATCCAATCTTCATTTGTTGGGTAACGAGGAGCATTCATATCAAAATAATCCACATCACTGACATATTCGTTTCCATCTGTAGTGGTTAATGCACCTCCTCCACAATTGATCCGGATAATTTCACCAGATTCAACATCTTCTAAAACCATACCTTTAATGGCAGCATTATCTGCGCTGGAAGCCATGATAATATTTATCTTGTCGTCACCGGCCTGCAAGGTTAAGCTGGTATCAACAGCTGTGTTGTTGTTGCCGGCTTCGGCATACATGTCAAAATCTTTCAAAAACTGAGTTCCTTCAACATAAGCATCAAAAATCCTTGCTCCGGAACGGGTATGATATATTTCCGCAAATTTTAGAGTCAGCGTATAAGTTTTTCCCGTTTCTACCGGCAATGCATAAGCTATAAAACTAGACCATCGCTCGCTTTGGTAGATTTCTGCATCAGCAGCAGCTACGATATCTGATGAAGTGGAATATACGTTTCCATTATTGGCGTTGGCATCTTCGTACAGATCAAAGGCGATACCAAAGGGATACTCATGTTTTACATGCCTTACTGTAACATCTCCTGTGTAAGGTTGACCGTTTTTATCATAAATCTCAAAACCAAAATTTCCCTTGCGTAAGGTATCAATCCGTTCCTGTGCTGTACCATACCACTCAGCAGCAGATTGTGCATACAATTTACTTTTGGAATTAATACCTAAAACTAAGAAAGCAAATAATACAAAGACAAATGCTTGTTTTTTTGTACAAATTTTCAGCATGTTCGAAGATTTTCCAGTTGATAAATACATTGTTAAATTAATAAATCGTGAGTTAATTGAAGCATTTATTATACTAAAGAAATACATGTTGGTATTCTCGCACGCAATATATTGCAACGCTCAATATAAACCTATAAGATTTTATACAAACAATACCATAAATGTTGCAAGTGAATATTAATAATCCTTACCAGAGATAGTCAGAGGCTGAAAAACTATTTATAAAAACAGATGGATAAAAACCTGA
>CAZZBU010000053.1:0-24412 GCA_964652315.1 uncultured Bacteroidales bacterium
TGCCCTGGAATTTGTGATTTCAATCAATAGGTATCTTAGCGGACAATCATTTAAATTTTTATTGATCAAGCTATCTTCTATATTATCATGCAGGTTCGGGTGAATTGTTTGAATAATAATACCACCCCTAAGTATATTTAATATTCAGATAACAGCAGGTGGTCTTTGCACAGGGAACAATCATTTTATCACACATTTTTCCTATATTGCACAATCTATAAAGAATCGTTAATATTACTCAGAATTAGTTTAAATAATTATACATGCTTGGCATTAATATAAAAACCACGCTTTGGACAGGGTTCTTCCTGCTGCTATTGAACGGAGGGTATGTTTACGCTCAAAATGATTCCCTTTTAACTCTTTTAAAAAAGGAGCTGGATTATGAAATGCAGGAACTGTCTGATGAAGATGAACCTCCATATTTTATGGGCTTTAGGGTGGATGATATGTCTCAAATATCCATTAGCGCATCCTATGGTGCACTGATTTCTCATGACAAATCCAATGCCCGGATCTTTACTCCACAGGTTCGTGTGGGCAGCTATTCATTTGATAACACCCATGATTTTGACGATGATTTTCCTGGTTTTGAGAATGATTTTAACCAATTTAGTGCAACTCAGCTTCCACTGGAGAATAATGAAAATGCACTTCGGCATTCCATCTGGCTTGCAGTTGACAATGCCTATAAAGCTGCAGTAAGAAATTATCAGAATAAAAAAAACCGGGAGGGTAATAAGAATAATGAAGTGGTAGATGATTTTTCCAAAGAAGATCCCACAGTGTTTATTGAACAACCCTTATCCACCGATTTAACAACAATCAATGAAAAGAGTGCAATTCAAAAACTGAAGGACTTCTCAAACCTGGTAAGTCAAAATAAATCCGTTATTGGATCAAATGTTACCTTAAATTATGGATTTGGCCGCCGGTATTATATTTCCACTGAAGGAAGTGCAGTAGTACAAAACCAGATTCTCAGTCAACTCCAGATATTTGCCCTGGTTAAAAACCAAAAAGGAATTATTATTCCTCAGCAAGTTACTTTAACAGGCAAACACCCTGATGAACTGTTGAACTCAGATGATATCGAAGCGGAAATAAATGACTTGCAGTTGCTTATCAAAAAAATTAACAATGCACCGGCTGTTGAACCTTACGCCGGTCCCGCCATTCTGTCTCCTGAAGCCTCAGGTGTTTTTTTTCATGAGATTTTCGGACACAGGGTTGAGGGGCACCGATTGGAAAAAGCTTATGATGGTCAGACATTCACTAATAAGATAGGGCAAAGGATCTTGCCAAAGGCATTTTCCGTATACTCTGATCCTACTGTTGATTCCTACAAAAACATGAAGCTTATTGGCTCATATTCCTATGATGATGAAGGGGTAAAATCACAAAAGGTTACCTTAGTAAAAGACGGTATATTAACCGGGTTTCTTATGTCGCGCAAGCCGCTTAGCGGGATATCAAAATCAAACGGGCATGGCAGGGCCCAGCCAGGAAACGCTCCGGTCTCCCGTCAGGCAAATCTAATCGTCACAGCAGATAAGGCATATTCCGACAAAGAATTGCGCAAAAAACTGATTACGGAATGTAAAAAGCAGGATAAGGAATATGGTTACTATTTTAAATCCGTTATTGGCGGCTTTACCCTTACCGACAGGTTTAACCCAAATGTGTTTAATATTATTCCTTCTGAGGTTTATCGTGTGTATGTTGACGGCCGACCAGATGAATTAGTAGTTGGTGCTGAGCTTATCGGCACACCCTTAACCATGTTTTCGAACATTATGTATGCAGGTGAGGAACTGGGTTGTTTTTCCGGCATGTGTGGAGCTGAATCTGGTTATATTCCGGTGTCAGCAGTGTCTCCAGCCATCCTTGTAAAGAAGATAGAAACCCAGAAAGGCATGGAATTTAAATCCGAATTGCCTTTGCTCCCTGATCCCGCAACTATAGATTAATACCTGAAAATGATACCAGAATTATGATTCAAAATCGATATAATATCAAACCAATCCTTCTCACATTTTTTGTTACTATTTGTTTTTCGCTCAAAGGACAAACCGGAAGAGACAGCGTACTTCTCACAGCCATGCAGCATGAACTGAAGCGGAACATGGATGAATTGCATAAGGATGATTTTGACAAACCTTTTTTCATAGGGTATACAATTGCAGATGTTTACAGGAAATCAGTCACAGCCAGGTTGGGCGCGTTGGTTCAGTCTGGCGAAAACAGGCAGAAGGACTGGAATATTCGCGTAATGGTTGGCGATTATCAGATGAATGATGAAAACTTTACATCCAATATAGAAGATAATCAGGCAAACCGGATAACATACCCGATGCCCCTGGAAAACGATTACCTGGGTATCCGCAGGGCGTTGTGGTCACAAACCGATAGAATATATCATATTGCTGCAGCCATCTACAAGCAAAAAAAATCATTGGTTGAAAAGAAAAAAGTTGATGAAAAACTGCTTGGCAGGGCTGATTTCAGTAAAGAACCAACAGTTGTAATGCATGTGCCCGCAACATATTCTGATATAGATTTACCAAGCCTTGAAGAAAGGGCAAAGGTAGTATCAGAAATTTTTCAGCAATACCCATCACTGTATAATTCCAATGTGACAGTAAACCACGCCCTGGCTGACGTTTATTTTGTAAACAGCGAGGGAAGTGAAGTCGTTTACCCTGTTGGCATGTCATCTATAAGCGTTATGGCCAATGTAATATCAGATGAAAACATTAACGTTATGGGAAATCTGAGCTATAACGCTATGCAGGTTGATCAGTTGCCATCCCTGGAGATGGTGGAAAAGGACATAAGTTATATGGTCAACGACATCATGTCTGCTGATGAGCATGAGAAATACGATGATTATTATTCAGGCCCTGTACTCTTGTTGGATGACGTAGTTGTTGATGTTTTGGAGTCCCTGCTTTTTGCTGATGGTCATAAATTGATTGCCCACCGGACGCCTCTGAAAAGGACAGATCAGTTTCTGCCTGATTATAGCATTGGATCAAACAATCAGAATAACTGGGAAATAGGGAAGAAAATACTTGATGATGACATTACGGTTATTGATTACAGCAAGCTGCCAATTTACAGTGATTCAGCGCTTTGGGGTTCCTTTCCAGTAGATGCCGAAGGTGTGGTTCCCCCCGACAGCATGGTAATGGTTGAAAACGGTATTCTGAGGAATAAATATAATGGCAGAACTCCGGCCGATGATGTTGACGGTTCAAATGGGCACAATAGGCATTCAGTCAGCGGTTACGGCATTAGTCAGAATGTGGCACCGGGTATATTAAAGATTACTGCAACCAGCACAATTTCGCATTCAGATCTGAAGGCCAGATTGATTCAGCTGGCCAGGGAAGAAGGCTATAAATACGGTATCCTTATAAGGCCTGCTCCAGTGCGGGCGGATAATGCTCCATACGAATTTTATAAAATAGACGTTGAAAGCGGTAAAGAAACCCGGTTGGTAAATGTTGCTTTTGAATCTGTAAACGACAGGGAATTTATGCGTGTAGCCGGATTTTCTGACCAGGTATATGTGAAAAACAAACTATTTAGTCCGGAAAGTATGAACCATGACAATGGCTATATGTCCATGGTTCAAAGTGGTGTTCCTGTTACCTATATGGTTCCATCAGGCATCCTTCTTGAACGTGTGGATATCGTTAACCAGGATCAACCCATGCAGTTTGTGCAGCCTGTGGTTAAGTCGCCACTGTTTCAGGATTAATACAACATAAAAGGAAAACAGGATTGTATACATAAAAAAAATGCGGATGGTGTTTAAAATCCATCCGCATTTTTTCTGTTATTTTGTTTTTAACCACCTATTGTATCGGTATCGGTTTCAGCTGTAACTTCTTCCTGTTTCAGGTATTCGTCCAGAAACAAACGAATTTTTCTGTAACCCTCAATTTGGTTTTCTTTTTTCAGGAAACCGTGCCCTTCATCTTCAAAAAGTACGTATTCCACCTCTACGCCGTTAGCTTTGGCTGCTTCCACTATTTCATCCGATTCAACCTGCAGTACACGTGGGTCTTGCGCACCTTGCAGTACCATAAATGGTTTGGTAATTTCGTCTGCATGGAAGAGGGGGGAGATTTGGTGCAACCGCACGGAATCCTGAGAATAGGGATCACCCATTTCGGCATACAGTGCATCACGGTAGGAATCCCACCACGGCGGAATGCTACGCAGGGTACGCAACCAATTGGTAACACCAAAAATGTTTACACCCACGTCAAACTCTTCGGGTTCTTTTGTAAGCGCAGCCATTACCATAAATCCTCCATAAGAACCACCGATGATGCCAATTTTGGTGCTATCAATATAATCCATTTCAGCAAGGTATTGTTTAGCCATCACCTGATCCTGCAGGTCACCCTCTCCATGTCTCTGATTATCCATGGCGTAAAAGGTTTTCCCATATCCGCTGCTACCCCTGTTGTTCACGGCAAGGATGGTATATCCGTGGTTAACAAGGTATTGAATCAGTGGAAAATAGGTTAGTCTTGACTGTCCGCCAGGACCTCCGTGAACCCAGACCAGTGCAGGTACTGGATTGTTGGCAGTTGCTTGTTTGGGTTTATAGAGTATTGATGGGATTTCTACGCCGTCAAATGATTCAAACCGGATAACCTCACCATCCACCAAATCTTCCTTGTCAATTTCAGGGTTCAACCGGGAAGCCAGCAAGGTTACGTCACCGGTATTAAAATTATATACATAAAGATCATTCGGTGTTTTGGATGAGCCAAGCCAGAAACTCATTAATTCTTCGCTGTCAGCTATAGTTACACCACTAATATCGCCCTCAAGTGTATCCGGAAGTGCAACCTCTTCACCGGTAGCCGTGTTTTGGATCTTTATCACGGTTCTGGCATCCTCATTAATGCCTGTTACCCGGTATGTGCCGTTGTGTGAGAGGTAGGAATACATGATATCCCAATCATACGAAACCAATTTTTCGCGCTCACCAGTGGCTATATCATACGACATAAGATACATAAATTCATCATCAAGATTTGTCAGGTAGAAAAGCTTTGAATTATCATGGCTGAATCCTGAAGGTTTAAATAGAGCAGTACCTTCATGTTCCGAGATGTGTTTCATTTCACCTGACTCCCGGTCGAAGAGGTACATCTCATTGTTATCTGTTGTAATGGATTTGGTAAATGCCATGAATTTTTCATTCCGGGATATACCACCAAAATCCAGATTTTGATCGTTTTGGTAAAACATATTGGTTGTCAGGGATTCCTTATCTACCTCATAGATATCCATGATGTTTTCATCGCGTTTATTGGAACCTGCCAAAAAACTTTCTTCATCATAAAGCCAGCCATAAAAAACAGATCGTTTTCCTTCCCAGGGAGTAAGGTCTTTTACTTCCCCATCTTCAAGGTATGCATATACATGATATTTTTCATCTCCATTGTTGTCGGTCACAAAAATGAAACGCTCATCTTCAGGAAAAAATCCCCTTGTAAAGATGGAACTGCTGTCCGAAGATGTCAGTTGGGTCATCTCACCACCTGATAAGGGAATGGTGTAGATGTTGAAAATACCGGATTTATCAGAGTGGACTATTACTTTCGACTCATCAGGTGAAAAATAGCCACCACCCATCCCAATATTGTTCATAAATTGTTCAATGGTGTACTGGGTTACTTCTGGTGTTTTTTGGGTACATCCGGCAATCAATACTGCCAGAAAAAAAGGGATAAGTTTTTTCATGGGACAAAAAATTTTTGATTTGATGGATTAAAGTTAAATGTTTTTCAGAAAATTACAAGGTGTTATGCATGCCGTCACAGGAAGGCGGATTATTGGATTGCTTATACATGCAAAGGTATTGTTTACTATGTGAGGTTTTTCACATAATTTTTTCCAATGGCACGCCAAGGAAGTTGAACAGAGCCTTCAAGGTTCAGTTTCTTTATCATCCACGCTGTAAATGTATTGCTGTTTGGACCGGGAACATAACGGTATGTGCCTGCTGCCGGAAAAACGGGGATTAAATGTTCAATTTTTTCTGATATACCTGCTGGGAGGCTCAATGAAGCTATGATCCTTGGTTTAAATTTTTTTCTTCCAAGGTAAAATACGCGGATTCCCCGGCCTGTTTTAAAGAGGTTTTTATGTACATGTCCGTATGCATGCGGTGTCAGGTTGGCATGTTGCCAGACTTCCCACCGCGTTGTCCTGCCATTTTCATTGATTTCTATCCATGTATGTACAGCCAGGGAAAAGGGTATTGGAAGTGGCGAAGCATAAACTGTCAGTATAGCATCCTGCGTATTCATTTTGTGGAATTATTTTAATCACAAAGAGATACAAAATTAAAAGAATTGTAATGAAACCCTGTTTTTTCTATGGGATAATATTTTTCATGTTTCTTTCCGGTTTGTCTTTGTAACTTGCAACCGGATAATCAAACAATGCGCAGTAGGTATGATTAATAAAGAACTTATTTATCCTTCCAGCATCGTGGTTATTGGTGCATCGAATGACATCCAAAAACCTGGTGGAAAACTTTTCAAAAACCTTGTTGATGGGGATTTCAAGGGTGAATTATATGCTGTTAATCCCAAGGAAGAAGTTGTCCAGGAAAGGCCATGCTACCGGGATATCAAATCCCTGCCCAACGTTGATTTAGCTTTTCTGGCCATTCCTGCGAAGTTTTGTATACCAACAGTTGAGCTGCTGGCCGGGACTAAAAAAACCAGGGCTTTTGTGATTATATCGGCCGGTTTTAGCGAAGAAGGGGATGAAGGCAAAAAACTGGAAGAACAACTTTTGAATATAGTCAATGAATATGGTGCCAGCCTAATTGGACCAAACTGCATTGGCCTGCTGACTCAACAATACAATGGTGTATTTACTACCCCAGTTCCCAGGCTTGAACCCAACGGATGTGATTTAATTTCAGGGTCAGGTGCTACGGCTGTTTTTATCATGGAATCAGGGATACCAAAGGGCCTGTCGTTTCATAGTGTTTTTTCAGTGGGGAACAGCGCCCAAAACGGAGTTGAGGAAGTATTGCAATACATGGATGAGCAGTTTGATCCTGAACACAGCTCCAAAATAAAGCTTCTGTATATTGAAAGCATAAAAAATCCGGATAAACTCCTGAAGCATGCTACTTCACTTATTCGCAAAGGATGTGCCATTGCAGCAATAAAAGCCGGTGGCTCTGAAGCTGGCAGCAGAGCAGCTTCATCACATACCGGCGCACTTGCTTCGGCCGATTCGGCAGTGGAGGCCCTTTTCCGGAAAGCTGGCATTATCCGCTGTTTCGGGCGCGAGGAGTTAACAACAGTCGCTTCTGTGTTGATGCACAAAGAATTAAAGGGTAAGAATATAGCTATAATCACTCATGCCGGAGGTCCTGCAGTAATGCTCACCGATGCATTGTCACAGGGAGGGATGGAAGTGCCTCCCATTAAAGGTGAAAAAAGCAAAGAATTGCTGTCGAACCTTTTTCCGGGGGCTTCTGTGAATAATCCAATTGATTTATTGGCTACCGGTACGCCTAAACAATTGGGCATGGTTATCGATTATTGTGATTCCTATTTTGATAACATCGATGCCATGATGGTGATTTTCGGCAGTTCAGGATTATCAAGGGTTTTTTCAGCTTATGAGGTGCTGCACGAGAAAATACAAACCTGCCGGAAGCCTATTTTTCCTGTTTTACCATCCATTATCACCGCCCGCGAGGAGGTAGAACTTTTTATTTCCAAAGGGCACAGTAATTTCCCTGATGAAGTACAATTGGGAAATGCCTTAACCAAGGTGTATAATACCCCAAAACCAGCCGAAGAAAAGATTGATTTGGAGGGTGTGAATATTACCCGTGCCCGGCAAATAATCGATGCTGCCCCTGATGGATATCAACCCCCTGAAACAGTCACGGCCTTGCTTGAATCAGCATCCATAAATGTGGTTCCCGAAGGGGTAGCCCGTTCAAGGAAAAAATTGCTGGAACTTGCCCGGCTTTACAAATATCCCCTCGCGCTTAAGGTGGTAGGACCAGTACACAAATCAGATGTAGGAGGGGTAGTGTTAAACATAAAAAACGAAAAACACCTGATTGCCGAATATCTGAGGTTAAAAAAGATAAAGGAGTCAACAGGCGTATTGGTACAGCCCATGCTTAATGGAATGGAGCTTTTCGTAGGAGCTAAATATGAAAAGAGCTTTGGTCATGTTATCTTGTGCGGACTTGGAGGTATTTTTGTGGAAGTGCTCCGTGATGTTTCTTCAGGCCTGGCACCGCTCACCTATAGTGAAGCTCATTCTATGATTCGATCGCTTCGAAGCTATAAGATGATAAAAGGCACTCGCGGAAAACCCGGCATCAATGAAGAGGCTTTTGCCAGTGTAGTCGTAAAATTATCATCTCTTTTAAGATTTGCTACTGATATTCAAGAAATTGATCTAAATCCGATTATTGCCACACCCGAAAATCTATCCGTAGTTGATGCCCGGATATTAATTAAAAAGTAAGGCTAACATAACATTTAATCGTGTAATTTCTCCAAAAACAACGTAGTTTTGTTGGTATGATTGAGAAGTTACCCCTGAATGTTGTTATTTTTCATTATCACCTTAATCCGGGTGGCGTTACCCGCATCATCGAATCGCAGGTGAAAAGCCTGAAAGCTATACAGCCTTCCAACAGGGTAACTGTTGCTGTTGGGGCATGTGCCAATCCCGAATATTACCGCAGGCTGGGAGCAGAGGTGATTATTAATCCGGCCTTAAATTATATGGCACCCAACAACCTTCAGGAAAGAGATTTAGAAGAAGAATTCAGGAACATCTACCGTTTTTTTGCGGAATCCTTTCCCGGGGAAGTTATCTTTCATTTACATAATCTAAACCTTGGAAAAAATCCTTTGGTTACGTTGGCCGGATATTCGCTGGCAGCCAATGGCTACCGGGTGGTTAACCATGCCCACGACTTTGCCGAAGACCGCCCTGAGAACATGGAATTTCTTAGGCAGGTTATTGAAGAAACTTTTCAAAAATCCCTTCAGGAGGTAATGTATCCATCATTTAATAATTATCTGTTCAGTACTATCAATCTTGCTGACCTCCGGCGATTGGATAATTTTAATATTAATTGTCATCGAAAGCACCTTATTCCTAATCCTGTTGATTTACTGATTGAAAACGAAACAACAGAGGAAGAAGCAAAAAAGGTTGTGGTGGAGGCGCTGGATTTGGACCCCGGGAAAAAAATAATGACGTATCCGGTGAGGGTTATTAAAAGAAAAAATATTGGAGAATTTATCCTGTTATCTGTATTGTTTCATCAACAGGCCAACTGGCTGGTAACATTGCCACCGAAAAATCCTGTGGAAATTGAACGGTATGAGCAATGGAAAGCGTTTTGTTACAAGCACCAGATACCTGTTGTCTTCGAAGCAGGATTAAATTTAAGGTTCGAGGATATCATCAAGGCATCTGATTTTTGCGTTACAACCAGCATTCGCGAAGGATTTGGTATGGTATATCTGGAACCCTGGCTGCTTGATACCCCGGTTGCCGGACGAAGCATTCCTTACATCATCGACGATTTAAAGCAATCAGGAATGAAGTTTTCGTCGCTTTATAGCGAATTATACGTTAATTTTGCTGCAGAAATAAGAGATTTCAGGGATTTCCCAATAAATATTCAGAAACAAATTATTGCCGAAGCAAAATCATCAGAGAATTTTCAGAAAGAAATATTTGCATTAAACACGGAATTATTGAATCTTTTTGAACCAGTTACAAGGCAATTGGTTGAAGCAAATAAAAATGTAGTGATAAAAACATATTCGATTGGAAAATTTGGAGAACGACTTTATGGAGTATATAAAAGATTTTTTGAGTAGTCAGGATGTTCTGTTACCCAAACCAACCGATCTGCAGCCTTCTTTGCCTGATAAAGCAGATATAAAAGCCATCATTTTTGATATTTATGGCACACTTCTGATTTCATCATCCGGGGATATCGATCAGGCTGAAATCACCACCACCAACCTGAAGCGTGCACTCCTGGTATCGGATATCGATATTGTCAGTGGTGAAGTTACAGAAGATATTGTTTTACAGGAAATATTGAATTTGTTTGAGCGAACCATTAAAGCCGAGCATGAAGCACAGAAAGCCCGGAACATACCTTTTCCCGAGATTGATATCATGGAAACCTGGCGTCAGGTGATTGAGGAAGCAACGGATAATAAATGGCTAAGCCTCAATGGTAAATCCAACCTCAGGCAGATGACATTTCTTTTTGAACTGTTGTCAAATAAAGTGTTTCCTATGCCCGGGATGCGGGAGGTGATCCTTGAATTACACAGAACAAAAATCCCAATGGGAATCATTAGCAATGCCCAGTTTTATACGCCAATTTTGTTAAACTTTTACCTCGTTGAAGAATTTAAGGAAACAGAGTTAATTCACTATTTTGAACCGGAATTAACGGTATTTTCCTATAAACATCGCATTGCCAAACCCGATTTTTCATTATTTACCCAAGTAGTGCCAAAACTTAAAGAAAACTATCATATTAGCCCTGAAGAAGTGTTGTTTGTGGGTAACGACATGTTTAAAGACATTTATCCGGCAGCAAAAACAGGGTTTAAAACCGCCCTTTTTGCAGGGGATCAGCGTTCCCTGCGTTTGAGAGAAGAAAAAGAAGAGGTAGCGGATCTTAAGCCCGATTATGTCATTACAGATCTGAGGCAATTATTGAATCTTGGCTGAACGAAAAATTACAAAACGTTATGAATATTTCGCATTTAAACGTTGGCATCATTCATTCACTCATTGGTAAAAACGATGGTGTTTCCATTGTCATTGATCAAACCATCAATGCAATGGTAAAGGATATAGGCATTAATTTAGGGAATATATTTTTCCTGGCAGCACATAGTTCGCCCAGGTTTAATGCCGAAACGGATGATGTTTTCTGGCATAAAAATGAAGTCAACAAGGCTGTGCTTCAATATTTTTCAGATCCAAACCCTCCGGAAGATTTGGATGATACCATTCATGAATATTCCATGTATGCCAAGGAGGTAATAAAAAAATTCATTAACACACACAGCATAGATCTAATCATAGCCCATAATACATCCCATCCTTATAATTTCATTACTGCCGTTGGCCTGGGTTATCTTATTGAAGAACTTCGGAGCGAGGGGATCATCTGGCCAAAACTTATGGTATGGTGGCACGACTCGTATTTTGAGCGTGAACGGTTTAAAACACCTAACAAGGTGATAAAAAAATATTTGAAATACCTGCCCGGGACGTATATTGATGGCATCGCCTTTATCAATAACGGACAGCCCGAGCTGGCAAAAAAGTTGTTTACCGAATACGGCGCCCATATCAAAGATAAATTTTTTCAGGAGCGCGCAATCGTTGTCCCTAATACCAGTGATATTCCCTGGGAATGGCATGAAAAAGACTGGAAAAATGGCGATTTAATCTATCCACCACAAGATTCCTACAACGATTCACTGTTTCATGATATCGGGCTTGAAGCAGAGGTTCGGCGACGCGGGTTCACCATGAACGATACCATAGTATTGCTGCAGCATACCCGGGTAGTCCCCCGGAAAAAAATCGAACTGGCCATCGACTATGCCTTTGCTATTGAAGAACGGTTTAAAAAAGACAATAAAAAAAAGTGCATTGCTCTTTTGGTGAGTGGTCATTCCGGCGATGAACAGGTAGAATATAAAAAATTCCTGATTGATTATTATCAATTGCAAATGGAATACCGCAAGGATGCCCATGTGGTTCTGATCTTTGGTGAGAGTCACATTTTATCGCATCGTGACATTATTGTAGACAAAAAGTATTACAAATTCGCTGAAATTCCTTCGGTAGTTGCGGCTTATGGCGGATTGGGCACTTATTTCAGTGAGGTTGAAGGCTATGGTAACAACCTGCTTGAAATGATTTCATTCGGATTGCCCGCAGTAATTAACCGCTATGAAGTTTATAAAACAGATATTGAACAATTAGGATTTAATTTACCTTTTACAGATGATTGCATTCTTACTGATGAGTTGGTCGACAGGGGATATGAAATATTAACCAACAATAAGGTTCGCAATGAAATAGTGTTACATAATCTTAAAGTGTTAAGAGAAAACCTTGACCATAAGATTATTGCTGATATGTTGAAACCCTTAATAGGGAAAATGTTTACCCGGATATTAACCTGATATGGAATAAATTTAGTATATTTAATGAGCATATAAACTGCAACACACGATAAAATGGGTGATTTTTTACAAAATGGATTAGTAACAACATTACACAATTTGAGAAACCGGTCTGTTAAGGATTTGGAAGCGCAGTTAACTGAATTTTCAAAAACACGGCCGGTGTCCCTGATTATTCCGTGTTTGTATTCCGAACTCGATGGACCGGCATTGCCACGAATCCTTGACGAATTGGAAAATGTACCCTATCTCAACGAAATCATTATT
Source organism: uncultured Bacteroidales bacterium (assembly GCA_964652315.1). Taxonomy (GTDB): domain Bacteria; phylum Bacteroidota; class Bacteroidia; order Bacteroidales; family JAAAOM01; genus CAZZBU01. Next base: position 12,540 of record CAZZBU010000053.1, read on the forward strand.
GGTCTTGACCGGGCAAACCGGGAAGAATTTTACGGTGCAGTGGAATATTTTAGCAGGCTGCCGCAACATCACCGGTTGTTATGGAATGATGGCCCCAGGCTCCGTGCTATGGAAAACCTGCTTATTGAAAAAAAAATTGCCCCCAAGGAAATGGGCAAAGGCCGCAATGCCTGGTATTGCTTTGGATACTTTAATGCATCAGGGAAATCTGAAGCAGTAGCCCTGCATGATGCCGATATTCTTACCTACAGTCGCAATCTTTTAGCCCGGTTGCTCTATCCGGTGGTCGATCCAAACTTTAATTATAAATTCTGCAAAGGCTATTATTACCGGGCAGATGATATAAAACTCAACGGACGGGTGGCACGCCTGCTTGTCACTCCCCTGCTTCGAACGCTCAAGAAATTTTTTGGTTCCGATCCCTTTGTGGAATACCTCGATAGTTTCCGCTATCCTCTGGCCGGAGAGTTTTCCATGCGTGCTGACGTAACAAAAACTATGCGCATCCCCTCGGACTGGGGACTTGAAATAGGTATCCTGTCGGAGGTGCACCGCAACAACTCCATCAACAGAATCTGCCAGGTTGATATTGCCGACCGGTATGATCACAAACATCAGCCTTTGTCTGAAACCAATCCTGAAGCCGGTTTGTCCAAAATGAGCATTGAAATCTCCAAAGCCATCTTCGGAAAAATGGCTTCAACAGGCACTGTGTTCAGCCATGGGATATTTCGCAGCATCAAGGCTACCTATTACCGTATTGCACTCGATTTTGTAGAGCAATACCATTCCGATGCGGTTCTTAACGGGCTTACACTGGACAGGCACATGGAAGAACAGATTGTTGATCTGTTTGCACAAAATGTTTACCGCGCAGGAGAACAGTATCTGGAAAAACCAATGCAAACAGCATTTATACCTAGCTGGAAACGTGTGATGAGTGCTATTCCCAATTTTATGGAACAATTATATGATGCCGTAGAGCTTGATTACAAGGAGGCACTTGAAGCCATTGAGAATACCAACAGTGCCGAAGCTCCAAACATCAATATTAATCAGGGTTAAAATACTAATCCATAATTAACCTGTTCTTTTAAAAGTATTGTTTCATTTTTTAATCCATGTAATATGTGTGATGATACGGCTTTATTTCCACTTTTAAAACAACATCTTCAGCAGATATATAAAGAGAAATATGCGGATGCTATAACAGAAACACTTGTTGAAAATATCCTGGCCAGCCAGAAGCAAGATGCAAAAAAGCCCGAAAAATGGAATGAAAAAGACAGCATTTTAATTACCTACGCAGGAAGCATTCGCCGCCAGGGTGAGGCACCCTTAAAAACGCTCGAGCGTTTTTTAAAGCATAATCTTTACGGGCTTATTTCATGTGTTCATATTTTGCCTTTTTTTCCGTATAGCTCTGATGACGGGTTCTCAGTAATTGATTATAAAAAGGTTGATCCCGAGCTTGGAGACTGGAATGATATAAAAAAAATTAGCCTGTCGTTTGATTTGATGTTCGATCTGGTTATCAATCATATCTCACAAAAAAGTGAATGGTTTCAAAACTATTTAAAAAGTAAGGATCCGGGTAAGGATTTTTTCATTGAAGTTGATCCGTCTCTGGATCTGTCTCAGGTAGTCAGGCCGAGAAGCCTGCCTTTGCTCACTGCCTTTGATACATGCGATGGCAGGAAACACCTGTGGACCACCTTTAGCAGCGATCAGATTGATTTGAATTTTGCCAATCCGCAGGTTTTACTTGAAATGCTTGACATATTGGTTGATTACATAAACAAAGGATCACGCATTACCCGGCTTGATGCCATCGCTTTTCTGTGGAAGGAAACAGGCACCAGTTGCCTGCACCGCCCAGAGACACATGAGGTGGTTAAGCTTATCCGAAAAGTGGCTGAAGCTGTCGATCCAACATCCATTATCCTTACCGAAACCAATGTGCCCAACAGGGAGAACCTTAGCTATTTTGGCAATAATGATGAGGCACACATGGTGTATCAATTCAGTCTGCCTCCGCTTTTATTGCATGCCCTGCATACAGGTACGGGCAGTTATCTTACAGACTGGCTTTCTGAGCTTCCGGAGCTGGAGCCGAACCAAACCTTTTTCAATTTCACAGCATCGCATGATGGGATAGGAGTTCGGCCTCTGGAGGGATTGTTGCCCGATCGTGAACTGGATAAGCTGGTGAGCAACATGCAAAGGTTTGGTGGTAAAGTAAGTACCAAGACCAATGTGGATGGCACGGAAAGCCCCTACGAGCTTAATATTACCTATTTTGATGCACTGAAGGGCACCAGCAATGGAGAAGATGAATTTCAGGTTGACCGGTTTTTATGCTCTCAAACCATCATGATGGCACTCAAAGGTATACCGGCATTTTACATTCACAGCCTTACAGCCACACCAAATTATTACGAGGGTGTTGAGCAAACAGGGCGTGCACGGACCATAAACCGGCGAATTTGGCAGGAAGATGAGCTGAACGCATTGCTTCAGGAGAATGGTCCCACAGCGGTAGTGTTTAAAGAGCTTAAAAGAAGAATTGCCGTCCGCTCTGGTCAGTCAGCCTTTCACCCGAATGCTATGCAGAGGGTCTGGCCTGTGAATGATGCGGTGTTTTCTTTTATACGTGGTGATCAGGCGGGAGGGGAAATCCTGGTTCTGGCAAACCTTACCAATGAAGAAAAGAGAATTGAAAAAACCAACCTGCCTGCCGGTAACCATGGATTTGTTGATATTCTTAGCGGAGAAGCATTTCCTGTACATAATATATTATTTAGCCTGAAACCATACCAGGTATTGTGGCTTAAAATACAACCATAAACCTCGGGTAACTATTGATTTGAACATGACTGATACTATTAATACCATAGTCCTTGCACCAGATTCGTTTAAAGATTCACTTCCAGCATCCAGGGTTTGTGAAGCCATGGAAGAAGGCATCAAACGCGTCAATTCTAAAATAACCTGCATCCGCAAACCCGTGGCCGATGGAGGTGAAGGCACAGTGAGTGCACTGGTAGGTGCAACAAATGGGGAGTTTGTGAAAGTTTCTGTCCATGATCCGCTGATGCGCAAAGCACAAGTTGTGTATGGCATATTGGGTGACGGTAATACTGCTGCCATTGAAATGGCTGCTGCTTCAGGGCTGGAATTGTTAAAGCCCGAAGAGCGTAATCCATGGACTACTACCACTTATGGAGTGGGAGAGATGATCCGCCACGCACTGGACAAAGGATGCCGGAAATTTGTTATTGGATTGGGTGGTAGTGCCACTAATGATGGCGGTATGGGAATGGCCCGGGCATTGGGTGTACGATTTTTGGATAAAGACGGAAATCCGGTTGATCATGGCGGTGGTGCCCTTGTGGATTTACACCGCATTGATGTTTCCGGACTGGATGTCCGCATCAAAGAATGCCGTTTTAATGTGGCCTGTGATGTGAATAACCTGCTTGCAGGTGAGAATGGTGCCTCCAGGGTTTACGGCCCTCAGAAAGGTGCTGATGAAGCCATGGTTGAGAAGCTGGATAACAATCTTACTCAGTTGCAGGAAAAACTAAAGAGCGATATTGATGTTGATGTTTCTACCCTTAAAGGAGGTGGTGCTGCCGGCGGACTGGGAGCAGGCCTTTTTGCATTTCTTGGAGCCACGCTTGAGCCGGGCTTTGATATTGTTGCCCGTATTGTTAAACTTGAGGAGAGCATAAAGGGTTGTGATCTGGTTATTACCGGTGAAGGTAAGATTGATGTCCAGACCCAATACGGAAAAACTCCCTATGGTGTGGCTCAGCTTGCAAAAAAATACGATAAACCCTTACTCGCCATTGCCGGCACCCTGGGAGAAGGCTATCAGGATCTGTATAAAAAAGGTTTTGACGGGATATTTTCCATTATGGATAAACCCATGCCGCTGAAGGAAGCATTGATGAACGGTTATGCTTTGATTGCCAATGCCTGCGAAGATATTATGCGGTGGAGTGGTTCAATGTTTAAATAACGTACAGGCGATTAACAGCTCGAAAAGTCTATATATTTGATATTTAAGGCTTAGCGATTTTGGCCTTCTTTAATTTGCGGTTTTTGCGAGGAGGAAGTGTGTTTTTCACACACCATTTTTATAAAAAAATCCCCAAAAGCTTATGCCAATGGGGATTTTAAAAAAGTAAAATAATTTTATTTATCCTAAATAGCTTTTCAAAAGCTTGCTTCTTGATGTGTGACGCAATCTGCGAATGGCTTTTTCTTTAATCTGGCGCACGCGTTCACGGGTAAGTCCAAACCGGTCACCAATTTCTTCCAGCGTCATCTCGGGTATACCAATACCGAAGAAATACTTGATAATATCACGTTCTCTTTCAGTAAGGGTATTTAATGCCCTGTCGATTTCACGGCCAAGCGATTCTTTAATCAATGTGTTATCAGCTTTGGGTGATTCGCTGTTGCTAAGCACGTCAAGCAGGGTATTGTCTTCACCTTCAACAAAAGGTGCATCCACAGAAACATGACGGCCTGAAACACGCATGGTATCGTGTACTTTTTCTTTTGGAATCTCCAGCGTTTCTGCCAGCTCCTCAGGAGTTGGTGTACGCTCAAATTCCTGCTCGAATTTGTTATGTGCCTTATTCAATTTATTTAACGAACCTACCTGGTTCAGGGGCAGGCGTACAATACGTGATTGTTCTGCCAATGCCTGCAGGATGGATTGACGAATCCACCAGACGGCATACGAGATGAATTTAAATCCACGGGTTTCATCAAATTTTTCAGCAGCTTTTATTAATCCCAGGTTTCCTTCATTGATCAAGTCAGGCAGGCTTAATCCCTGATTTTGATACTGCTTCGCCACTGACACAACAAACCTGAGATTTGCTCTTGTGAGCTTTTCCAGGGCGAGCTGATCGCCTTTTTTAATGCGCTGTGCCAGCTCTACTTCTTCTTCAACGGTAATCAAATCCTCTTTTCCAATCTCCTGTAAGTACTTATCGAGCGATGCACTTTCACGATTGGTAATTGATTTCGTAATCTTCAGCTGTCTCATTGTCTCCTATTCCTTTCTATCAAAAATTTCTGCGAATTTATGTCAATAATTATTAAAATTCAATCTAAATACTCCGCTCAAGTAAACAGACTGATATAAAAAAAGGCCTGCAGATTCTGCAGGCCCTGGTTAACAGGTTCAGAATCTTTATTTTGGGAACGCATAGTAACGTACTTCTCCATTCGGATAAACGCCCTCAATATATACGCCACCCTCAATTGAATCTATAATTCTTTTTATATCACTAACTGAATGAACGGGCTGTTCGTTTATTTTTGTTAAAACGAACCCCACCCTGACTCCGGCTTCGCGTAATTTTCCGGTACCAAGGTCCGTTACCTTAACTCCATGTGATATTCCTAAATTTTGTCGCTCACGGTTCGAAATCTTAGCAAACGTAGCCCCTAAGGCATTTTTAACATCATCTGCCCTTACAATTTCGGTCGTTCCTTGCATATTACGTAAGATAACGTCAAATTGTTTCTTTTTATTATCACGTATTACTGTAATGGTTATTTTTTCTTTGGGCCTGTACCGGCTTATTTGCTCCTGTAATTCTGCCACACTGTTGACTTCAACACCATTTACATGCGATACTAAATCGCCCACTTTTATTCCGGCATCTTTGGCTGCACCGTCTTCACGCAATCCAGTGATATAAACACCAACCAAGGCTTGGATATTTTCTTCCTTGGCCAGGTCAGTTGTCACATCGGTAATGTTCACGCCCAGGATGGCACGCTGTACCTCACCAAATTCGATCAGGTCTTCTACAACCTTGCGCACAATGGCAACCGGTACAGCAAAGGAGTTACCCGCATATCCACCTGATGGGGATAATATAGCAGTGTTAACGCCTACCAGTTCACCTTTCAGGTTCACAAGGGCACCGCCACTGTTACCCCTGTTCAGAGCTGCATCTGTCTGAATAAATGATTCTATGCGGAAATCATCCTGGATAATATTCAAACTCCGGCCTTTAGCGCTTACAATTCCGGCAGTAACAGATGAGGTGAGGTTGTAGGGATTTCCAACTGCCATCACCCATTCACCAAGCCGCAAAGCGTCGGAGTCTCCCCACTTCAAGGGCATGATATTGTCTGCTTTAATGCGGAGAACTGCAAGATCTGTGCTTGGGTCAGTGCCGACCAATTCTGCTTCGAATTCGCGGTTATCATTCAGGGTAACATATATTTTCTCTGATTTATCAATTACATGATTATTTGTGACAATATACCCCTCTTTAGAGATTATTACGCCAGATCCAAAGCCAATAACCGGTTCCTGCTCAGTGTATCTTTCACCATAGAAGAATTCGTACAAAGGGTTCTGGTAATACGTAGTACGGGTCGATTGGGTTTTTACATGAACAACACCATGTACCGACAATTCGGCAGCATATATGAAATTGAGCTCATTGGAATCATATCCTGCTGGTAAATTGGTAAACGCAAATGGTTGCTCGGTCCGGGCAGTAATTATTTTTGTCTCGGGTTTTACAAAGTGGCTGTATGCAAAAACTGCTATCAACCCTCCCAGAATTGCTATAAGCATTAAACCCGCAATTTTTTTTGTTTTCATTATTAAAGTATTTCGTGTTTCCATAAAAATAACGTTTACATGATTTTTTTGTTTTTCAAAAGGGTGTAAACCTGGTTTATTTAAATTCGATGATTTACATAAAAATTTCACCCTTGCAATATTTTTTCCTTTCCCCTTACAATTCCAACACCAAAGTAGTACTTTTGTCATGATAATTTTTGTTTGGTTAACATTTTTTAACAGTGACCAGGTTTTACTTTGATTGGCAAAAGGTTTAACCAGGTGAAACAAATGGGTGTTTTACAGCAATGATTGTATTTTATAAATATCATGGTGCAGGAAATGATTTTATCCTGATTGACGACAGAAAGGCGGTTTTTCCAAAGGAGAACATAAACCTTGTTGCAACTATTTGTCACCGCAGATTTGGAATTGGTGCCGACGGGCTGATGTTGTTGCGCAACCATCCTGATTATGATTTTGAAATGGTCTATTTTAATTCTGATGGCAAGGAAAGCACCATGTGTGGAAATGGGGGAAGGTGCATTGTAGCTTTTGCCCATAAGCTTGGTATTGCCGGTCATTCAACGCGGTTTTTAGCGGTAGATGGCCCTCATAACGCTGAAATCATAAAACCTGATCATATCCGTTTGCAAATGACCGATGTGACCACCATTGAAAGGGGAGAGGATTATTTTTTTCTTGATACCGGTTCACCTCACTACGTCAGAGTCAGCAATGATGTTGACGGCATTGATATTATTCCTGAAGCGCATGCCATTCGTTACAATGAACGCTTTAAAACAAAAGGCACGAATGTAAATTTTATGGAAATTCAACCGGATGGACTTAAGGTGCGGACGTATGAACGGGGTGTTGAAGATGAGACTTATGCCTGCGGAACCGGGGTGGTGGCTTCTGCCATTTGTGCCGGAGAAATATCCAATCACGCCAAAACGTCATTTCCGGTAGAAGTAAAAGGAGGGCAACTTCATGTAAGTTATGATACCAACAAAAAAGGTAAATTTCATAATATCTGGCTTGAAGGTCCTGCTGTTTTTGTATTTAAAGGAGAGTATACTGAGTAATCATTAATTCTGCATAAATATGAAATCTTATAAGAAAGAACTATGGTTTAACTCACCTCACCGGAGGGAATTAATAAACATTACGAACCAGGTTGATGAAGCCCTGCGCGAAAGTGGAATCAAGGAAGGGTTGTGCCTGGTCAATGCCATGCACATTTCTGCCAGTGTTTTTATCAACGATGATGAATCGGGGTTGCATCACGATTTTGAGGTCTGGCTGGAAAAACTGGCTCCTGAAAAACCCCATTCACAATATAAACACAATGGTTTTGAAGACAATGCCGATGCCCACCTGAAAAGAACCATTATGGGCCGTGAGGTGGTGGTAGCTGTTACCGGGGGGAAACTGGATTTTGGGCCTTGGGAGCAGATTTTTTACGGAGAATTTGACGGTAAACGAAAAAAGCGGGTCCTTGTAAAAATTATTGGTGAATAGGGTGCGGGATTAATAATCTATTTTTCATCCTCAAAAAAATCCTTCTTAAAATTCACCGCATACAGGTTTTTTGTAGTCCGTGTAATAGCCGTGTACAACCAACGTAAAAAGTCCCGGTTAATCATCGATTCGTTTAGATAGCCATGATCGACAAACACATTTTTCCATTGTCCGCCCTGGGCTTTATGACAGGTAATGGCATAACTGAATTTTACCTGTAAAGCATTGAAATACGGGTTTTCGCGTATTTCCAACAGTTGTTTCCGTTTGTTTTTAATGTGTTGATAATCTTCGGCTACTGCCAGATAGAATGCTTTGTTTTGTTCATAAGTAAGGCTGGGTGCTTCAATGGTTAATGTGTCCAGGATGATTTTTGTGTCAATTTCCAAATCATCGTGATCAAGAAAGGTAACTGAAACATCAGCAAACCTGTGGTTATATATATTCTGGTATCCTTTAATCCGGTTAATGCGCATGATATCACCATTGGCAATAAAATCATTCTCATCATATTCTTTCAACCAGTAATAGTTGTTTTTAACGACCATTAACAGATCCCCGGCAGTAATCTCCTCTTCATGCCATAAAATGCGCTGCCTTATTCCGGCATTATACCGGTTTGCCATTTTATTGGACCTGGTGATGATGATGGTGTCTTCAACGCCATCCTTATCATACGATGAGGTAATTAAATCAATCAGCTCTTCTCCGTAAACCCTCCTGAAATCATCATACCCCTCTGATTTTAATGAAGGGGGCGATGCCTGGTTTTTGCTTATGGTTTCACGGATATGCGTGGCATTTGAAAGCACACCTGAGGCCATTTCCTGGCGTACAACGTCGGTTAAAATCATTTCCCTGACGTGCAGGCCAAAGCCTTCCAGAAATGATTTATCAAGCGCCGGACTGACATCCAGCCCTACCGGTGGAAGCTGCGCAGTGTCGCCAACAATAATGAGTTTGCACTTTTCGCCGCTGTAAACAAAATCCACAAGGTCCTGGAGCAGGTTGCCCGAGCCAAAAATGGACTGGTCTTTGCTTTGATGACCAATCATGGATGCTTCATCAACAATAAAGAAGGTGTTTTTATGCAGGTTTTTTTCAAGGACAAATTCTCCAAATCCGTCTTTCGAAGCACGCTGGCGGTATATTTTTTTGTGGATGGTGGATGCATTTCTTTTTGAGTAAGACGATAACACTTTGGCAGCACGGCCTGTGGGTGTAAGCAAAACATACCTTCGGCGGATAAGATCAAGAGCCTGGACCAGTGCACCAATCACGCTGGTTTTACCGGTTCCGGCATATCCCTTTACAATCAATACATCAATGTTTTCTTCTGCAGCAATGAATTGGGCAAGAAGAACAAATAAAACTTCCTGACCAGGAGTTGGCTTTTGGTCAAATTTTTGTTGGAGTATTTGGTGTATCTTATTTTTAAACATTTAGACAAAGAAATAAATAAAATAATTTCAGTTGTGAGATTTATTTTTAAATTTGCACTCAAACAAAATAAACATAAATTACAAAGGAATGAAAACCGTAATTCAGATTATTTTAGCAATTGCCATTGTTGTACTCGGGTATTTACTTTACGAGAGTGTTATGACTCCGATACGTTTCAACAAAGAAAAAGATCTACGGTATGAACGGACGATCAATCGTCTGAGAAATATTCGTACCGCGCAGGTAGCTTATAAATCACAGTATGACAAATATACCGGTAGCTTTGATACGTTGATTTCATTTGTAAAAACCGATTCATTTAATGTAGTAAAAGCTGAAGGTGTTGTGCCTGACGGATACACGGAGGCACAGGCATTGGAAGAAGGTATCATTTCAAGGGATACTGTAAAGGTGAGTGTTGCCGATTCGCTGTTTAAACCTAATTTTAATGTGGAAAAGCTGCGTTATGTCCCATTCACTGATGGAAAAGAATTTGAAATGGCAGCGGGCGAAATTGAAACCGGTTCTAAAGTTACGGTCCAGGTATTTGAAGCAAAAGTACCCAATAATGTATTGCTCCACGATTTGGACAGGCAACTTGTGATTAACTTTAACGATGAAAGAGAAAAAATTACAGGTTATCCTGGCCTGAAAGTCGGATCCTTGACAGAGGCCACGAACAATGCCGGAAATTGGGAATAGACAATTCTCGATATGTTCGATGTACAGTTTGTAGATAAAGGCTATAGTTCAAATAATAAATCATTATATGAGTTATCCATCCTGGTCTCTCAGGATGGATTTTCTTTTTTATTTTACCATCCCAATACAAAAAATGTAGCTTTATTTAAGCACAAAGATTTTTATGCACCAACCTATGATGATCTGCTTTCGGAGGTTCGTAAGATTTTAATTTCTGACAGGCTGTTGGCCGAACAGTATCCAAAGGTCAAGGTAGCATACCGGACGACAACACAAACCATTGTACCCGATGAATTTGTGCAGGATGAGCATCTGAAACAGTTTCTGGTTTTACAGCACCCGTTACATGAACTCGATGAGATTCATTACCAGTCACTCCCCGGAAACAATGCAAAGGCTGTGTTTGCCCTGCCCAATTATCTGGCTAACGAAATGCTTGAGATGCATCCAAACACCACTTTTTATCACCAAAGCATCCCTTTGATACACCTTGCTAAAGAAAAAGCTGCTCAGAACAAAGGAAACCTCATTCTGGTGAACAAATCCAATCGTTTTTTTGATGTGGTATTAATACGTGATAATAAGTTACAGCTGTATAATACCTTTCAATTCCATACTGAAAATGATTTTGTCTATTTTGTCATGTCGGTGTACAAGCAGCTTAATCTGGAAAAAGAAAAAATGCATTTTTTTGTTAGCGGTCTTATCAGGCCTGAAGATGAAGAATACCAGCTCCTTGAGAGGTTTGTCGGAAAAGTTTCATTTGATATTTTGCCAAAAGACATCGCCAATATCAAGGCGCTTAAATCCAAAACCATGCCTTCCATGTTTGCATCATTATTTGGACTTACTTTGTGCGAATAATCAGTGGAAAATATAAGGGACGCCGTATTGAAGTGTCGAAAAAGCTTAAGGCACGGCCCACAACTGATTTTGCCAAAGAAAACCTGTTCAATGTACTTACAAACCAGATAGATTTTGACAATTTAAAGGTATTGGATTTATATGCCGGCACGGGGAGCATTTCGTTTGAATTCATATCACGCGGAGCAGCACGTGTTGATTGTGTTGAGATGAATCAGGAACATGTAAAGGTTATCCATAAGACAAGGGATACAATAGGAATTGATAATTTATTTACCTTCCGGTACCCTGCTGTAAAATATCTCAATAAGGCCGTGGGGCAATATAATTTAATTTTTGCTGATCCTCCCTATGAATCTCCGGATGTTAAAACACTGCCTGCTTTGGTATTTGAATCCGAAATTTTAGAGGAAGGGGGGCTGTTTATCCTGGAACATTCCGGAAAATATAGTTTTAATTCCCTACCCGGGTTTAAAGAACTCCGTAAGTATGGGAGCGTTCATTTCAGTTTTTTCAAAAAGTAATTATTTTTTTCATTTAATATTTGGTAGAAAAAAAATATACATTACTTTTGTGTCGCCGTTAGCAATGCTAAGGCAATCGTTCATAAAAATATTGGTTTGGTAGCCTGCCTGTCGTCAGACAGGTTCAGTTGGTTAGTCCCGATAGTTATCGGGAACATGCCTGTCATCCCGTTTGAAACGGGACGGGTTCGAGTCCAGGAGCTACCAGC
>CAZZBU010000054.1:0-24272 GCA_964652315.1 uncultured Bacteroidales bacterium
ATTTCAGGATCGTAGACCTGCTTGAGCATCATAACGATGTCTGCCTCAATCTGTAATATATCATTTGCTGTTTTTGCCATTGTTTGTTCCTCCTCCTTTATGCTTCGCTTTTGGCTTTGTAAGCCATGGCGTATAACTTAATTTGTTTAATCATAGCCAGCAGTCCGTTTGATCGTGTTGGTGACAGGTTCTGACGCAAGCCGATTTTATCAATAAAGTACAAATCAGCATCCAGGATTTCATCCGGTGTACGTCCGGAAAGTACGCGTATCAGCAAGGCGATGATCCCCTTTGTTATAATGGCGTCGCTGTCGGCGGTAAATACCACTTTCCCATCCTCAAAGTCTGCATTTAGCCAAACCTTCGACTGGCATCCATTAATCAGGTTTTCACTTACTTTTTGTTTTTCCTGGATTTGTGGTAGATCCTTGCTTAAATCAATCAGGTAATTGTACCTGTCCATCCAGTCGTCAAACAACTCAAATTCTTCTACTATGCTGTCTTGTACTTCGTTAATTGTCATCTTCTGATAATTCTTCTAATTCGCTTTTCAAAATGGGCAGGTGCCTGATGATTGCGCCTAAACTAATTCATTATCTATTTTATCGTATCCATGAATTACTCTATCCAAACATCATCTGTACGCGCTGAATGCCTTCCACTAACCGATCAATATCTTCTCCTGTATTGTAAAAACACATGGATGCCCGAATGGTTCCCTCAATACCAAAATGCTGCATCACCGGCTGGGTACAATGGGTTCCGGTCCGCACAGCTATGCCTAATTTATCAAGGACCATGCCAGCATCATACTGATGAATGCCTTCCAATAAGAATGAAATGATAGCCGCTTTGTTTTTCGCCTGCCCGAAAATTTTAAGTCCCTCAATTGAAGAGAGCTTTTCGGTGGCGTATTGTAGTAACCCGTGTTCGTAGGTTTTAATGTCTTTTATACTCAATTTATTAACATAATCAAGGGCAACACCCAATCCAATGGCGCCAATATAATTGGTAGTCCCTGCTTCGAATTTGAAGGGCAGCTCGTTAAAAGTGGTTTTTTCAAGCGTGACCACATCTACCATATCACCCCCACCCTGGAAAGGAACCAGCTTTTCAAGCCATGCTTCCTTGCCATAAAACACGCCAATGCCTGTTGGCCCGTAGATTTTATGTCCGGAGAAGACCAGAAAATCGCAATCCAGATCCTGCACATCAACATTTTCGTGCTGCACCGACTGAGCCGCGTCAACCATGACCGGAACATTCAGGTTATGTGCTATCTCAATAATTTTTTTTACCGGATTGATGGTTCCCAGGGAATTGGAGACCTGCATGATTGCCAACAGACGCGTACGAGCGGTAATTAATTCGGGCAACAAATCGAGTTGCAATTCCCCATTATCATCGATGGGAACATATTTCAAGGTTGCTCCCTTACGCTGACAGAGCATCTGCCAGGGTACAATATTGGCGTGATGTTCCATCTCAGTGATAAGAATCTCATCGCCGGCTGTAACAAAATCTTCACCAAACGAAAACGCCAATCCGTTAACTGCACCTGTGGCACCACTGGTAAATACAATTTCATGCGAGTGTTTGGCATTGATAAAAGTTTGTACAGTCTTCCGGGCATGTTCATAGGCTTCGGTTGCTTGTTCGCTCAGGTAATGGACTCCCCGGTGAATGCTGCTGTTTTTATGGCTGTGCCAGTCATTTATGGTATCAATTACAACCTTTGGCTTTTGCGTGGTTGCACCGTTATCAAGGTACACCAACGGGTATTTTTTATAGAGTTTTTCAGATAATATTGGAAAATCAGATCGTACTTTCTGAATGTTAAAAGCCATAGGTTTAAGATTAGCCACAGTGCATGGCGCAATTATTACATCGGGTCAGTTCACCGCGCAATCGTTTATCGATGAGCTCATCAATACGTCTGCGCAAGGGCTCTGATTTAATTTCTTTTATGATTTCATGAGCGAATGCAAACATCAGGAGCAAGCGGGATTCTTTCTTATTTATACCCCTTGACTGTAAGTAAAACATTGCTTGCTCATCAAGTTGCCCCATAGTAGCGCCATGGGAACATTTGACATCATCAGCATATATTTCAAGCTGGGGTTTTGAATGCATTTTCGCAGTATCTGTCAACAGGATATTATTATTGCGTTGAAAGGCAGAAGTTTTTTGAGCATCTTGTGCTACATAAATCTTTCCGTTGAATGCCCCTGTTGACATATCGTCCAACACTCCTTTGAAAAGCTGATTGCTTGTACAATTAGGCACATTATGCTCAACCAACGTAAAACTATCAACATGTTGGCGCTGATCTGTAATAAAAAAACCATTGGTGTCATTATGCGCACCTTCGCCATTAAGTTGTACATAAGCATTGTTGCGCACTACTCCCCCATGCAGCGTAAACGTTTGAGTTTTTACATTGCTGCCAGCTTCCTGCTTAATGAACAGGTTTGATAACTGCACAGCGCCGTTATGCTCATTTTGAACCCGGGTGATGTCCAGGTGAGCATTTTCATCAACATAAACCTCAGAAACCGAATTGGTCATGTACTTATGGGGCGACAAGGTATGATCGCAGATAATAACCTCAGCCTTTGAACCGGGTTCAAGTACAAACAGGTTGCGGTGTTGCACCAAAAGCTCCTTGTCGGCAAGCAACAAATTAATAATCTGAATGGGCTTATCATTCACGGAATTTTTTGGTACATGGATGAATATGCCATCCTGTGCCAGCATCGTGTTAAGTGATACCAATCCGTCAGTGTGTATATCTGCAATTTTGCCATAATGCTTTTTGTAAATATCCGGATATTGGGCAGCCATTTGCTGAAAGCTTCCAACAGTAATGCCCTTTGGCGTTGCCTGCTTATTGAAACGTTCGTAATAAAATCCGTTTAACAAAATGATTACATGGGTGTCAAGCTCCGGTACATCACATCTAAAAAGATCATCACTGTCAAAAGTGATTTTCTCAGGTTCAAACAGGGTATTATACCCGTTTTTCAAGTGAGGTTCAAGATAGGTGTATTTATACTTTTCATCCTTTTTACCTGGCAGGCCAAACCTGGAAAAGAATTCACGTGCTTCAACGCGACGCTCATTCACCACATCAGCAGATTGCCTGGTAAGCGCTTTACCATGTTGTTCGTACAACTCAGTAAAGTATTTTATAATGTCTTCTTTTTCTTTCAAAATAGCCATAAATCTTAAGCCTTAGTAATTCACAAACAATCAGTAAGCCTCTGTGTGATTTATTCGTGAACCAGTTCTTTTTTAATCCAGTCGTACCCTTTTTCCTCTAATTCAAGTGCGAGCTCTTTTCCGCTGGACTTCACAATTCTTCCCTGATAAAGTACGTGCACAAAATCAGGCACAATGTATTCCAACAGGCGCTGATAATGCGTAATGACGATGGTGGCATTGTCTTTTGTTTTCAGTTTATTCACACCATTGGCAACAATTCGCAGTGCGTCAATATCCAGGCCGGAATCTGTCTCGTCCAGGATGGATAGTTTTGGCTGTAACATAGCCATCTGAAAAATCTCATTCTTCTTTTTTTCACCTCCTGAAAAACCCTCATTCACTGATCTGTTGGTCAACTGAGAATCTATCTCCACGAGTTCTTTTTTCTCGCGCATCAGTTTAAGAAATTCAGCAGCGGTGAGATCCTCCAGGTTTTGATGTCTGCGGTGTTCGTTTATTGCCGTCTTTAAAAAGTTAACCATGGAAACTCCGGGTATTTCAACCGGGTATTGAAACCCAAGGAAGATTCCCTCTTTGGAACGCTCATCTGGTTCCATATCGAGCAAATCCCTGCCCTGGTAAATAATTTCGCCTTCTGTAATTTCAGCAAATTCGCGACCGGTAAGTGCAGATGCCAGTGTACTTTTACCAGAACCATTCGGTCCCATAATGGCATGGACCTCACCGGGTTTAACTTCCAAATCAATGCCTTTTAGTATTTCCTGTCCTTCGATGGAAACATGTAAATTCTTAATTGAGAGCATATTATTTTTTATCTAAATTCAACAAATTGATTTCTATCCTACGCTACCTTCCAAACTGATAGCCAATAATTTTTGTGCTTCCACAGCAAATTCCATGGGAAGTTTGTTAAGTACCTCCTTGGCATATCCGTTTACTATCAGGCCAATGGCTTTTTCCGTATCTATTCCACGCTGATTACAGTAGAAAATCTGATCCTCCCCGATTTTTGAAGTCGTAGCCTCATGTTCAATAATGGCCGACTGGTTATCCGCCTCTATATAAGGGAATGTATGAGCACCACAGCGATCACCAAGCAACAGGGAATCACACTGGGTAAAATTCCGGGAATTCTCTGCATTTTTAAGGACCTTAACAAGGCCACGGTAGCTATTCTGACTTGTACCAGCTGAAATACCTTTAGAAATAATTGTACTCCTGGTATTTTTACCGATGTGTGTCATTTTAGTTCCGGTATCCGCCTGCTGGTGATTGTTGGTCACAGCCACGGAGTAAAACTCACCTACTGAATTATCTCCACGTAAAATACAACTGGGGTACTTCCATGTAATGGCCGAACCGGTTTCAACCTGTGTCCACGATATTTTTGAGTTGTTGCCTTTGCATATTCCACGCTTGGTCACAAAATTGTAAACCCCGCCTTTTCCTTCTTTATTTCCGGGATACCAGTTCTGAACCGTGGAATATTTAACTTCCGCGTTTTCCATCGCTGTGATTTCAACAATGGCAGCATGCAGCTGGTTTTCATCGCGCATGGGTGCTGTGCAACCTTCGAGGTAACTCACATAACTGTTGTCCTCGGCCACAATCAATGTACGTTCAAACTGACCGGTATTGGCTGCATTGATTCTGAAATAGGTGGACAACTCCATCGGGCAACGAACCCCTTTAGGAATGTAACAAAACGAGCCGTCGCTGAATACAGCAGAATTTAGTGCAGCAAAATAATTATCAGTGTAAGGTACGACAGTACCAATGTATTTTTTCACCAAATCAGGATGTTTTTGCACTGCCTCACTGAAAGAACAGAAAATAATCCCCAGCTCAGCTAAGGTGTCCTGAAACGTTGTCTTCACTGAAATAGAATCCATAACCGCATCCACAGCAACACCTGTAAGTCTTTTTTGCTCATCAAGCGGAATTCCAAGCTTATTAAAGGTGTCCAACAATTCGGGATCAATCTCATCCAGGCTGTTTAATTTTGCCTTTTGCTTGGGAGCTGCGTAATATATGATGTCCTGATATTTTATCTCCGGTATTTTCAGATGTGCCCATGCCGGCATTTTCATAGTTTCCCAGTGACGAAATGCCTTGAGCCTGAATTCCAACATCCACTCAGGTTCCTTTTTTTTCGCCGATATCATGCGTACTATATCTTCGTTCAGCCCTGGTGGGACCGTTTCCATTTCGATATTTGTAGTAAAACCGTATTTATATTCGCCCTGGGTAACTTCTCCTATTATCTTATCTTGTGTGTTCTGCATAACCCATTATTCCTTTTATTCTCAACTAATCATTTATTTAGATTTAATCTAAATAACCGCAAAGATACAAAATCTAAGGTAAAGTTTCGTGATCTTTACAACAAAAAAGAACCAGTAAAGTTTACGGATATGACTCATGGAAACAAGGAATACAGGAGTGTTGGAGAGCTTGGGGAGTTTGGCTTAATCGAAGCCCTGACACATGATATAAAAGTTAAAAACCCAAGCACCCTGAAAGGTATTGGGGATGATTGTGCTGTGCTGAGTTATCCGGATAAAAAAATTGTTGTAACCACAGATTTACTAACCGAAGGCATTCATTTCAACCTGGTATATACCCCGTTGAAACATCTGGGATATAAGTCGGCGGTTGTGAATTTTTCGGATGTTTATGCCATGAATGCGATTCCAAGGCAGATGACCATAGCAATGGCGCTCTCAGGCAAATTCAGCAAAAAGGCTGTGGACGATTTTTTTAATGGCGTAAAACTGGCCTGCGAAAAATACAGTGTTGATTTGGTAGGCGGGGATACCGCCAGTTCGCTTACCGGAATGACGATATGCATCACGGCAATAGGGGAAGCCACCGAAACGGATTTGTCTTATCGTTCCGGCGCAAAAAAAACAGATCTGATATGTGTCTCCGGTGATTTGGGAGCAGCATATCTTGGGCTCCAGGTGCTGGAACGCGAACGCAAGGTGTTTGAAGGCCTTCAAAGTCAACAGCCAGACCTAACGGACTATGAATACGTTTTACGCAGACAGTTAAAACCGGAAGCCCGCGGGGATGTTATTGATTTACTTAAATCCCTGGAAATTAAACCCACAGCCATGATTGACATTTCAGACGGGCTGTCTTCGGAAATATTGCATATTTGTAAGGAGTCAAATACCGGTTGTCAGATTTTTGCGGATAAAATCCCGGTACACAACGATTCAGCAAAGGTAGCTGAGGAATTAAACCTGGAGCCCGTAACCTGTGCCTTAAACGGAGGTGAAGATTATGAATTGTTGTTTACAGTGCCATTGAGTGATTATGAAAAGCTCGCTGATCAGGAAGGTATTCACATTATCGGGCATATCATGGATGCCGATGAAGGAAAGCATATAACCTTACCTGATGGTAGTTCGCTTGAGCTAACGGCCAGGGGGTGGCAGGGGTTAAAAGAAGAATGACACATTTCCAAGAAGAAACGAATCCCTGGTAGAAATTCAGGTTTTAATAATCTTTATTAATCCGTGGATCGGTGAACGGTAAGCGGTGATCACTGCATATTGAAGGTCTGCAGTGGTAATGCTGAAAGCCTCTTGCTCATAACTGACAGAAAACCATCTGCTCACAACGAGATGCCATTTTCTTTTTACTTTTCAACTCTTAATTATTACTGGTTTACCAATTACTTCATAATATGGGCATCTATAAACAAATTTTCATGGTATAATCGCTTCCCGGCGCATCAATGATTTCGAAACCCATTCTTTTATAGAGACGGACGGCAGGATTTAACCGATCAACACTTAGTGAGATGGCTTTATAATCCCTATTAATTGCGAGTTCAAAAAACCTTGTTATTAAAGCAGTACCATACCCTTGATTCCGGTATGCAGGCAGCATAGCCATGCTTAACTCCGGTGTTTCCGAATCAATAAATCCATAGCCCGGATTATTTTCATCAAGGAACTTTCCCCAGATAGCGCCGGCAGGAACTTTATCAATATAAATAATCAATCCAAAGTCTCTTTTGCTATCCCACGGATCAATGTATTTGATGATAGCCGGCTCATCGATAATAGAACGAGGGTATGGTTTGATTCCGGGGGGTACGAATATCGCCTGGTAGAGTATTTCTCGTAGAAAGCTTATCTCTTTACCTGATATTTCCGTGAACTGTGTTTTCAAAAGAGCATGTATTGCTATGCCAACAATCCTCTGATAATCCCACGTTTAGAGCTTTTAATAAAATCCAGGATTTCATCTCTTTCCGGTGATTTTGACAAATTTTCCTCAGCGTGCTTAACCCCATCGGAGACGTTCATCCCACTTAGGTAGATGATGCGATAAACATCTTGTATTGCATTAATTACCTCTCCTGGAACCTGACGGCGACGAAGCCCTACCGAGTTGAGCCCGGCATAGGCTAATGGATCGCGTCCGGCTGTAACATAAGGTGGTACGTCCTTACCCACACCACTAAGGCCTTGAACCATGACGTGTTTTCCGATCCTTGTAAACTGATGTACACCACACAGGGCTGAAATAATGGCAAAATCATCGATAACCACTTCACCTGCAATTTGGGTGGAATTGCCAATAATTACATTATTGCGAATATCACAATCATGAGCTACATGCGAATAAGCCATCAAAAGGGCGTTATTGCCAACTGTTGTTTTTCCTCTGGCGGCTGTGCCACGGTTTACGGTAACACATTCACGGATAATGGTATTATTCCCAATTTCTGCTGTAGTTTCTTCACCCCTGAATTTCAAATCCTGAGGAATAGCGCCAATGACAGCTCCGGGAAAAATTTTACAGTTCGATCCTATTCGCGATCCCGGCATAACAGTAACGTTAGAGCCAATCCATGTTCCATCACCAATGATAACGTTTTCGGCTATTGATGCAAAGGGATCTATTTTAACATCCTTCCCAATCTGGGCATCCGGATGTACAACTGACAAATTATGAATCATGAATTATTTTTTTTACAAAAAAAACATCAAGCATCGAAAAGGGCAATGCCAAATGTCATATTACGCTTTAACCTTGGAAATCTGAGCCATCATTTCGGCCTCAGCAACAAGGGTATTCCCTACAAATGTTTCACCGTACATTTTGGCAATTCCGCGCCGGATAGGTTCCATAAGTCGCATCCTGAACAAGAGCGTATCTCCTGGAAATACCTTTCGCTTAAACCGGGCATTATCGATCCTGAGGAAATAGGTGAGGTAATTCTCAGGATCAGGAACAGTATTTAAAACCAGTAACCCGCCAACCTGTGCCATAGCCTCAATTTGCAATACTCCGGGCATTACAGCTTCGCCGGGGAAATGCCCAACGAAGTACGGTTCATTCATGGTAACATTTTTCACCCCGCAGACCATTTGCTGGTCGCGATAAATAACTTTATCTACCAAAAGGAAAGGTGGACGATGCGGCAGCATATCCTGGATACCATGAATATCAAGTACAGGTTCCTCGTTGGGATCATATTCAGGCGGCACTGGTTTTCCCTGAGTCTGTTTAATCTCATGGCGAATAAGCTTTGCCAGTTCTGTATTGGCCCAGTGCCCTGGCTTATTGGCTACAATCTTGCCTTTTATTTTTTTTCCGGCCAAAGCCAGGTCCCCAACCATGTCGAGCAATTTGTGACGGGCAGGTTCGTTGGCAAAGCGTAAATCAATATTATTCAAAATCCCTTCTGGTTTTGCTTTCACTTTAGGCATGTGGAATAAATCGGCTAACCTGTCCAGTTCTTTCTGCTCCACAGCCCTTTCCATGATAACGATTGCATTCTGTAAATCCCCCCCTTTAATGAGGTTGTTCTGATACAAAAATTCTACTTCGCGAAGAAATACAAAGGTGCGGCTCGGGGCCACTTCCGAGGCAAAATCTTTCAGGCTCTTGAGGGATGCATACTGGTTGCCAAGTATTTTTGATTTATAATCAATCAAAACATCAATACAAAAACCATCATAGGGATACACATTTATTTCGATGCCATTTTCTTCATCGCGAAAACTCATGGTTTTCTTTACCACAAAGTAATCCCTGTCAGCTTCCTGTTCTTCAATGCCAACCTTGGTGATTTCCTCAACATAAGGCTTTGAGCTTCCGTCCAGGATGGGTATTTCAGGACCATTGACTTCAATAAGTACATTATCCAAATCCATCCCGTTAAGTGCAGCCATCAGGTGTTCAATAGTTGAAACCCTGGCATTTTTTTCGATAAGCGTAGTTCCCCTGGAAGTTTCAGTTACATTTTCAGCTACCGCTCTAATCACAGGCAGGTTCTCCATATCGGTACGCTGAAATTTAAACCCATGATTTTCAGCGGCTGGTTTTAAAACAACACTTACGTTTAATCCGGTATGTAGTCCTTTACCTGATAATTTTATCTCATCTTTGAGTGTTTTTTGCTTTTCTGCCATATTTTATTACTTAATATGTATCTTTAGAAATTAAAATCCCGCAAGTTATAAAAAAAAGCCCAATGCTAATATACTATGTTAGGCTGTAGTCCCTAAATTTATCAATACAACCACAAAACAATCAATTGCAATCAGATATCTGATTCTTTTTGAAGCTTCTCTATTTGCTTTTCCAATGTTTTTAGTGTGCGATGCATTTCCGGTAAATTTTTATATACGATCATCGCCCGCTGTGCATTGCGCAGCTCAATTGCAGGTGTGCCAAAAAGAACAGTCCCCGGCTGCTTTACGGAGTTGGCAATGCCCGATTGCGCCCCAATTTTGGTATTATCCGCAATGGTGATATGCCCTGAAAAGCCAACCTGCCCTCCAATCATGCAGTTTTTCCCGATTTTTGTTGAGCCCGAAATACCTGATTGGGATGCAATGACGGTGTTTTCTCCTATTTCCACGTTGTGGGCAATCTGGACAAGATTATCAAGTTTCACCCCTTTTCTGATAACAGTAGAACCCATGGTTGCCCTATCAAGAGTAGTATTTGCACCTATTTCAACATTATCCTCCAGGATAACATTACCCACCTGAGGAATTTTTTTAAAATCAGCCCCTTCCTGGGGCGCAAAGCCAAAACCATCACTGCCAATTACTGTACCGGCATGAATAATACAACTTGAACCGATAGCACAGTCGTGATATACTTTCACCCCTGCATATAGAATGGTATTATCATTGATAACGACATTGTCGCCAACATAACACTGGGGATATATCTTTACGTTATTACCAATTTTTACATTCTCCCCTATATAACTAAAAGCCCCAAGGTAGATCTCTTCACCCAGACTGGCGCTTTCTGCAATGCTGGTGTTGGAATCGATGCCTTTTTTCTGAGGCTTTGACTGTTCATAAAGCTGCAGTAATGAAGCGAAGGCCTGATAGGCATCCGGTACCCGGATAAGAGTAGCAGATACATCTCTGGTTAATTCCAAACCATTATTTATTAATACAATGCTTGCTTCAGTATCATATATGTAATTGGTATATTTTGGATTTGACAAAAAGGCGAGTGATCCTTTTTTAGCTTCTTCAATTTTTGCAACTGTGTTGACTATTTCATCCGGATTTCCTTCTATCTTTCCATGTAAAAAATCTGCGATTACCTTTGCAGTAAATTCCATAACCATTCAATGTTTATTGTTCTGTTAAATCCTTTGGATAACAAAGGAAATATTTTCTTGTTAATGTTGTAATTTTATCAATATCAAACATATCAGATGCGTCTGAAATATCAATCAGTTCACCTGTTTTAAAAAGAATTTGTATTTTGCTGTCATTATAGTCATAGGTATTGTTACTGATTGAATCGGAAAAAACAAAATATTTGCTCTCCTCGAGAGAAAACCCTTCCTTTACCTGAAAAGCTTTTCGCAAAGTATTAACTCTTGCTTTATCGAATTTATTGGATTCTAAATGAATTTTAAATAATTTTCTGTTTAATAATCTGTATGCCAGGTTTTGAATAACCCTGTCAGGATAGTTCAGCCAGATTTTTGCAGAAATAAAAATATCATCGTCGTCGAGCTGTGAAAACCAGTGAATGGCTTCATCCCGTACGGTTGATGAATTACTGAGTAAATCATCAGAAACAATGTTGTGATGCAGGAAATAAGTCAGGGCCGGAGTGGCCGGAAAACTTTTATCATTTTTAGCCAGAAAGGTGGCCCGTTTAAGCATCATTACCAACAGATTTTCTGCAGCAATCACTGTTTTATGAAAATATACCTGCCAGTACATTAGTCTGCGTGCAATCAGGAATTTTTCAATGGAATAAATACCCTTGGCTTCTACCACCAGCTGGTCATTGACCACATCTAGCATTTTTATGATCCTGTCTGATCCTATAATCCCTTCATTCACTCCGGTAAAAAATACATCACGGCGGAGATAATCCATGCGGTCCATATCAAGTTGACTTGAAACCAGTTGATGCAGAAATTGTTTTTTGTAATTGCCTTGAAATATTTCTATGGCAAGGTTCAGCCCACCGCCCATTTCGCGATTAATTTGTTTCATTATGAGGAGTGACATATCCTCATGGTTGAGATCACTTACCAAACTATGCTCCAGGGTATGAGAAAACGGCCAGTGTCCGGCATCATGAAGCAGAATAGCTGCCTGCGCAGCATCAGCCTCTTCAGGAGTAATATCATGACCTTTTGAGCGAATCACATTGAGTGCCAGCCCCATCAGATAGGTTGTACCAATGGCATGTTGAAACCGGGTATGTGTGGCTCCGGGATAAACAAAACAGGTTAGTCCCAGTTGCCGGATCCTTCTCAATCGCTGAAAGAATGGATGTTCAATTAAATCAAAAATAAGATCAGAATGAACATTAATGAATCCATAAACCGGGTCATTGATAATTTTTCGTTTATTCACAGGAGAAAATCACGTTATCTGTTTAAAATGATTATTCTTCCCTTGGGCATGTTCTCATTATTACATATTCTACAACCTCAATACATAAATATGATGAATAAAAGCCAGGAAGAATGCGATTATTAATCCGCCACAAAAGTAACCACAATTTTTATTAATTTGTCCTCAAAACCAGCATTTTTATCCATACTTTTAAGCAAACTATTTTGTTAATTAAAAGGATTATTCATAATTTTGCATCCGTTTAATGGTTTAAGCTAAAAACTAGGGGGCAAAAGTCCCCTATTTTATTGGGACAATAATTTGATGGCACTGAAAGAAAAAGTAGAGGAATTACTACAGGAGGCAATTCAGGGAAAAGACATTTTTCTGGTTGATTTAAAGGTTACCCCATCAAATAGCATCCAGATTTTGGTTGATACAATTGAAGGAATAACCATTGACCAGTGTGTTGAAATAAGCCGGCATATTGAACATAACCTGGACAGGGATGAACAGGATTTTGAATTGCAGGTATCATCGCCGGGCCTTGATGTACCGCTGAAAATTTTCGAACAATATAAAAAAAATGTTGGACGGGAACTTAACATACAGCTTTCGGAAGGCAAGACCATTAAAGGTAAACTGATAAAAGCTGAGAAAAACAGGATTACTCTTGAGACTTCTAAAAAGGAACGAATTGAAGGCCGCAAGAAAAAACAAGTAATAAAAGAAGAACATAATGTGGATTTATCGGACATAATATCCGCAAAAATTATTATATCATTCAAGTAGTCAAGGTTTTAAAAATATAATTATGGAAAACTTAAACCTTATTGATACATTTTCGGAGTTCAAGGAACTGAAAAGCATCGACAGGGCAACTATGATGAAAGTGCTGGAAGATGTATTTCGCAGCATGCTCATGAAAATGTATGGTACGGATGAGAATTTTGATATCATCATTAACATTGATAAAGGTGACTTCGAAATCTGGCGCAACCGCGAGGTAGTAGAAGACGGAGATGTTGAAGATCCCAACCTGCAGATTTCTCTATCAGAAGCCCAAAAAATTGATGAGGATTATGTAGTTGGTGAAGATGTTACGGATGAAGTAAAACTTATTGATTTTGGACGCCGTGCTATTCTTGCTTTGCGTCAGAATCTCACCGCCAAAATCATGGAACTTGAGAAAGGCAACCTTTACGATAATTATAAGGACCGCATAGGTGAAATTGTTACCGGTGAGGTTTATCAGGTTTGGAAGCGTGAAATTCTTGTACTCGATGATGAAGGCAATGAACTGATCCTTCCAAAATCTGAACAAATTCCCTCGGATTATTTCCGCAAGGGTGATACCATTCGGGCGGTTGTCATCCGGGTTGAAATGAAAAATAACAATCCGCTGATTATTTTATCACGCACCTCACCCATTTTCCTTGAACGATTGTTTGAGCTTGAGGTGCCGGAAATATTTGACGGACTGATTACTATAAAAAAGATTGTACGTGTACCAGGAGAACGCGCCAAAGTAGCTGTGGAATCGTATGATGAACGTATCGACCCTGTGGGTGCCTGCGTGGGCATGAAAGGTTCCAGAATTCATGGTATTGTACGTGAACTGAAAAATGAAAACATTGACGTCATCAATTATACAAACAATGTTCAGCTTTACATACAACGTGCCCTCAGCCCTGCCAAGATCACCGATATTAAAATCGATGAAGAATCAGGACGTGCAGAAGTCTATCTCAAGCCCAACGAAGTATCGTTGGCAATTGGTAAAGGCGGATTAAACATCAAACTGGCCGGACAGCTCACCGGATATGAGATTGATGTTTACCGCGAAAGCGAAGAAGATGAAGAGGATGTTACCCTGGATGAATTCTCTGACGAAATTGAAGGTTGGATACTCGATGAACTAAAAGCCGTCGGTTGTGATACAGCAAAAAGTGTCCTTGAACTTACTACCGACGATCTCGTCAAACGTACTGACCTGGAGAAGGAAACCATTGAGGAGATTAAGAAAATTCTTAAGGCAGAATTTGAATAATTGCCTGATATTATTCTATCTTAGCACATCCTCTTTGAAAAAAGGATATTTATTATTATTGTAAGTATTATATATGGCAGTTAACAAAGCTACTAGGCTTAGTAAAATAGCAAGAGAATTCAATGTTGGCATCTCAACTATTATTGATTTTCTTAACAAGAAAGGACATAATGTTGATTCAAACCCCAACACTAAAATCTCACCCGAACTATATGATATTCTTGTTAAGGAATACAGTTCGGATATTAATGCTAAAAAAGAATCTGAAAAAATCACCCTGAAAAAAATCAGGGACAAAAAAGAAGCAGTCACCATTCAGGATCTCTCAGAAGAAGAAATAGATGAAGACAACACTGAGGTTGAAGAGGAGGATGATGCAGTACTCGTAAAAGATTTAAGTTCAGGGAAAAAGCCTTCAGAAGAGCAACCCAAAAAAGAAGAAGCAAGCAAAATCAAGGTTGTCGGAAAGATAGATATTGATGCGCTTTCAGGTAAAAAGAAAGCTGAAAAGGAAGAAGCAGAAAAAGAAGAGAAAAAGGCAAAAGAAAAAGCTGAGGCAGAAAAATTAGAGGCCAGGAAGAAAGCCGAAGATGAAGAGAAAGCAGAAAAAGCCAAAGCTGCTAAAGAAGAAGAAGAACAACAACAACAACAACAAGAAGAACTTCAGGCTGAGGAGACAAAAGAAGAACCTGTTAAGGCTGAAGAAACTCCAGAAGAAATTCCTGAAAAAGAGGTTTCTGAAGAGGGTGAAACAATAGCAGCTGAAGATACAGAAGCTGACATTGAAGAAGAAGAAGGAGAAGGAGAAGAAGATAAATTTGTTGAAACCCAGTTTGAAAAACTCAATGCTCCAACGGTTATTGGCAAAATTGATCTGGATTCAATGAATCAGCGTACCCGTCCCCGCAGAAAAACCAAGGAAGAACGAGAAGAAGAACGACGAACAAAAAAAGAAAGCCGGAAGGCATCTCATGAAGAAGCCCGCGAGCAGGCCGAAACCGGGGAACAGGCAGAACCACGCCAAAGTCGTGACACGGAAGACATGGTTCGATCAAAAATTCAGAAGCTGAACGGACCGACCATTGTAGGAAAAATTGATTTACCCAAACAAGGGGATAAAAAGAAACCTGTAGCCTCATCATCTGACCCGGTAGAGCGCGACAAAAAGAAGAAACGCAAACGTATCCGCAAAGATAAGCCGGATGCCCAGCCCAGCAAGCCGGAACAACGTGATTCACGGGGAGGCGATAAAAAACGGAGAAAACGGACATTTAAACCCGAAGTCAGTGACGAGGATGTACAAAAGCAAATAAAAGATACTCTTGCCCGTCTGACGAGCAAAGGAAAATCAAAAGGCTCCAAGCACCGTCGCGAAAAGCGTGAAGCGGCACGTCACGAACTTGAGCAGGAACAACTCAGGCAGGAAGAGGAAAAGAACGTATTGAAGGTAACCGAATTTGTATCGGTGAGTGAACTGGCATCCATGATGAACGTCCCTCCAACCGATGTAATTTCAACCTGCATGAACCTGGGATTGTTTGTTAGCATTAACCAGCGGCTCGATGCCGAAACCATGTCCCTGGTAGCTGATGAATTCAACTACAAGGTTGAATTTGTAAGTGTTGATTTTCAGGAAGCCATTGGCGAAGAAGAAGACAATGTAGAAGACCTGCAACCCCGGCCGCCAATCGTTACGGTTATGGGGCACGTTGACCATGGGAAAACAAAATTGCTGGATTACATTCGACGTGCTAACGTGATTGCCGGTGAGGCAGGTGGAATCACACAGCATATTGGAGCTTACGGAGTAGAACTGGAAAATGGCAAACAAATCACCTTCCTTGATACACCGGGACACGAAGCATTTACCGCCATGCGTGCACGAGGTGCACAGATTACCGATGTTGCCATTATTGTGGTAGCTGCCGATGATGGTGTAAAACCGCAGACTGTAGAAGCAATAAACCATGCCTCGGCTGCAGGTGTTCCAATCGTATTTGCGATAAACAAAATTGACAAGCCTACAGCTAATGCTGATAAAGTTAAGGAGGAACTGGCAAACATGAACTACCTGGTTGAAGACTGGGGTGGTAAATACCAGTCGCAGGAAATCTCGGCCAAAAACGGGATAAATATTGAGGACTTGCTTGAAAAAGTATTGCTCGAAGCCGAACTGCTTGACCTTAAGGCTAATCCAGATAAAAAAGCAATAGGTACGGTTATTGAATCGTCGCTTGACAAAGGACGTGGCTATACAGCTACCATATTGGTCGAAAGCGGTACATTATATGTAGGAGACATCATTCTTGCCGGTCATTATTATGGCCACGTGAAAGCCATGTTTAACGAGCGTGGCAAAACCATTGAATATGCCGGCCCATCTACTCCGGTGGTAATTCTGGGATTGAATGGCGCACCTCAGGCAGGTGACAAATTCCACATTTTTGATACCGATAAAGAAGCCAAGGAAATTGCAACAAAACGCGAACAGTTACAACGCGAACAGGGATTACGTACTCAGAAACACATTACTCTTGATGAAATTGGCCGTAGAATTGCTATTGGCAACTTCCAGGAGCTTAATATCATTGTAAAAGGTGATGTGGACGGTTCGGTTGAAGCGCTTGCTGATTCATTAATCAAACTAAGTACAGAAGAAATTGAGGTGAATATCAGGCATAAAGCCGTTGGACAAATCTCTGAAAGTGACATCCTTCTGGCAGCAGCATCAGATGCCATCATTATAGGTTTCCAGGTGAGACCGTCCTTAAATGCCCGTAAACTGGCTGAAAAAGAAGAAATCGATATCCGCCTCTATTCCATCATCTATGATGCCATTGAAGATGTGAAAGCAGCGATGGAAGGCATGTTGTCACCTGAAATCAAGGAAGAAATCATTGGATCAGTAGAAGTACTTGAAACATTCAAAATCACCAAAGTAGGTACAATTGCCGGTGGCCTGGTTCGTGAAGGTAAAATCAACCGGAACAATAAAGTCCGTGTTATCCGTGACGGCATTGTGGTATACACCGGCGAGCTTGGTTCGCTGAAGCGCTTTAAGGATGATGCCAGGGAAGTTACTGCCGGATTGGAATGCGGACTCAATGTTGCCAATTTCAATGACATTAAAGTAGGCGATATCATTGAAGCATTCACCGAAACTGAGGTGGCGAAAAAACTGAAATAATAAAATACATCTAAAAACCAATAAAAAAAGCCGGATTTACCGGCTTTTTTGGTTTAAAATAACCAAGCTTTTGAACTCACTCATTTTTAGCAAGATATAAATCCAAGGCTGCTGTATCCCGCATTAATCCTGCAAATTTTAAACTTTTACCCGGAAAATTCCCTTATTTTCTATAACCATTCTCGGATTTATAAGTATACGAAAAAGAATATTCAGTATTTGTATACCCGGAAAAAAGCTATTTTGAATGAAAGGAGATCAGGTATCAAAAAATAATAAGAAGGCTAAATATTTGTCAGAAATATTTCTACAACTAGAACAGGAAGTACGGATTCTTGAAATAAGGAGAAAATACGGACATAATCAGGGCCTGTTTGACCCTTCCAAAAACTAAAACCTGTACCCTTGCTGTTTGGGATCAAAGCTTTTTACATGCCTTTCAGTTTTTGTTTCATACATATCCGCCACGGTAACCATAATCGCTGTTTCTTCTACATCGCCGAAATGCTGATTAATAACAGTACCGAAGGTTTTAAGGGTAGGTGAGAGATTAATATATGAGTTAATCAACGGAGGTACATTTTCTCCAAGGGCACGAATTTTCTGCGAAACCAGCTTAAAATTTTCCTGGTGGTCGTCTGAAGGCATGATTTCTTCCATCCTGCTGCTATCAAAATCAATTTCAAGAGGGGTATAAGGCCTTAACAAACCTTCCCTGTCGCCAAAATGTTTTTGAAGATAATACAACAAAATATCTCTGGCCTCACGGTTATAGCTTGGATACATGGTTACTTTTCCAAAAAAGTATTTTGATTTGGGGTTGTTTACCCATATTGCTCCCAGGCCGTCCCAAAGATTATCCAGAGTATACCGGCGTTTACCTCCTCCCTCCTGGGTTGATTGATGTGTAGGAATCACAAACGAGCGTCCCAGTTCGACGATGTATGGCAGGTAATCCTTAATAAATTTATCAGAAAAATTAAAAAGCCTCCCAGTTGCCACCATAAGATCGCCCTTTTCATTCCTGATTGCATCTGCACAATTGAAAAAACGGTAACCTCCAAGAATCGACAAGGTCTCTGGATCCCATACAATAAGTTGTTTGTAGGGATTATCCATGGTATCAAACAAATCCAGATCACAATCCTTACCTGTACCACCACCCGCTGCCCGGAAAGTTATTTCTCGTAGCCTGCCAATTTCCCGGAGGGTATTGGGTGAGTCATGATGAGTAACAATATACAACTCATTATCCCCGTAATTTGTCTTTCGCAGGAACTTATCTCTGGTTAATTCACTTTTGATTAGTCCCTTATCTACCTCATCGATTATCTCCTTCATAAATATGAACCTTCTAAAAAATGGAGCCCAAATTTATTAAAAAAAATGGTTTAATAATAAATTAAATCACTTAACCCCTTGGGCAATTTTCCTTCATACAAAATAACTATGCCCTGATATTAAACAGGCCAATTAATGCAGCAATATCACACACCTCTCTGTTTAAAACAGAAAAAAGTTAATTTTGTCGCAAAAGAAACTCATTTTATGCAATACAAAATCGTCAATCAATCAACGTCGGTATCAGGTAAGGTACAACTAACTACTTCAAAAAGCATCACAAACCGGTTGCTAATCATCCAGGCCCTTTCTAAAAAAGACTTCACGATTTATAACCGGTCAACCAGCAAGGATACAGAGGCATTGTTAAAGGCTTTAAAACAGCGTACCGGTACAACAGATATCGGGCCTGCAGGAACGGCCATGCGTTTTTTAACAGCATATTTTGCCCAACAAAGTAAACCTATGGTTCTAACGGGCTCAGAACGAATGAAAAACCGGCCCATTGAAAAATTAGTCAATGCATTACGGAGCCTTGGAGCTAACATTGACTATACTGAAAAAAAAGGATATCCTCCCCTTGCTATTAATCCTGGCGGTATGACAGGTGGTGAAGTGAGTATTGACGGAAGCATAAGTAGTCAGTACATTACTGCATTGTTACTAATTGCTCCATGCCTGCCTAAAGGATTGATATTAACCATAGAAAATAAACTTGTTTCAGAAGCATACGTTGAGTTAACACTTAAACTTATGCAATATATGGGCATCAATTATTCATGGACAGACAATCAAATCATCATCAGACCCCAAGAATACAAAGGTAAGGATATAACTGTAGAGGCTGACTGGAGCAGTGCCTCATACTGGTATGAAATTGCCGCATTTACTGAGAATGCAGACCTTTCTGTGTATGGTTTGAGTGTGAACAGCCTCCAGGGCGATGCAGCAATAACCACAATATTTTCCCACCTTGGAATTAATACTGAATTCAGGGAAGATCATGTTCATTTAACTAAAGGAAGCAAACCTGTCAACTCTCTGAAGTATGATTTCAGCCGCTGTCCCGACCTGGTGCAAACACTTGCGGTTACCTGTGCAATGATGGATATCCCGTTTTTATTTACAGGTACTGAAACCCTCAGGATAAAAGAAACAGACAGAATTCAGGCCCTTCAGAATGAGCTCAGGAAACTGGGATACATCCTTCATGCCCCGGATGATGGTATGCTATTGTGGGAGGGAGAAAAAATCCGATCACAAGCCATTCCCGAAATAGAGACCTATGAAGATCATCGGATGGCCATGGCTTTTGCCCCTGTATCACTGATAAATGGAGAAATACGCATTAAAGAACCCGGAGTAGTTGTGAAGTCATATCCGGAATACTGGACCCATCTTAAGCAGGTTGGATTTGATATCACGCCTTGTTAAACTGGGCTTTCTCTATAATCTTCTTTTCTACCAGTACTTTCTCCAATCGTTGATAGCTTCGTTCAATATCGTCGTCGAGACCGATACTAAAGCGTACCAAGCCTTCTGAAAGCCCCATGGATTTTTGGACCTCAAGGGGTACTTCTGATGAGGTGCTCTTACCGGAGCAGCTGAATAAGGTCTTAAAATAACCCAGGCTCACTGCCAGGTAGCCAATATCATTATCCTGCATGGCCTGCATAATTTCGTTGGCTTTCTTGTGGGTACCAAAGTCAACAGCCATCATGCCACCGTAACCGTATTTCGGATGCATAAGCTGGTTCATAAGTTCATGATCCTGATGTGAAGGCAAACCAGGATAAATAACCGGCAGGCCTTTTTCCGAAAGTTTTTTTGCCAGATACATGGCATTGGCACTATGCTGCCTCATGCGGATATGCAAGGTATTGAGGTTTTTTAGTATGCCGGACGATCGTAAAGGATCGAGCACCGGCCCAAGCAACATGGCTGTCCCGGTGATGACATCCGATAAAGAGTCGATAAACTGTTGAGAACCACAAATAGCACCGGCAACACAATCGTTTTTACCATTGATAAACTTCGTCATGCTGTAAACCACAATATCTGCCCCACATTCGGCCGGTGAAATAACCAGCGGGCTAAAAGTATTATCCACAATTAGTTTTATATTATGCTTGCGGGTAATGCCGGATAAGGATTTAATATCAGAAACCTGAAGCAGGGGGTTGGTTATTGATTCGGTATAGATAAGTTTTGTATTTGGCTGAATAGCCTCTTCGACACTTTCCAAATCAGAAATATTAACAAAACTAACCTCAATATTGAATTTTGGCAGATAGTTTTTCAGAAAAGCAAATGTTCCTCCATAGGTAGTCACTGAAGTAATTAAATGATCCCCGGCATTGCAAATCTGTAGAACCGCACAGGTAATGGCAGCCATTCCGGATGCCGTTACCCAGGCAGCTTCAGTGTTTTCCAATGCAGCCATAGCTTCTGCCAGGTACCGATTGCTCGGATTCCAGTGACGTGAGTAAAGAAAACACCCCTGGGTTTCACCATGAAAGGTGTGTTCCATAGTATCGGGTTCGAGAAATGTAAAAGTGGAGGAATCAGTGATGGAGGGATTGACACCCCCAAATTCACCAAACTGCTGTAGATCCTGAACTCTGTTTGCTGCATTTTTATCCATAACATCAAGACTTTAAGGCCAATTTTTTGCAGTAAATGCATGCAGGGATTTACCCTGAAAATTAGCCGGATTTATCTTTAAAATGTATGGAAAAAAAACTGCAAATAGAATGATATTTCGCAGGTACGTCTTTTCTTCCGGTATTATCAATTATTATTTGTTGGCCATCCTGGCCCATGAATCCCGGAGTGTGACTGTACGATTGATGACTAACCTGCCTGTTGTTGAATCTTTATCAATACAGAAGTATCCCAAGCGTTCAAACTGATACTTATCATCGGGCTTGCCGTTTGAAATAACCGGCTCAATGTATCCTTTTTGAGTTTTTAGCGATTCGGGGTTGAGGTTTGACAAAAATGATACGCCTTCTGCTGTTTCATAAGGATCTTCAGTAATAAACAACCGATCATACATTCTTACTTCGGCCTCCACTGCATGGCTGGCCGATACCCAGTGCAAGGTACCTTTAACTTTGCGGCCATCGGGTGATTGTCCTCCTTTGCTCGCCGGATCGTAAGTACAATGAATTTCTGTAATGTTACCGGCTTCATCTTTAACCACACCGTCTTCTTTACAAGTTACAAAATATGCATAACGCAGACGAACTTCACGTCCTGGGGCAAGCCGGAAAAACTTTTTCGGAGGATCTTCCATAAAGTCATCCCTTTCAATATAGAGCACTTTTGAAAAAGGTACTTTGCGTTTCCCCATGCTTTCATCTTCCGGATTATTGACGGCATCCAATTTTTCTTCCTTTGATTCCGGATAATTGTCGATGATAACTTTTAAGGGATTAAGAACCCCCATCACCCGTGGTGCTTTTTTATTCAAATCCTCACGAACACAAAATTCAAGCAATCCCACGTCGATGACATTCTCGCGCTTTGAAACCCCCACCCTGTCGGCAAACATCCGAATGGATTCAGGAGTATATCCACGTCGCCGGAGCCCTGAAATTGTTGGCATGCGCGGATCATCCCATCCGTTCACATGTTTTTCATTCACAAGCTGCAACAACAACCGCTTGCTCATCACTGTATAGTTCAGATTTAAACGTGCAAATTCGTACTGGTGGGGCCTCGGTATGTTTTCATCATCGATGATTTGTTCGAGTAACCAATTATATAAAGGACGGTGTACTTCAAATTCCAGTGTACATAACGAGTGCGTTATGCCTTCAATGAAATCCGATTGACCATGCGCGAAATCATACATGGGATATATGCACCATTTGTCACCAGTTCTATGATGAGTGGCATGTTTAATCCGGTACAACACGGGATCGCGCATGTGCATGTTGGGTGAGGCCATATCAATCTTTGCCCTCAGCACCTTTGAACCATCAGGAAATTCTCCATTTTTCATGCGATCGAGCAGATCAAGATTTTCTTCAGCCGACCTGTTGCGATATTTGCTTTCAATGCCAGGCTTGGTAGGAGTGCCACGGGTGGCGGCAACCTCATCGGCACTGCTTTCGTCAACATAAGCTTTGTTTTCCTTCACCAGTTTGATGGCCCATTCATATAATTGATCGAAGTAATCGGAGGCGTAAAACTCACGATCTTCCCAATCAAAGCCCAACCAACGCACATCTTCCTTTATGGAATCAACGTATTCTACATCTTCTTTTACCGGGTTGGTATCATCAAACCTGAGGTTACATTTACCACCATACTTTTCAGCAAGTCCAAAATTTAAACAAATTGATTTTGCATGGCCTATATGCAGGTACCCATTGGGCTCGGGCGGAAATCTTGTATGGATTTCCCTGACAGCATCAGGTTTCTTCAAATCTTCCTCAATAATCTGTTCAATAAAGTTCAGTGATTTTGCCTCCTCGGGTTTACTCATGCCTTCTGCTATTTGTTATTGTATTTACTATTGATTACTTGACAAAAGTAAGTAATTTCGTGCATCGTAATTCATCATCCAAAGAAGAATTTAGGCAATAATTACTGAAAACTTGAGATATGGGATTGATCAGGCTTGAAAACATGGAATTTTATGCCTTTCATGGGCATTTTGAGGAGGAACAGGTTGTGGGAAACAGGTTTCAGGTGGATTTAATACTGGACACCAACATGAAAAAAGCTGCCAAATCTGATAATCTGGGTGATGCTGCTGATTATCAGATCGCTTACCACTGTGTTAAAGATGAGATGGGAAAACCGGCACAGTTATTAGAACATGTAGCTTCAAGGATATTGCATAAGGTTTTTGACTTGATGGACAATATCAACACAGCCACCGTTAAGGTATCGAAGTTGAACCCTTCGATGGGTGGTAAAATGGGTGCCGTAAGTGTGGAACTTAGCATGGATAAAACAGGGATTAAATAAAAGGCTGATGAATACTAATAACCCGAGGCTCGATACCAACAAAACCTTAAAGCGATGCCCGGAATGCGGTAAGTTTTTTGGCTGTGCCAATGATGGTGATTGCTGGTGCCATGACGTTCAGGTATCAAGCAAAAACATGCTCCTGCTCAGGCACAAATACGATGATTGTATATGCCAGGAATGCCTGGGTAAATATGCCGATTAATTCTTCTGAAAATAAAATTCGAAAAACAAAAATATTTTTTACCTTTGCACTCCGGTAAAATGGTCTGTTGTCCGCCGGCTGGCGGATAGGCAGAAGCCTGAAAACATAAGGGTCGCGTGGCCGAGTGGCTAGGCAGAGGTCTGCAAAACCTTGTACGGCGGTTCGAATCCGCCCGTGACCTCTTAAGGAGAAAGGATTCAATTTGATATTGAGTCCTTTTTTTATTGGTACAAAAACTTTATTCTAAAGGGCGGATGAGAACCGGTTCGAACCGAATGACCGAAGGGAAATGAGCTCACCGACCAATGGGAGGTAATCCGCCCGTGACCTCTTAAGGAGAAAGGATTCAATTTGATATTGAGTCCTTTTTTTATTGGTACAAAAACTTTATTCTAAAGGGCGGATGAGAACCGGTTCGAACCG
>CAZZBU010000055.1:0-23975 GCA_964652315.1 uncultured Bacteroidales bacterium
AAAACAGCACCTTCATCCAAAAAATTGCCATCAAATATAATTTTTTTGTCTTTTATACCACCATAATGCGAATATGATTTTTCACCAATGGAACTATTATTCTACATAACACCCCAATAATACAGGATTTTAGGCCATTCGGATTGCTTTCTATTTTTGAGATGACTGAAATAAATGTAAATACTTCAAAACAGGAAACATGGTTAATAACTCCTGAAAACTCATGGCGTTCCTTTGTTGGTATTTTTTTACCTTTGTCATCAGAAGTTGATATAGATAATGAAGTTGAAACCTTAATTCTCCTGTAATGATTGTCTTTTTTCAGTCTAGAAACCAACACATCTATGGGGTACAAGCCGATGCAATGCCCCACCAGGCAACAGTACAAAAATTATGCTGGCTTTTCAATGATGCTGTTCATTTGAGTGAAGAATACATCCACGGTACTTATATAGGTCCCCGTAAGGAAATGATTACTCCCTGGAGTACCAATGCCGTGGAAATAACACAAAACATGGGAATCCCCGGTATCGTAAGAATTGAAGAGTTTATTCCTGTGGAAGGAGACTCTGTTGTTTACGATCCCATGCTTAAAAATCTATATCAGGGGCTGGATCAGGCCATTTATACCATTGAAAAAGAACCGGATAAAATCCTGTTTATTGATGATATTGAAGGATATAATCAACAGGAAGGACTGGCACTCAGTGATGAAGAAATCAATTACCTCAATGAACTGAGCGAACGAATCGGAAGAAAATTGACAGACAGTGAGATATTTGGTTTCTCACAGGTCAATTCCGAGCATTGCCGGCATAAAATATTTAACGGGCAGTTTATCATTGATGGTGAGGAAATGCCTGAATCACTTTTTCAGCTTATAAAGCTCACTACCCGGAAAAACACCAACAAGGTAGTATCGGCTTACAAAGATAACTGTGCATTTATCCAGGGCCCCAGAATTGACCAGTTTGCCCCGGTAACACAAAACAAACCGGATTTTTTCTCTGTAAAACCCATTAATTCTGTTATTTCGCTTAAAGCCGAAACCCACAATTTTCCTACAACAGTAGAACCGTTTAACGGAGCGGCCACAGGAACCGGTGGTGAAATCCGCGACAGGATTGCCGGAGGAAAAGCTGCTATTCCACTAGCCGGAACCGCAGTATACATGACATCCTATTCCCGCTCGGATAAAGGCCGAAGCTGGGAAAAAAATCTTACACCCAGGAAGTGGCTTTACCAGTCTCCTGAGGAAATACTTATAAAGGCTTCCAATGGAGCCAGTGATTTTGGAAACAAATTTGGTCAACCCCTGATTTGCGGTAGTGTACTGACCTTTGAACATACTGAACATGATAAAGCATTTGGATTTGACAAAGTAATAATGCTGGCAGGTGGTGTTGGGTTTGGAAAAAAAGAGGACAGCCTGAAAGACACCCCAAAAACAGGCGATAATGTTGTGCTTTTAGGTGGTGATAATTACCGGATAGGTATGGGAGGTGGTGCCGTATCGTCAGTAGCCACCGGCGAATATAACAATGCCATTGAACTGAATGCTGTTCAGCGTTCAAACCCCGAAATGCAAAAACGGGTATGCAATGCTATCCGTGCACTTGGAGAAGCTGATCACAACCCCATTGTGTCCATTCATGACCACGGTGCAGGAGGTCACCTGAATTGCCTCTCGGAACTGGTAGAAGAAACAGGCGGAGTGATTAATATTGACAAATTACCCATTGGCGATCCTACCCTGTCGGCCAAAGAGGTTATTGGGAATGAGTCACAGGAACGCATGGGGCTTATACTCAAGGATGAAGACATTGATTTGCTTCATGAAATAGCCGAGCGCGAACGGGCTCCCATGTATGTGGTTGGCAAAACTACCGGCGATCACCAGTTTACCTTTGTCAACAACAAGAATGGTGAAAAACCGTTGGATCTGAAACTATCTGATATGTTTGGTAATCCACCTAAAACCATCCTTACGGATACCCGGCAGGACACAAAATTTGCTCCTGTGGACTACCAGCAGGAAAAACTTGAACAATACGTGGAAGAAGTAATGCAGCTTGAGGCCGTTGCCTGTAAGGACTGGTTGACCAATAAGGTGGACCGTTCAGTAACTGGTCGTGTCGCTACCCAGCAAACGACCGGAGAAATTCAGCTACCATTAAACAACGTGGCCGTCACGGCATTGGATTATCAGGGCAAAAAAGGCATTGCAACTTCTATTGGCCATGCGCCCGCCGCTGGGTTAATTGATTCAAAAAGCGGCAGCATTCTGTCCATTGCCGAGGCGCTGACCAACATGATTTGGGCACCTGTTGAAGACAGGCTTCGCGGCGTTTCACTGAGTGCAAACTGGATGTGGCCGGCAAAAAACCCGGGTGAAAACTCAAGATTGTTTGATGCTGTAAAAGCTGCAAGCGATTATGCTACTTCGCTGGGCATCAATATTCCAACAGGGAAAGATTCCCTATCGATGACACAAAAATATCCGGATGGCAAGGTTGTTTATTCACCGGGCACTGTAATCATCTCCACCGTGGGTGAAGTTACTGATCTACGAAAAACAGTGCAACCGCCATTAAAACAACTGCAAAATACAGCAATAATTTACATTCCACTCGGAGATAATACGTATGCGCTGGGTGGGAGTAGTTTTGCCCAATCGCTTAATCAACTTGGTGACAAAGCGCCAAAAGCTTGCGAGGCAGCCTATTTCAGCAAAGTTTTTCAAGTCGTTCAGGATGCCATTGAAAATGAAAACATCCTGGCAGGCCATGATGTGGGCTCGGGTGGGTTAATCACTACATTGCTGGAGATGTGCTTTCCAAATAAGAATGGGGGCATGACCCTGAATTTTGATGCTTTCAGAAATGATGACCTTATCAAAATACTTTTCAGTGAATCTCCAGGTATTATAGTACAGGTATACGAAGACAGTCCGTTTTTAGAAACCCTTTCGAAAAATGACATTACCTCTTATCATTTGGGACGGCCTTCAGGGGAACGGTTACTAAATATTCAGCATAAAGAAAAAAGCATTACATTAAATATCGATCACTACCGTGATGCCTGGTTTAAGACCAGCTACCTTCTGGACAGAAAACAATCTGGTGAAAAACTTGCCTTTGAACGTTTTACCCATTATAAAAACAATGTATTGGAATATGCTTTTCCAACACATTTTACAGGTACCCTCAAGCAGTATAATGCTGAAAAATCCCAACGTGAAAAAAGCGGTATCACAGCAGCCATCATCCGTGAAAAAGGAGTGAATGGCGATCGTGAAATGGCTTATGCGCTTTATCTTGCCGGATTTGATGTGCGCGATGTACACATGACTGATTTAATCGCTGGCCGTGAAACACTGGAGGATGTCCACATGATTGTGTTTGTTGGTGGTTTCTCAAATTCCGATGTGCTGGGATCTGCTAAAGGCTGGGCAGGGGCATTTTTATATAATGAAAAAGCAAAAACCGCCCTTGAAAATTTCTATAAACGCGAAGATACCCTGAGTTTAGGTGTCTGCAACGGCTGTCAGCTTATGGTTGAACTAAACCTGCTTTATCCTGACGAAGATACGACCCCTCGCATGGAAGTAAATAATTCAGGCAAGTTTGAATCCAGTTTCCTTAATGTCAGCATACCGGAGAACAATTCGGTGATGCTACAGTCACTTGCCGGCAGCAGGCTTGGCATCTGGGTTGCGCATGGTGAAGGACGCTTTAATCTGAATGGAAAAACAAACCTGCCGGTGGCCATGAAATACAGCTATAGCAATTATCCGGGTAATCCAAACGGTTCGGAGATGGATCTTGCAGGAATATGTTCTGCAGACGGACGCCACCTGGCAATTATGCCACATTTTGAGCGGGCAATATTCCCATGGAACTGGGCTTATTATCCTGAAAGCCGGAAGGCTGATGAGGTTTCACCGTGGATAGAAGCCTTTGCAAATGCATTTCAATGGATTAAAAAGAAATAATTGCCAAAACACCGGAGATTTGCCTCACTGAAAAAAGCCTGCTAAACATGAATGAATAGCAGGCTTTATATTCTGTGTGAGTAAAATAATAATTAGCCGTCTGATTCTTCGCTTTTTCGCATGGCCATGATGTCCCTGTCAAAAAGGTATAAATTACCATCTCCTATTAAACGGAGCTTGTCCAGAATATCATTCACTGAGGCTTCTTCCTCAATTTGCTCTGTTACAAACCATTGTATCCAGTTATGTGTTGTAAAGTCTTTTTGTTCATTACACACTGCAACAATCTCATT
Source organism: uncultured Bacteroidales bacterium (assembly GCA_964652315.1). Taxonomy (GTDB): domain Bacteria; phylum Bacteroidota; class Bacteroidia; order Bacteroidales; family JAAAOM01; genus CAZZBU01. The sequence goes on from CAZZBU010000055.1 coordinate 4,288, forward strand.
AATGGAATCCGTTATAAACTGTTCGTGTTTCAATACAGCCTCGAACATGCTTTGCACATTATCAAATGTCTGAGGGGGTTCATCCAGGGAACTGATTTTAACATTGCCCCCCCTTTCATTCACATAGTTTACAAGCTTAAGCATGTGCATGCGTTCCTCGTCAGACTGGGCAAACAACCAGGCGGATACACCTTTCAGTCCCTTAGTGTCAGCCCAACTGGCCATAGCCAGGTACAAATGGGAAGAATATGCTTCCTTTTGAATCTGTACATTCAGAATACCTTCAACTTTGCTGTTCATGAGATTTATATTTTTGGATTAATATCATACATTAAACACAAATCCCTGTTACATGTTCTCAATGATGGCATTTCCAAATTCGGAACATTTAAGCTTGGTTGCACCTTCCATTAATCGTTCAAAGTCATAGGTTACTGTTTTATTGAGGATGGTTTTTTGCAATCCCTCAATAATTTTATCAGCGGCTTCCTGCCATTCCAGGTATTCCAACATCAATACACCGGATAAGATAACAGAACCCGGATTAACCTGGTCTTTACCGGCATACTTTGGTGCAGTACCATGGGTAGCTTCAAAAATGGCATGACCGGTTTCATAATTGATGTTTGCACCAGGAGCAATACCAATACCCCCCACGATAGCTGCCAGGGCATCGGAAATATAATCCCCATTCAGGTTAAGCGTAGCAATAACTGAATATTCCTTTGGCCGTGTTAAGATTTGCTGCAAAAATGCATCAGCAATCACATCTTTCACGGTAATGGTAGTGCCTGTTTCGGGATTTTTGAATGTACACCATGGCCCACCATCCAGTTCAGTTGCCCCGAATTCTTTCTTAGCCAGCTCATAACCCCAGTCACGGAACGCACCTTCGGTGAATTTCATTATATTCCCTTTGTGTACCAGCGTTACTGAGGCCCGATCGTGCTTAATGGCATAATTGATGGCAGCACGTACCAACCGCTCAGTCCCTTCTTTTGAAACCGGCTTGACACCAATTGATGTTGATTCAGGAAAACGAATTTTGGTGACATTCATTTCTTCTTTAAGGAAATGTACCACCTTCTTAACATCCTCCGAACCATTTAACCACTCAATTCCTGCGTATATATCTTCAGAGTTTTCACGAAATATAACCATATCCGTGGTCGAAGGATCTTTCACGGGTGTGGGCACACCCTGGTAATATTTTACCGGTCTGAGACAGGTATACAGGTCAAGAATTTGTCTAAGTGCAACGTTCAGCGAACGTATACCACCGCCAACAGGGGTTGTCAGAGGGCCCTTAATGGCTACAAGGTATTCCTTTATAGTATCAAGTGTTGCCTGGGGCAGCCATTCACCCGTGGTGTTATATGCCTTCTCTCCTGCCAGCACTTCATGCCAGGAAATTTTTTTCTTTCCCTGATAAGCTTTTTCAACCGCCGCATCAAAAACCCTGACAGAGGCATTCCAGATATCAGGACCGGTTCCATCTCCCTCAATAAAAGGAATTATGGGATTATCAGGTACATTTAACACTCCGTTTGAAATCGTAATCTTTTGACCTTCCATGTTAATCGATTTTTATTTTAGAAAATAACGTTATTATTCGAAATCAAGGTTTAATTGTTGTTTCATCTTCACAAGGGCAGGATTTAACTCAGTAAGAAATTTAAACTTATCCTGTGCTGTATATAACTTTTTTTCCTGATTATCATTTGATTCGCTTATGATAACATCTACTGTGATGAGATTGTTTTTAAATTCCCTTTGAAAATAAGCTGTTAGTTTGGGTTTTACTTCCTGGTTAAAATCATCCATCTGGGCCGAATTCTGCAAGGCAATCTGTATCACATTATCTTCAAGAAGTTCAGGTTTAAGGTTTTTTATAGTACTCTTCATTCTTGGTGATGGGTTTTTGTAATTTTCCGCAAATGTCAGCCAGCTTTTTTTTACTTCACCTGCTGTAAAAACCCTGGTATCTTCGGTATTTTCAGTGGCTATTGTTGATTCCTCAACTTTAGGAAGCGCTGCCTGCTCAGCCTCTTTTTTTTCTAGACCTTTTGAGAGCCCTTCTTTTATGGAAGGGGTGGCATTTAGCGGTTTGCTAAGCACCTGAACCTTGTCCTGTCCTTTCTCTGAGTTAATGGAACGGGAACCACCTGCAGGAATTTCTTTAGTTTTTTTTTCCTTAGCTTCCTGTTTCTTTAATTGTCCGGATTTTTTTTTTTCGCTCTTAATCCGGCTTAGACGAATCAAGGCAAACTCAACATGCAGGCGTTTATTTTTGCTAATCCGGTAATTGATGTCGCAATCATTGCAGATAGTTAAAGCATCGTATAAGAAATCCTGATCAACTTTGGCACTGATTTCCTGGTAGCGGTTCCGGATGCTCTCACCCACTTCAAAAAGCCGGAGGGTTGCCGGATCACGGCACACCAGCAAATCACGAAAATGACTGCTCAGTCCGTTTATGAAGTTATGTGCGTCAAAACCCTTATCAAGGATTTCATCGAATATTAACAGGGCTTCCCGCACATCCTCTTTAACAAAAGCCTCGGTAAGCCTGAAGTAATACTCATAATCAAGCACATTAAGGTTTTCGATAACCTGTTGATAGCTGATTTTATTGTCCGAAAAACTCACCACCTGATCAAAAATTGACAGGGCATCGCGCATAGCGCCATCAGCTTTTTGTGCAATAATATTCAGTCCTTCAATTTCATATTCAATTTTTTCCTCCCGGGCAATATACTCCAGGTATTTTACTGCATCATCAACCCGAATGCGGTTAAAATCAAAAATCTGGCAACGCGATAATATGGTAGGAATTATTTTATGCTTTTCAGTGGTTGCAAGGATAAAAATAGCATGCTTGGGTGGTTCTTCCAGGGTCTTTAAGAATGCATTGAAGGCCTGGGTGGACAACATGTGAACCTCATCAATAATATAGATGGAATATTTCCCAACCTGCGGTGGAATGCGTACCTGGTCAATAAGCGAACGGATATCGTCCACGCTGTTGTTTGAGGCAGCATCCAGTTCGTGAATGTTATATGCCCTGGCTTCATTAAAAGACTTGCAACTGTCACACTGGTTGCAGGCTTCAATTTCCGGTGACAGATTTTTACAATTGATGGTTTTTGCAAAAATCCGGGCACAGGTGGTTTTACCAACACCACGCGGACCACAAAACAAATATGCCTGAGCCAGATGATTTGTTCTAATGGCGTTTTTTAAGGTAGTAGTAATTGAATCCTGTCCAACAACCGAACGGAAGATATCGGGCCTGTACTTACGAGCTGATACAATAAAATTCTCCATGTAAACCTAGGGACTTTATAACGGTTTTCACAAAACAGGTTTCAAAGATAAGGATTTCTTCGGCTCCTGTATGAAAAATGGAATTGAGTTTTTAACAATTATGGATATAAAACTTCAAAGGAAGTTTTGGATCCAATTTCTCAGCACAGTTACGAGGCATTATATCCACCGCCTTGCGCTGGATTATTCAACTTACAAAGTTGAATGCATTTCGTTTTTTGAAATTGGAGTTTCACGAATAAAATACTTACAGGTACGCTTGGCGGTTAAAAATAAATGCGTTACTTTTGCAGCCGCTTAATAAAATTTATTGACAAATTAAACAATTAAATTTATGATGAACCAGTATGAAACCGTTTTCATTTTAACTCCCGTTTTGTCTGAAGGCCAGATGAAGGAAGCGGTTGACAAGTTCAGGACAGTCATTACCAACAATGGTGGTGAGATTGTTCATGAAGAAAATTGGGGATTAAAAAAATTCGCCTACCCCATTCAGAAAAAATCGACAGGATTTTATTATCTGTTGGAATTCAAAGCACCAGGTACTTTGATCAAAACACTCGAAACCGAGTACCGAAGGGATGAACGCGTACTTCGCTTCCTAACATTTAAAATGGACAAGTATGCTGTTGCCTATGCTGAGAAGAAGAGAACACAATCGAAAGTTGAACAAAAAGTGGAGGAATAAATCATGGCAAGCAATCAATCAGAAATCAGGTATCTCACTCCACCAACTGTAGAGATTAAAAAGAAAAAGTATTGTCGTTTCAGAAAAAACAGGATCAAGTACGTTGACTATAAAGATCCTGAATTCTTAAAGAAATTTTTGAACGAGCAAGGTAAAATACTTCCCCGCCGGGTTACCGGTACTTCGCTGAAATTTCAGCGTAAAGTAGCTCAATCAGTAAAAAGAGCACGCCACCTGGCATTATTACCTTATGTAACTGACTTATTAAAATAAGAAAGGGAGGAGATTTACCATGGAAATTATATTATTACAAGATTACAATAACCTGGGATATAAGAATGATATTGTTACTGTAAAAGATGGCTTTGCACGTAACTTTTTAATTCCTAACGGTTTTGCCATAAACGCGACCGCTTCAGCAAAAAAAGTTCATGAGGAAAACCTCAGACAACGGGCGCATAAGGAAGAAAAACTCAAAGAAGAAGCCGGAGCATTAGCAGAAAAACTTAAAGATGTGAAGCTGGTGATTGGTGCGAAAACCAGTACCAAAGGAAAAATCTTTGGTTCGGTTAACACCATTCAAATAGCGGAAGCACTGAAAGAAAAAGGATTTGATATTGAACGCAAAAACATCAAAATCAAAGACGATTTAATTAAGGAAGTTGGTAAATATACCGCTACAATCCGGTTACATAAGGAAGTATCGGTTGAACTTGATTTTGAAATTGTTTCAGAATAAGTTTATCAACAGAAATGATATTATTCAAAGGCTGCTCATTTGGGCAGCCTTTTTTTTATCCGGATAACACTCATCTCCGGATGTAAGACTACTATAATCAAACGAAGATAACAAAATTGATATGTCATAAAACATATTGACATTGGGGGGAATTGTTTGTATATTATAAGAGTACGAACTTAAAAAACATATTATTATGAGCAACAATGAAATAATTGAAACCTGGGGTTCCATCACAAAGGAAGAAAAAGTAAAATCATTGAAACATAATGCATTGGAAAACACGCTTGTACTTGAAAACTACGAACCCTTTCCGGGGTATTTTGGTAAAAACCTTCCAACAAACTCCCTTCCCCGTTCAATTTTTATCATCACCGACAAAAAATACGAGGCAGAAGATCTCGCCGTAATCCTTGGCCGGGTAAGCAGAAAATTGCAGCATAGCTGTTATGGTACTTTCGGATATGTGGAGATATATAACAACAGGTTGTATTGCCTTCGAATTAAAAACCTCGATTGTTTTGAGCGCATCCATCTTATCCAGGAATATCTGAACGAAGAAGGCGTACATTTTCATAAATACCAGGATATCAATGAAAATGCCATTATAAAAATTTATAAAACCTTCCTGCTACAAAAAACCGAGGATTACCTGTATTCCGATAATTTTGAGGAAAACCGGATATACATTGAATACCCTTTTTCTGTGAACTGGAAAGAATTCAGGGAAATCACGGAACGGGTGAAATACAACATGTCGAACAACATGTTTGACGCAGCCCTTGGAAGAATCTGGAGGCTTAAGGGGCTCACAAACATTATCCGTATATACGACCGGAATCGCAATTCATTACGCATGAATATGATTCGTCAATTGTATATTCGCGAGACAAAATCCTGGCTAAAAGAAAACAACATAGAACCGTTCACCAATTTGGCCGGTCAACGGTATTATTCCGGATAGCCTTATTTTGAAGCTATAATTTCAATCTCAATTAGGGCATCCATGGGTAAACGTGCCACCTCATAAGTAGTCCGCGCCGGATAGTCAGCCGCAAACACTGTTGCATATTCTTCATTCATAGCCTTAAAATCATCCATACTGGCCAACAGACAGGTAACTTTAATAACTTCATCAAGGCTAAAGCCCGCTGTTTCCAGGATGTTTTTTGCATTCCGAAAAGCCAACCTGGTTTGTTCCTTTATGCCTTCACCCAGTTTACCTGTTTCCAAATCTAATCCCAACTGACCTGCAAGAAATACCAAGGTGCCAGTTTTCACCGCTTGATTATATGGTCCTATCGGCTTAGGAGCTCTTTCTGTCAAAATTGTTTGTTTCATTTCAATTTATTTTTAATATTTCGGATTTATAATTGCTTTTGTCTTATTTCAACCCATAAAATCAGTTATGTGTTTAATTTTGATGAAATTTTCCGTGTAAATTTTAGTTCTGTTAATATCTATTATCTTTAATTTTTTTAAAAAGTCAACCTGGCAGCATGTTAAAAAAAATCATTTACGTTGATGATGAACACATTAACCTGGATCTTTTTCGAATAAATTTTCGAAGAGATTTTCAGGTATTCACTTGTGCTTCTGCTGAAGAAGCACTTGACATAGTACTACGTGAAGATATAAAAGTAATCATTACCGATTATAAAATGCCTAAAATAAACGGCATTCAGTTAATTGAAAAAATCAAGGAACTTTGTCCGGAATGTGTTTGTATGATTCTGAGTGGCTATCTCGAAACAGAAGTAGTTACCGATAAATCAAATGTATTTAAATACATTATGAAACCCTACAAAAAAGATGAAGTGCTTAGTTATATTGAGGAAGCCTTTTCCATAGTGGAAATGTAATATAAATCCTTAATTCATAGGGAGCTCAACAACCACTGTAGTGCCATTGCCGGGTTCTGAATCAATCCTGATATTACCGCCATGCTGTTCAATTATTCCATGTACGATATAAAGCCCCAAACCCGTTCCTTTTCCTACTTCCTTGGTAGTAAAAAATGGATCAAAAATTTTATCCATATTTTTGGAGTTAATTCCAGTACCGTTATCCTTTATGGTAAAGCGCGCCAGTTTTTTCGAGGTGTCGGTCACGGCCTTAATAAAAATTTCTCCCTCGTCGGGTATAGCTTGTATGGCATTGTTGAGAAGATTGACAAACACCTGATTAATCTTTCCGGGGCAGCACGATAATATAATGCTCCGGGGGTAATCTTTTGTAATTGTTATGGTGTATTTGTAGTTATTCTTGAGTAAAATCAGTGCATCTTCAATGCAATTAATGCAATTGTACTTTTTAAGTTTTTCATCTCCATTATGGCTGTAATTACGCAGGCTCGACAGGATAGCAGTAGTTTTGTTAACGCCGGATTCTATGGCATTTCTTGTGATTTCTAATTCATTCAGATAGGTATCAAAGTCACCATTGCGTTTTTTCATGCTGAGTTTCATGTCTTCCAAAATGGAGAAAAGTGCATGGCTACCCGAAGAAATAAAATTAATCGGATTATTCAGTTCATGAGCAATTCCAGCGGTAAATATACCAAGGGATGCCAGTTTTTCGGAGTTTATCAGTTGTTTCTGAGTTTGATTTAATTGCATTAGGGTTGTTTCCAGTTTTTTTTGTTTCTTTTTCAACCTGTCGTTAAGTGAGTTTAATTTATCGTTCGAATCCAGAAGCTGTTGGTTGGCAGTTACGAGCTCGCTGGTCCGCTCCCTTACCATAGTTTCGAGCTTGGCACGGTATCGTTCAAGTTCAATGGCATTTTTCTTTTTTTCATCGATATTCTGAACCAGGGCAAGAATCCGGTCTTTGCCCCCGATATTGGTTGCGGTGAGGGTAACTTCAACCCAAAGCAAGGTGTTGTCGCTTCTTTTTGCCAGCCACTCAAATGATTGACGCCCTTTCTTCAACGTTTTTTTAATCAAATCTACAGCATGCTCTTTATCAAACCCTTTAACATTAGCAAAGAACCTGGGCGCTTTGTCGCCCAGCAGCTCATGGCGTTTATAACCAAACATTTGCATTGCGCCCTTGTTCACAGCCTCAATAGCCCCGTCATGTGCCCGGTGAATAAAAATACCCTGTACAGTTCCGTTAAATATCTCTCTGTAATTGCGCTCGCTTCGTTCGAGTTCAACCTGATAAAGCTGATTCTTGTGTATTTCCTCTTCAAGTTTTGAGGTTCGTTCCTTTACGGTTTTCTCGAGCAAAGCATTGTTTTTCCTTTTCAAACGATAAGCTCTGAAAACAAGCACCCCAATAATCAGAAGGGTAACACCAAGGGCAATCAACAAAAGGAGAACTTTATTTTTCTCATTAATTATGTCTTCCTGTTCTGACAAAGTGGATGATTGTTTTTCAATGAGCCGTTCCTTTTCATTAATAATTGCATCAAGGTAAGCCAGGGTGGTCTCCAGTGAATCAAGCATACGCTGACTCTCAACTGTACGATTTTCCAGTGAACTTTTCTGTTCGGTAATTACTTCGTACTGCTTAAGTGATATTCTGTACAACGAATCCTGTTGCTGCATGGTCTTCGCTTGCTGATATAAGCTTACCATCTGATCAGCAATTAGTTTTTCTTTATCAAGGATGGTATCATTGAGCCTCTCGAGTGTTTTTCGTCCTGTTTCAATGCGATTTTCAAGCGAACTAATGGTATTAAGCATGCCCTTAATCTGTTCGGCCATTTCAATGTTTTCTTCCTTGAGCCGTGCTACGGTTTCGGTTTCTTTTTTTAATAAAAGCTGGGTTTTATCATACAATTCTTTTATATCAATTACATTTCCGCCATAAATGATCAACTCAGGATTGTAATTTAACCGTGCCTGTAAGATGTTATGCTTATTTACTTCAAAAGAGATCCGTTGATCATTTTTCTCCATAAAAAAGTTGATCATGGAGTATAGTTTATCATTTAAGTCACTGGTAACCAAGAGAATTTGTTCCCCTTCAAGGGCCTGAAATATTGATTCTATTTCCCTGTTTTTTTTATCACTGAGGCATAAAACCTGTATATCGGATAAATTCTCCAGAGAACTGATATTTATTACACGGATGGGCTTATTGTAGATTTTACTTCCAACAGTTAATTGAAACAGTTCATGTGTAAATGCGGGGTTGTCACCAAAAACAGCCATAGTAAAGGTATCTTTGTCAGAAAGACCTGGCCATTCCACATAATTGATTATCTGGTATAGCATGCTGGCTTTTACCTGGTCTTCTTCCACCTGGGCTTTTAAATATTCCGGATAAAAAAAACCAAAAACCAGGCACAAAGCACTTATTTTAAGCAAATAAGTCATAGTTGTCTTTTATGGATAACAGCATTTATAGCCCATAATTAAGAGTTTACGTAAACCATTGAAAATCGTTTCAATCGCGGGTTTTATGGATAATCTCAAGTTAAAGGTATTGATATTTCCGGAATATCGCATTGAAGCATGAATAAATTGGGCAAAAAAATATGAACCTGAAAGGGAAAATTACCGGTCTCTCCAGTCCCAACGTTTATCATATTTTAAGTCTTGAAGCATCTGGGCTTTTACCTTGATGTTAAAGGTATAAAATGCGCGGTCGCCAAAAGGTTGGGCGGAAAAGCTCATTTCCCAGCAATGCAGGTCGCGATGGATGGAAAGGCTGGTGGCTGTAATTTTTAATCGCTCAAAATCAAACCCCGAACTGTAGGTGACCTTCCAGTTTTCAGTGAGGCTAAAATCACCATTCAGTCTAAAGGTTTGAAGGATATCCTCTGCCCTTCTGGGTGTAGGGGGTGTATAGGTGAAATTATAATTAACCCGCACACTCCAGGGAATATCAAAATCAACGTATTGTTGGCTTGGCGAGCCAATGGGCGATTGATAAAACGCTTCATCCGTTTGTCCAAAAGCATCCACCTGTTCATCGGGCTCATCACCGGTACCGGTATTTCGTTTGCCTGCACCTGAGCGGAAGGACATACCCATTGAAGCCCCAACATTGGTAAGCCTTAGAATTCGGTTATTTGCCTTCCATTCATAAATGTTGGTTGAGCTTCCTTGCTCATCCAATGCATAAGGGCTCCATCCGGCATTGAAATTCAGGTTTAATTTTTTCTTAAAGAAGGATGTACGTCCGGTAAAACGAAGATCACTCCATTTCTTTTCGGCAAAAATGTTGTAGTTAGTTGAAAAATCAAAATTATCAAGGATGCTGATTTTTTCAGTTTCGTCGATGGTATCGTTTTTTGCTAACCTTTTTATTTCCAGATTATTTCTTAAAGAAAGGTTAACACTCCCGCTTCGACCATTCAATACCGGTGTACCATATATACTTCCCTCAAACTCGGAGTATTCCACTTCTTCGCCATTTTCATCAAGGTAAACCTCACCGGTTTCAATGTTTCTGACCGATTTATAATAATCCGGTACCAGGCCACTCATATCAGGTGTAAGGCTGAGGGTGGCCGAAGGTGACATCACGTGCCTCATGGCCAGTACCCGTCCGTGATCAAAGGTATACATCCCGTAAACTTTCGGGCTCAGGGGAAGCGAAAAAGAAGGCACCCAGGCATGGGCGTAACGCAACCCCTGAATGGTATCTGTAACAATATGCCCCATTTCACCATCGTTGCCAACCGCCTGGGGATCAAAATACCGGTTAATGTATTTTGTGTATATGTTACCTGTATACTGAACATTCGGATTCAGGGTAAGCGATCGCGTTATTTTGAAATTAAAATTCAGGGGAATCCTGTGCTGATACCCGTTTTCAAAATCCGTCAGTTTAGTATCAAGCAGCAGGCTGTCAGTTGTTCTCAGGTTGTTCTGCAAGGTGGAGGTATAGGACAAAGTAATGTTTTCATACCATTTCATCGGGCCGGTCCTGACCTTCTTCCTGAAAGGATATATCCGGCTCATGGAGAGGCTGGCATTTGGTAAGCTCATGTTTACCGAGTTGGTGCGGCTGTTTTGGGAGTGATTCAGGCTGGCACTGAAGTTAAACGGACTGTCCGGCCAACGTTTTTGATAGGAAATGCTTGATGATTTGGTGTTGGTCAACCGCTCATTGAGGTTGTAACTTTGATTACGATCATAACTCATGGTAGAGTAATTGACGTTGGCAGAGAAAGTACTGTAAGGATTTGCTTTTTGATCCTGGGCATGCGACCATACAATTCTGAAATCCCGTGACTGGGTTTCATTAATGCCTTCTTCACCACTTTTGTTAATAAAATAACTGCCGCTTAACCTGCCGCTGAAGCTGTATCTCTTCCGGTAGGTAAAGTCATTCTGTAATCCCCAGCTTCCCCTGGAATAAATATCTCCTGTAATCCGGGCATCCATATAATCGTTTATGGCCCAGTAAAACCCACCATTTCTGAGATAGTACCCCCGTAACCGTTCTTCACCGTATGTGGGAATGAGGATTCCTGACATAGCTTTTTCCTTGGTATTCGGAAAAAATCCAAATGGCAGTATAATTGGCAAAGGAATATCTTCTACCACAAGGTAGGCCGGTCCGGATACAATTTTTTCATTCGGAATGACAATAGCCTTTGTCATGCCAACATAAAAATGCGGATGTTCAAGTTCGCAGGTGGTATATCTACCCCCTTTAATGTTTACCTGCCCGTCTGCGAGTCGTTTGGTTTGCCTGCTATGCAAAAAACCTTCGGTTTGTTCGGTATACACCTCCGTAATGTATCCCTTTTTTGTGTCAAAATTATACCGCATGGTTTTGCTTTGAAATTCATCTGTTCCCTGCCTGAAAACAGGGGGGCCGGCAGGATTACCTGCCGAATCAGGGAAAGCCATGGCATAAACTTCTTTTACATCCATGTTAAAATCGATGTAATTGGCTTTGAGTTCTATGTCCTGGTAATATACTTCCCCGTTTTTATATAGCTTGATGTTCTTGCCTTCCAGGACAATGGAATCGGCAGACTGGTAATCTACGCGTGCTTCCAGGGCATCCTTTTGACCAACCGTGGTGGTATCAACAGCCAGGGTATCGTTTACAAGGGTATCGGGCTGGAGTGTGTCGTTAACAACTGTCAGTGTATCTGCAGGGAAATCCTGAGCAGCTACTCTGGAGACCTGGAATAAAATAAACAGGGAACAAAAGATGCTTAATATATATATCGGGCGAAGCAATTTTTTATACTATTTTTGTAATCTCTGAGTTAAAAAAACAGGTGCAAAGCTAAATAAATTCGCAAAAAATAATGTATAAATATTATATAAGGCAATTTTTAACGTATAACGGTTTATTCCGGTTAATATGTATAACGCTGATTAGCTTTTTACTTATCAAAAATTCTGCCGCAACAGAACCTGAAAAAAGAAAAATTCAAACAGTGGTGATTGATCCCGGACATGGCGGAAGGGATCCGGGTGCTGTTGGCAGCAAATACCAAGAAAAAGAAATTGTACTGGCCATCGCATTGAAACTGGGAAATTATATTGAAAAACATTTTAGCGATGTTACCGTAATCTATACCCGTAAAGAAGATGTTTTTGTTCCCCTTCATGAGCGGGCAGCCATTGCCAACAAAAACAATGCGGACATTTTTATATCCATACACGCCAATGCCAACGAACGAAAAGATGTGTATGGTACGGAAACCTTCTTTATGGGATTGCATAAATCAGAGGAAAACCTTGAGGTGGCCAAACTGGAGAACTCAGTAATTCTGATGGAGGAAGATTATGAGGATAATTACGGGGGATTTGATCCCAACTCAGTAGAATCGTATATTGAACTATCCATAACCCAACAGGTTTTTAACGAACAAAGCCTTGAGCTGGCTGATTTTGTTGAACATCAGTTTGCCGAACGTGCCAGACGCCATAGCCGGGGTGTCAAACAGGCTGGTTTTATGGTTTTATGGCAAACAACCATGCCAAGTATATTGGTTGAAACCGGTTTTATCAGCAATGAAAACGAAGAAGCATTTTTAGCTTCGGAGCAGGGTCAGGATTATTTGGCATCTGCTATTTTCAGAGCGTTCAGAGATTACAAAAACACCATCGAAAGAAGGACTCAGATTGCCAGTTCATCTGTAAATCCCTCAGAGATAAAAATTGAGGAAGAACAGGTATATGCCTCAACAAGCAAGAGCATCCCGGATAACAAAATACGGTTTAAAGTGCAGGTCACTGCTTCCAGCAAAAACATACCACTTGATTCGGAATTTTTTAAGGGGCTTTCTGATGTGGAAGAATTCCGGTTGAATGAAATGTATAAGTACGCTGTAGGAGAAGCAGATTCCTATGAAGGCATTGAAACTTACTGCAAAACAGTAAAAGAGTATTTCCCGGATGCTTTTATTATTGCTGTCAGAAACCACCGGATAATACCTGTTAAGGAAGCTTTGGAAGCATTAAATAATTAAAACTAGCTGAATGAAGATTACAAAAGAAATGAGAATAGGTTTTGTAGCTATTGTTGCTCTGGGGATGTTAATCTGGGGCATTAATTTTCTTAAAGGCAGAAACCTATTCAGTGATGTGAAAACATATTACGCCATATATCCTGAAATTACCGGCGTTTCTGAATCTACCCCGGTAATTATCAATGGATATAAAATCGGTCAGGTTAAAACCTCCCGGCTGCTGCAGGAACAAAATAATCACATCCTGGTTTCCTTTGATGTACAGAAGGATTATTTTTTGCCTGTTAATACAGTGGCTGAAATTACCGGCACAGACCTGCTGGGAGGAAAAGCCTTAAACCTGATTTTTCCTGAATCCTATAACCGTTATCATCAGCCTGGCGACACACTTCAGGCAGTGTTTGATCCGGGATTAAGTGCTCTTACTGAAAACCTCCAGGATAATGTCAATGACATTATTTCAACCACTGACTCCGTTTTATTAAGCATTAGCGAAACATTGGATGAAAAAACCAGGCAACACATCAAGAATACCCTCGCCAATATTGATCAAACAACCCATCAACTAAAGTACGAGTTAGGCCCCCAGGGAAATATTTATAAGATACTGGCTGATGTAAAAAATTTTACAGCGTCACTCGATGATAATAAACCGGCAATTGATTCTACCCTAAATAACATCGCCCAACTGAGCGGGGCTATTCAACCTGAACAGGTTGATTCCATCGCTAACAGTATTGAATCCCTGCTTCATCATACAAAAGAGTTAATGACTGAGATTAATCGTGGTGAAGGCACCCTTGGTCAGGTAATGAAAAATGATACCCTATACCAGTATTTAAGTTCTTCAATAGCCCACCTTGATAGTTTACTTATTGATCTGAAAGAAAATCCGAAACGCTATGTTCATTTTTCCGTATTTGGAAAAAAAGATAAAAACTAATTTCTTAGTTATTAACAATAAAAAAAATTGGATTTTCTATTCAGGATTTTGGTATGCGAATTTCGATTTATACAGGAATAAATTAATAACAAATACCCGTTAGAAATTTAACCCTGGGTAAATGATTTATTAACAAATTTTTAAGAATTGTATTTTATATATATATGATTATCAATGATTTGTAATTTTATGATTTTTTTTTGACTTATTAACAAACTGATAATAAAAACAATAAATTTAAATTAAAAAAATCAATAGTTTTTTAATTTTTTTTTCTTGTTTTTTTTCACAATCTTGCTTACTCAAATCGGGTAATATATATCCAAATTAAAAAATTATAATGTTAACCATAACTAAACTTGTTCGATAATGCATCATAAGGAAGTTTGGGATAACTGCCTTACATTTATTAGGGATAACGTTCCATCAATTAGTTTCAGAACATGGTTTGAACCCATAGTTCCGCTAAAGCTGGACAATAATGTGCTAACTATTCAGGTCCCCAGCCCGTTTTTCTATGAATATCTTGAAGAACAGTACATTGATCTGCTTAGAAAGACCCTGCGGAAAGAGCTTGGATTCGATGCTAAGCTTGAGTATAGCGTAGTGATGGAAAACAATATTTACTCAAACAATGCAAAACCCTATACGGTAAAATTCCCTACCAAAAATAAAACAGAGCTATCCAATAAACCTGTTAGTGTTCCGCTTACTTCGCAGGAAACATCCATTAAAAACCCTTTTGTCATTCCCGGCATTAAAAAACTCAATGTGGATCCCAGGTTAAACCCGGATTACTCATTTGATAATTTTGTGGAAGGAGAATGCAACCGGCTTGCCCGTTCAGCAGGGTATGCCGTGGCCAATAATCCCGGGGGTACGGCATTTAATCCCTTACTGATTTACGGCGATTCAGGCTTAGGAAAAACCCATCTTGCCCAGGCCATAGGTATTGAAGTAAAGCAAAAAAACCCTGAAAAAACAGTGCTTTATGTCAATGCCAATAAATTTCAGACACAATTTGTGGATGCTATCCGCAACAATAACAAAAACGATTTCCTGCATTTTTACCAGATGATTGATGTGCTGATTATTGATGATGTGCATGAATTTGCCGGTAAAGAAAAAACACAGGACATATTTTTTCATATTTTTAATCATTTGCATCAATCGGGTAAACAATTGATTTTAACCAGCGACAAACCACCGGTTGAATTACAGGGAATGGAACAGCGGTTGCTCTCAAGATTTAAATGGGGATTATCAGCTGACCTGCAAATACCTGATTTTGAAACGC
Source organism: uncultured Bacteroidales bacterium (assembly GCA_964652315.1). Lineage (GTDB taxonomy): Bacteria > Bacteroidota > Bacteroidia > Bacteroidales > JAAAOM01 > CAZZBU01. Next base: position 19,677 of record CAZZBU010000055.1, read on the forward strand.
GCATTGCCATCCTTAGGCATAAAACCTATAAAGATGGTATTAACATTACCGATGAAGTAGTTGAATACATTGCTACCCATATTGCCAGCAATGTGCGTGAACTTGAAGGTGCATTAATATCACTCCTGGCCCAGTCTACCCTCAATAAAAAAGAAATTACCCTTGACCTCGCCAGGGAAATGACTGAGAAGCTGATTAAAAATACTAAAAAGGAAATTTCCATTGATTACATACAAAAAGTGGTTTGCAATTATTTTAATATTCCGATTGAATTGATACAGTCGAAAACCAGAAAGCGTGAGATTGTTCAGGCACGCCAGGTTGCAATGTTCTTTTCAAAAGGACTTACAAAAGCCTCCCTTGCCACCATTGGTTCACAGATAGGAAACAAGGATCATGCTACTGTGCTCCATGCCTGCAAGACAGTAAATAATTTACTCGACACAGATAAACACTTTAAAAATCAAATAGAAGAAATTGAAAAAAAACTAAAAATTTAATTATCAAGAAAACAGGTTCTGGTTCGAACCTGTTTTTTTTTAATTTTTTTTACGCTGAATGGTTTATTTAATATTATCGATACTCTCTTCTTCCGGAATATTCGTAACGTTTAAATTAATCGACCGTCAAGCCATTCCCCCACTCCATGCCATCATCATTAATTATGTTACAGCGTTCTTCCTCGGATTAGGCCTCAATTTAAGGAACGCCGCAATTTCTTTCAATCAATCATTAGAATGGTTGTGGGCATCGGTAGTAATTGGGGTGCTGTTTATTTTAATGTTTTTAGTTGTGGCCCGTTCCACCCAAAAGGCAGGTGTTGCCGTTACTACCATTGCAAGTAAAATGTCGGTGGTCTTTCCTATATTATTTTCCATAGTGCTGGAGCCTGGTGATGTGCTTACCCCGCTGAAGGGTGCAGGTTTTTTGCTGGCTTTAATCGCAGTATTGCTCACCAGTTGGAAAAACAAAGCTGAAAAAGTCACCGGGCACATCATGTATTTGCCCCTGTTGCTCTTTATTGGTATGGGTGTCGTCGATTCAATGGTAAAATATGCCCAGTTTAAATACATAACAAATGAACTATCCTCCATTTTTTCATCCATCACCTTTCTAATTGCTGCTCTTGTAGGGATCCTCATTTTTATTTTCAGAAAGGAACCCTTTAAACTGTTAATTGATTCTAAAGCGTTGATATATGGAGGTATGCTGGGTATTTTTAATTTTGGGAGCATTTATTTCATTATCCTGACACTAAACAGGGCCGGGAAACTTTTTGCCATGCCTGAAAGCTCCATTATTTTCGGGCTGAACAACCTGGGCATTGTATTGCTGTCAGTATTAGTCGGAATCATTGCATTTCGCGAACGAATAAGTTATATTAACCTCTCAGGGATTGTACTGTCAATCATCACCATATATTTATTAATGCAGGTATGACAGAAGGTATGGGCGACACATATAAAACGCTGGCAGCTCCCGGTCAGGGCTTGTACAAAAGCAAGGGAAGCAAATTTATTTCCTTTGCCTATCCGGTCCGGACAGAAGATGATGTAAAACGCCACCTTGATCTTCTCCGGAAAGAATTTCATGACGCACGGCATCATTGTTATGCATATATTACAGGGTTTAAGCAGGAATATTTCAGGGCTAATGATGACGGTGAACCCAATAACAGTGCCGGCAAGCCAATACTCGGACAGCTCTATTCCTTTGAACTAACCAACACCCTGGTAGTTGTTGTCCGGTATTTCGGGGGCACCTTGCTTGGTGTTGGAGGACTAATCACAGCTTACAAAAGCGCTGCTGAAGACACCCTGAAGAACGCTACCATAATAACCCGGACCGTGGAAGAAACGATAAGTGTCCATTTTGGTTATGAAGATATAAGTCAGGTTATGCGTATTTTAAAGGATGATGAAATTACCGTCTCACACCAGAAACTGGAAATGGATTGTACCATCAACTTTGAAATACGAAAAAACAGAACTGAAGAGTTTGTTGAAAAACTGGAAAATTTAAAAACAACAAAAGTAAGAGTAATAAAGCCGGATAAAGGCAATAATGTTTAACTTAATCCTATTCTTGTGAAAAACAAAAGCCTAGTTTCCATCACCGAGTACAACAAGGATGAATACTTGCATATCCTTGAACTTGCCAGGGAATTTGAGAAAAATCCTTCGCAGGATCTTTTGAAAGACAAAGTAATCGCTACCTTGTTTTTTGAACCCTCCACCCGGACTAAACTGAGTTTTGAAACCGCCATCAACCGCCTCAGGGGACGTGTTATTGGTTTTTCAGAACCGGGTTCTTCCAGTGTTACCAAAGGGGAAACCCTCCATGACACCATTAAAATGGTCAGTAATTATGCCGATTTGATTGTGATGCGGCATCCCCTGGAGGGGGCAGCAAGGTACGCCAGTGAAGTTTCCTCAGTACCCATCATTAATGCCGGTGATGGTGCAAACCAGCATCCAACGCAGACCTTACTTGACTTATACTCTATCCATAAAACACAGGGTACACTTGACAATCTATCCATTTTTATGGTTGGGGATTTAAAATACGGCCGGACCGTCCACTCTCTGCTGATGGCAATGTCCCAGTTCAACACCACGTTTCATTTTATTTCTCCGGATGAATTGCGCATGCCACCTGAGTACAAGTTATTGCTCGATCAAAAAGGCCTGGAGTATTTCGAATACAAAGATTTTAACGAGAAAATATCAGAGGCCGACATCATCTATATGACCCGGGTCCAAAAAGAACGCTTTTCAGATCCGATTGAATACGAACGTACAAAAAATGCCTATGTCCTTAGAAACAATATGCTGAAAGGAACCAAGGATTCGGTGCGTATCCTGCATCCGCTACCCCGGGTGAATGAAATACATACGGATGTGGATCTAAACCCTAAAGCTTATTATTTTGAACAAGCCCTCAATGGTGTATTTACCCGTCAGGCCATTATAACGTCGATACTTGGACTTAAATAATGCCTGATTTAAAATTATTAAAAATTAAACGCATGAAAGAGATAAAAAAACTTCAGGTAAGTGCCATAAAAAACGGAACAGTAATCGATCATATACCGGCAAACGCACTTTTTAATGTACTATCAATACTTAATCTGAAAGAGGTTGATACACAGATTTCTTTTGGTACCAACCTTGATAGTTCGCGTATGGGAAAAAAGGGCATTATCAAGGTTGAAGATAAATACTTTAAGGATTCTGAGATCAATAAAATAGCTCTTGTGGCCCGCCAGGCAAAGCTAAATATCATTAAGGAATATGATGTGGTGGACAAGCGAATTGTTGAAATTCCTGATGAAATTATTGGAATAGCCAAATGTGTGAATCCGCAATGCATTACCAATCATGAAAGAATTACAACGAAGTTCAGTGTGATTTCAAAAGAAAAGGTAACACTTTTGTGCCGATACTGCGAAAAAATCACCGACCAGGAACATATTGAGATAATTTAAAGCCTGAAATTAGAATCCGGAAGCTCTAAAAAGCGATAAGTACATAAATTGTATCTGCCTGCAGCAAGGGCTTGCCAGTTATTTGCAGAATGGTGATCGGTGAACGGTAAGCGGTAAAAAGTGAAAAGTTGAATATAGGGATCTGAGGGAAAAACCCATTCCTCAAAAACAAATCCCAAATAATCTCAAGGATCAATCAATAAATATAAGAGAAACCCTGCAGGCCAGCCCACTGTTGTAAGACATGGCCAGCCTTCAGGCTAAAAAACTTCAGACTGCTATCGTATTCGATTAATCGAACGTACCAAAAGTTCATCCCTGCGGATGCCTCTAAATGCCAGGTACAACAAGATGATTGCAACCAGTGGAAAAGTTACTGCCAACTCAAAACTGTAATTGGGCGCATCCAACTGCTTCATGGTTTGGGTGAGGTAATAGTAAGTCAGTCCAAGGGAACCAACTAGCAGCAACATGGCATAAATCACCACACGCATTTGTAAAACCCGCTTTTTATAAAGGAAAATGGATCCGAAAATAAGTACTGCGATTACGGCAAAAAGAATAACCAACGGGATATTCTGCAGGACGATTTCGCCAGTGTCAACATTCATCACATTTTTGATACCAAATGCATAAAACTCATGGGCTTTACCAAGAATATTGGCTATAGGATAAAAAAACATCAACAATACCAACACAAGTGCTGAAAATAAATAAACTGATTGTATTCGTTGTATCATGGAATTTTATTTTTTAGTTACTAAGAAATGCCTTTTTGAAATAATCTGCAATAACATCAATGGAATATTTGC
>CAZZBU010000056.1:0-23742 GCA_964652315.1 uncultured Bacteroidales bacterium
TAAAAGACAAAAAAATTATATTTGATGGCAATTTTTTGGATGAAGGTGCTGTTTTCCATTACAGCAGACTGGTTTTATTGATATTCTGTTTTGTTTTTCTGCATTACGGGAAAAACATTCTTTTAACATCGTCTATTTAATTTTTTGATACATTATAAATTCATTTAAGGATGGTTAAACAACATAATTATACTGGTACACAAGGTTTTTTTCTTGTGTTGTTGAGGGTGTTTATCGGATGGCATTTTCTTTACGAGGGCATTGCCAAATTAGTGAATCCCAATTGGTCTTCTGTAGCTTATTTATTGGATTCACAGGGTTTTTTGTCTGGATGGTTTACTTCCATGGCTGTGAATCCGGAAACGTTGCAAGTTGTAGATTTTCTTAATATATGGGGGTTAATATTAATCGGTCTGGGGCTTATTCTGGGATTATTTACCCGGATAGCTACCATAGCCGGAATTGCCTTATTAGCGCTTTACTACCTTTCACATCCACCTTTACCCCTGTTCAACTATTCAACACCGGCTGAAGGAAGCTATTTGATCATCAATAAAACACTCATTGAGTTAGTTGCGTTGGCGGTATTATATGTGTTTCCCACAGGTTCACTGATTGGGATCGACAGGATTTTAGGAAAAATAATAAAGAAATAACAAAGTGAGAGAACATGAAAAAACAAGATAAAGCAGATAATAGCTCAAAAATAGGAAGAAGGGATCTAATAAAGGGACTTGCTACTGTGCCTGTGCTCGGTGCTTTGGCTTATGGTCATTTCAGGCGTGAGCATTATAAATCAATGCTTAGAGAGAATTTAAGAAATGCTGTTAATTTAAGCTACGAATTACCGCCTCAGCCTGCACCAGTCAATCGTGATCAGTTGATCCGCATTGGGATAATCGGATTTGGTATCCGTGGAAAGCAACTCTTGAAAGCTGCCGGATTTTTGCATCCTGCTGCGGTTGATGATTTGAAAAAAGCTGCTGCATTAAACAGCGAAGACAAACGTTATGAAGAATTTCTGGTGCAGGACGATTTGAATGTCCGTGTTACAGGCGTTTGTGATATTTTTGATACCTATGGGTTAATGGCGCAGGAATCGGCTGCCAACCTGCATCGTGAATCGTTAGGAGGAAAAATTGAAAAGCAACCGAAAAGATACAGAAATTATAAGGAGCTATGTGCCGCACCTGATATTGATGCAGTTATTGTTGCTACACCTGATCACTGGCATGCACCTATGGCCATGGAGGCAGCGCGCAATGGCAAACATGTGTATTGCGAAAAACCCATGACCTGGACCGTGGAAGAAACCTACGAAATGCGTGAAATAATTAAGCAGACAGGCATAGTTTTTCAGTTGGGCCATCAGGGTAGGCAGACCGATAGCTATATTAAAGCACAAGAGGCGGTCGAAAAAAATGTTCTGGGAAAGATTACCCTTGTTGAGGTGTGCACAAACAGAAACGATCCCAATGGCGCATGGGTTTATCCTATCCATGAGGATGCCAGTCCGGAAACCATCGATTGGGAACAATTTATAGGCCCTGCTCCATGGCACAATTTTGATCTTAAACGGTTCTTCCGCTGGCGTTGTTGGTGGGATTACAGCACAGGGTTAAATGGCGATCTGCTTACGCATGAATACGATGCGGTGAACCAGATTCTTAAAGTAGGCATACCAGAATCAGCAGTTTCATCCGGTGGAATTTACTTTTTCAAGGATGGCCGTACAGTGCCTGATGTATTACAGGTGGCTTATGAGTTTCCGAAACATGATATGACCATGCTTTACAGTGCTACCCTGGCCAGTTCGCGTGACAGAGGAAAGGTGATGATGGGGCATGATGCACACATGGAGCTCGGACACGATCTAACAATTTATGCAGATCTCCAATCTACGCAATACAGTGAGCCTATTAAAAAAGGGGTGATAAAGCCTGAGCTGCCCATTTTCCGGTATGTGCCAGGTGCAAAAACTGTGGATGCCGTAACTTCAGCTACCGAGCAGTACTTTGCTGGCCGTGGGCTGCTTTATACATACCGTGGCGGTAAACGCGTGGATACTACACACCTGCATGTTGCCGAATGGCTGGATTGTATCCGCACGAATAAACAGCCCAGCTGTGATATCGATCAGGGATTTGAAGAAGCCATTACAGCACACATGGCTACGATGGCACTCCGTGAAGGGCGTACGGTTTATTGGGACGCAGAGAAGGAGAAGATAGTGTAAGGGAATAGCTGATAGCTCGAAGGTGGAAGTGAATGAGTGAATAAGGTTAGTAGCAATGGATCAGAAAGAGGTAATCGGTAATCGGTAGTGCATAGGGCATGGAGCATAGCGCATAGGGTTATTAAAGTTGATAGCATACATACAAGCCCAGCCCAGGGCAAAGCCAATAAGCCGCAGGCTTATGAAGCGACGCCCTGGGTAGACGATAGGATATGCGAACCCGTCGCGATGTGTCGCACATTAGGATTAATGAGCAACCTGCCGACGGAAGATGCATTTATTTGAACCCGAGTTTTAGTAACTGTAGGGTGGAATCTGAAGGACGAGAGCGGTAATCAAGCAATCAGCACATCAAATAATCAAGCAATCAGCACATCAAATAATCAAGCAATCGTGTTGTCTTTTATGAGCATACATTTCATCAACCCATCACCTTCAAACCCATCACCTTCAAACCCCTCCACTTCAAAACCCCTCCACTTCAAAACTTCTTTACTTCTCCACTCAAACTCAAACTCACTCTCTGCTCCATGTCCTCCTACAATTCCCGTATCCAGATATTTCTGAAACTCACCGGATTGCCATGGTCTTGCAAAACAATTGATGCTTTTTCTTCATGGGCTTTATACACCGGCATACCAATATATTCAGTTGGGCCAAGAAGTGCGACGTTGTTTTGAACAAGTACACCATTGTGTAACACGGTAAATCGTGCAGGAGTGGTCATTCGTCCATCTTCGCCAAATGTAGGTGCCGTAAAAATAATATCATAGGTTTGCCATTCGCCAGGTGCTTTGCAGGCATTTACAAGCGGTATGTATTGTTTGTAGATGGATGCTGCCTGACCGTTGGGGTAGGTTTTGCTTTCATACGAATCCAGTACCTGAAGCTCATACCGTTCCATTAGAAATATTCCACTATTGCCGCGCCCCTGACCTTCGCCTTTTATCTCTGAAGGCGATCGCCATTCGATATGCAGCTGACAGCTTCCGAATTTATCTTTCGTTTTTATGGCTCCCGATTGAGGTACAACAGTAACGGCATTATTTTCAACCTTCCATTTGGCTTCTCCACCTTCGGTTGATTGCCATTTAGATAAATCATTACCATTAAACAGAATGATGGCATCCGATGGTGCTGCTCCCTGTTCACCTGTTGTTACTTTAGGCGGAACGGGTTCCCATATTTCTGTAGTCTCAGGGTGTCTGTCATTCTGACCGTATGTGAGCATCACTATAAGTAAGCCTGCCAGGCTTAAAGTCATTTTTCTCATTGCGTTTAATTTTTAGTTAATAATGAACAAAAGAAACATATTTTTTCTCCGGAGCGAAATGGATTTATAAAAAATTAATAAAAGAGTATGTTTGTTGCCATTCATGAATGAGCAAAAAATACTTTCATGTAGTTTTTTCAACCATTCATGGAAGAAAATGTTAACTTTATTTTTCATATCACTATTTTATTTTTGATATTTGTATTCTTTAGAAAATAGTACTAACTGTAACCGTAAAAATAAAATTATGGATAAAAAGAAGGACAATTCGATCTCACGTCGAAGGTTTATTGGCAATTCTACTATTGCCGCTGCGGGTCTTACCATAGTGCCCAGCAATGTTGTTTCAGGATTAGGTCATACAGCACCCAGCGATAAACTCAATGTTGTAGGTGTTGGCGTTGGTGGAATGGGTTTTGCTAACCTTAAGAATCTTGAGTCAGAAAACATCGTTGGGCTTTGTGATGTGGACTGGAGGTATTCCAAGCGTGTTTTTGATTATTTTCCAAAAGCCAAGCGCTATTGGGACTGGCGCGTGATGTACGATGAGATGAAAGATGACTTTGATGCTGTAGTGGTTTCTACTGCTGACCATACACATGCTATCATTGCTGCTCATGCGATGACAATGGGTAAGCATGTGTTTGTTCAGAAGCCTTTGACACACTCAGTTTATGAATCAAGGTTGTTGACTAAACTTGCAGAAAAGTACAAAGTTGCCACCCAAATGGGGAATCAGGGTGCATCAGGGCCTGGCGTTGCCAAAACCTGCGAAATATTATGGAGTGGTGCCATTGGTGAAGTAACACGCGTTGAATCATTCACTGACCGTCCTATTTGGCCTCAGGGATTGAACACACCTGAGCAGGGACACTGGGTGCCGGATACCCTGAACTGGGATTTATTCACCGGGCCGGCAAAAATGGTTCCTTTCAATGAGATTTACCATCCATGGAACTGGCGTGGTTGGTGGAATTACGGTACAGGAGCACTTGGTGATATGGCCTGCCATATTCTTCATCCTGTTTTCGAAGGACTTAAATTAGGTTATCCTACCAAAGTTCAGGGTAGCTCAACCTTATTGCTTAGAGATAGCGCCCCAACAGCTCAGTCGGTAAAACTTACCTTCCCGGAACGCGATAAACATGCTAAATTGAAAATGCCAGAGGTTGATGTATACTGGTATGATGGCGGTATTAAGCCCATGTTGCCCGAAGGATGGCCAGCCGGAAAAAATCCGAATAAATCCGGTGGCGGCACATTCTTCTATGGAACCAAAGGTGTTCTGCATACAGGCTGCTATGGTGTTGAACCTGAAATTATCGGAAGAGAATTACCAGACGTACCCAAAACCGAAAGGCGTGTTGAAGAAGAAATGGGTCTCGCATGGCATGAAGGTGCACACGAGAAAGACTGGGCACGTGCATGTAAAGAAAGCCCGGAAAACCGTAAACCCACAACATCTTCCTTCGCTGAAGCCGGTCCGTTTAACGAAATGGTGGTTATGGGCGTTATGGCTGTTCGTCTGCAAAACCTTAATAAAGTGCTTGAATGGGATGGTGAGAATATGCAGTTTACCAATATTTCTGACAGCGAAGAAATCAGGACTGTTATTGAGGACGGGTTCACCATTCATGACGGGCATCCTACTTTTGCAAAAGACTGGACAGAGCCTGTATCAGCAAAAGCTTACGCTGCAGAATTAGTGAAACATACCTATCGTGATGGATGGTCGTTACCTCCAATGCCTGCATAAATATTTACTAATTAAACCTATTATTAATTTTTAAAACAAAGCAAAATGACAAAAAAACTTCAAATGTTAGCAGCGGTTGTTGTCTTTACCGTGGCTATGTTCAGTTCATGTCAGAATACAGGTAAACAGGAAGCTGGTACTGATGTACCTGAGGTTGAGGATACTGTCGAAGATGCTTCAGCTCCAAATACACTTACTGAAGAAGAGCGTGAAGAAGGCTGGCGGTTGCTCTTTGACGGAGAAGATGCAGAAGGATGGAGAGGATATATGAAAGACTCCCTGCCTGGGGCATGGGAAATTGTTGATGGTACCATTCACTGTCAGGGTTCTGGCCGGGGTGAAGCCGGTGCTATTGATGGCGGTGATATTATCTATGACCAGAAATTCGACAATTTCCATCTGAAACTCGAATGGAAAATTTCTGAAGGAGGTAATTCCGGTATCTTCTACCTTGGTCAGGAAGGCCCTGATTTTATCTGGAAGACGGCCCCCGAAATGCAGGTGCTTGATAATGAACGTCATCCGGATGCTATGCTCGGTAAAGATGGAAACCGCAAAGCAGGTTCATTGTACGATCTCATTCCTGCTGATCCGCAGAATACTAAGCCTGCAGGTGAGTGGAATTCTGTTGAAATTATCGTTTATAAAGGCACTGTCGTTCATCGTCAGAATGGTGAAACCGTGCTGGAGTATCATCTGTGGACTCCCGAATGGGAAGAAATGGTTGCTGACAGTAAATTCCCTGAGTTGAATCCGGATTGGGCCAATGTTGCGCAGGAAGGATATATTGGCCTTCAGGACCACGGTGATGATGTTTGGTTCCGCGATATAAAAATTAAGGAATTGTAATAGTCCCATTTTATAACTTTTTAAAGGTCGTAGCTGAAATGTTGCGGCCTTTTTTTTATTTTTATAAATGTTTTTTTAATCTGATTAAAATACACTGCTTTATGAAACGACGTCAGTTTTTATCTCAAACCCTAACATATTCCACAGGAATAGCATTATCTGCCTCTGCGATGCCGGCATTTGCTTCGTGTAGCCAAAACAAATTTGACATCTCCCTTGCTGAGTGGTCGCTGCACCGGACGCTTCAACAGGGATTGCTTACCAACCTTGAATTTCCGGCCAAGGCAGTCAATGATTTTGATATTCATGCTGTAGAATATGTAAATACTTTTTTCGAATCAGCAAAAACACCCTATTTGCAACAACTAAAGGAAAGGACTTCAGATTTGGGTGTGGTTAACGTATTGATAATGGTAGATAATGAAGGTGATTTGGGCAGCCTGGATGACAAAGTAAGGATTAAAGCTGTAGAAAATCATTATAAGTGGGTCGAAGCAGCCAAATACCTTGGCTGTCATTCCATACGCGTCAACGCACGTGGTGAAGGTACAGCACAGGAGGTTGCTGATGCTGCAATCAGTGGACTTGGATTGCTTGCTGAATATGCGGAGAAAGAAAGGATCAACATCATCGTTGAGAACCATGGTGGGTACTCTTCTGACGGACAATGGCTGTCAAATGTTATCAGAAAGGTAGCCGTGGTTAATTGTGGTACCTTGCCTGATTTTGGAAATTTTTGTATTGAATACGGAATAAATCCCGAAACCGGCCAAAGGGAATGCCTGGAGGAATACGACAAATATAAAGGTGTTCGTGAGTTAATGGACTTTGCAAAAGGAGTAAGTGCCAAATCCGGGGATTTTGATGAAGAGGGCAATGAAAAAAACATTGACTACTATCGCATGCTAAAGATAGTGAAAGATTCCGGCTATAACGGATATATAGGAATTGAGTATTCAGGGCAGCAGCTATCAGAGGATGAAGGCATTATTGCCACTAAAAAATTACTTCAAAAGGTGTTTCAAACCCTCTAGATTCAAGTTTAAATCTGCCATAGCTCAGGTATATCGTGTTTTGTCCATCCGGGAAGAGGATTTTAAATGTTAATATTTGTTAATTAAAAGATTTTTATATCTTTGTCCGTGCATAATGTATTACAAATGAAAAAGACAGGTTCTACACTCATCGTTTTTGCGTCTCTGATTATTTTAGCAATTGCATCTTCATGCAAAAGCGGAAATAATAATATGCAAGAGAATAGCAATGCAACCTCCGATACAGTATTTCTTTTTAATGGGAACGATTTAAGCGGCCTTGAAGTATATATTGAAGATACTTCCTATAATAAGGACGAAGTCTGGTCGGTAAGAAATAATCTTTTATATACTACCGGAATGCCCTTCGGTTATATCCGTACCACCGATAGTTATGATAATTATGATCTTTTTGTTGAATGGCGGTGGGTTGAAGAACCAAAAAACAGTGGTGTGCTCTTGCATATGCAGCAGCCTGATACACTGTGGCCTGCAACAATAGAAGCCCAACTCATGCATACCAATGCGGGTGATTTTGTAGCCATGGGCGGAACATCATTTAAAGAACTGACAGATACAACCACCATCGTAGTGCCCAAATATGAGGATACCTCTGAAAAGGAAGCAGGTCAGTGGAACACGTATAAAATAAGCGTTGAAGACAGTACCATTACCCTTTGGGTGAACGATGTATTGCAGAATAAAGCTACAGAAACTTCTGTAACCGAAGGAATGATTGGCTTACAGAGCGAAGGTGGCCCCATGGAATTCAGAAATTTTTATTTGATACCTAAGAATAATTAGCTAAGATATATAGCTAACACTTGCCTTTACTAACTAAGAACGGAAAGGCCTAATCGGTTGATTATCTGATTAGGCCTTTTTTAGTACATCATCTTGATAAAACTACAGGGATTTCTTCAAGACACTGACTGCATTTACAATCAATAGTTAGCTCCACAAGGTTCGTTTGATATCCTCTACGGTCAATCAGAAGGGTACCGCACTTAGGACAAATTGTGTTTTCAGTGCCAGGGAGCTGCACATTACCCAGGTAGACATAATCGAGCCTTTTTTTTGCAATGTGATAAAACTTTTCCAGGGTGTCCACATCCGTGGCCTTTTCAGTTAGATTATAATTCGGAAAATACCTTGAGATATGTAAGGGAACGTCTTTACCCAAATTATCACCCAACCAATGAATCATGGCCTTGAAATCACCAGGATGGTCATTTAAATTCGTGATAACCAGATGTGTTATTTCCAGATGCTTTCCACTTTTTTTTACGGTTTTTAACATATTAAGTACCGGTTCCATGGTCGATTTTGTATATTTTTTGAAAAAAACGGGGGTAAAGCCCTTGAGATCTACATTAAAGGCATCCATGTAAGGGAGGATTTCTGCCAATGGTTCTTTATTTAAATAACCATTGGTAACCATCACATTTTTCAGGTTGTGATGTACAGCTTCTTTAGCAATGTCCAGCATGTATTCGAACCAGATTCCAGGTTCATTATAGGTGTATGCTATTCCAATATTATCAACAATGGTCATGGCTCTTTTAACAAGTAGGTTGATGTCGGTTATTTCTTCTTTTAATACATGTGGGTTTTTTACTTGAGAAATGGAACAGTTCTGACAATATGTGCATGCAAGGTTACATCCATATCCGCCAACAGAGAGTATTTGTTTTCCGGGGAAAAAATGATAGAGCGGTTTTTTTTCTATGGGATCAACGTTTAAAGCGGATACTTTACCATAAGCCGCTGCAATCAGTTTGCCGTTGTTGTTTTCGCGTACGCCGCAAATACCCAGTTTACCGTCCGCAATAATGCATTCATGCGGGCATAAACAGCATTTTACTTTTTTGTTCTTCAGCGTTTCGTAAAATAAGGCTTCCATGGCTTTGTGATTAATCATGTTTGTAAAGTTGTAACATCAGGCAGGTACCTATTGTTAGGAAGATTTAAGATTTTATCCCTACGGATCCTGATTCGGATTTTTCCTTCGCGTAGACTTTTCATGAACCATTCACCGTAGAATGCCGGAATATCCGTAGTCGGCTAACGCTAATTATCATACAACAAATAAAGCATGTTTATGTTATTATTACAAAAGGATGAACGTAGAAAACAATGAAAGTATTAAAGATACCAGTTTTGTTTTTAATTATGCTTACTTTTGGAGCCATATCCTTGCAGGCATTTCCAGATATTAAATGCAGTGAAAAAAGGAATGCGATAAAAAAGTTTAAAAATATGGAAAAGGCGACGTTTGGTGCCGGTTGTTTCTGGTGTGTTGAAGCTATTTTCAGCCGGCTTGAAGGGGTAGAATCTGTTGTATCAGGTTATTCCGGAGGAAAAATAAAAAATCCAACTTATAAAGAGGTATGCTCGGGCAGGACCGGCCATGCTGAAGTGGTGCAGATTACTTTTGAACCGGAGGTAATTTCATTTGAAGAATTACTTGAAGTGTTTTGGAAAACCCATGACCCGACTACCCCAAACCGGCAGGGAAATGATGTTGGAACGCAATACCGGTCTGCCGTATTTTATCATAATGAGAAACAAAAGGAGCTGGCAAAAAAATACAAGGAAAGGCTGAATTCTGCCGGTATTTGGGATAATCCCATCGTTACCGAAATAACGCCTTTTGAAGCCTTTTATAAAGCTGAAGATTATCATCAGGAATATTATGAGAACAATGCCGACCAACCCTATTGTTCTTTCGTAATTACGCCAAAAATTGAAAAATTCGAGAAAATTTTCAAGGATAGATTAAGCGATTAATTCCATGAATGACGCTCACTCATGGAAAATCCTGCTGGTGGATTGAAGATTTTTAATCCTGATGTAATCCACAAGACTTGCTATCACTGTATAGAACCAATTCGAATCCTGTAACCTGTATTTTTGGGTTAACAGGTATTTGTGAACTTAAATATGAAAAATACGGGAAAGAGTACAAAAATTCCGTTTTTCTCTTTGTATTTTTGTTTCAATTTTATTTTTAACGTTAAACTTTACACTATGAAAAAACTTGTTACATCATTTGTGATTCTTTTTACCTCGTGTTTAATAGGGTATTCTCAATACATTATAGGAGGTAGCTTCAGTTTTTCAAGCACCGCAGAAAAGAGCAGCCTGGGAGAAGAGGATGAATATGTTATTGTATACAATGATTTCAGTTTCAATCCTAAAGTCGGCTATTTTTTAAGCGAAGATTTATTGGTAGGTGGAATTTTGAGTTTATCACGGGATGCTGTAAGAACAGACACGGATCCTGAGCAACTTCAGGTGAATTCAGGTGTTGGGTTTTTCCCTTTTGTCCGCTATTATGCCCTTCGTATGAATAAATTTTCGGCATTTGCCGAAGGCCGGGCCGGAGTGGACTTTGGTTCTTCTTTCGAAGAGGTTGGTAATACTACCACAGATGGTCCTAAATACCGTTCACTCAGTTTATCGGCATCGCCTGGTATTTCGTATGAACTATCTGAACGGGTTAATCTTGAAGCATACATTAACGGGTTAAGTTTCAATGCCAGCGTTGCCACTGAAATTACTGAATTAACAGATGGCCTGGAAGTTAAGGATCGTTCTCGAAATTTTAGTTTTGGAGCTAATGCAGGTAATATTGTTTCTGTTTCAGGTTTTACTATTGGTGCCATTATTAAACTATAAAAAAAAAGCCGCTCAAAGCGGCTTTTTTTGTTTGTCTTCTTTAATATACAGTCAGCTGACTTCCTCTTCCAATTACAATTTCAGGTGACTCGTCCCAAACTGATATAAGGCCGGTAACTGCAATATGTCCTCTTTTGAAATACCATAGGGGACGCCGGCTGTACATGCGGGCAATATGACCCGGTACTACAATGCTCAAATCGTGGTATGGATAATAATCTCCAATATACAGGAAGTATTCATCTGTCCGGGGTTCATAGTATACGTCACTTACCCTTCCGTATACCCGTCGGATTTCTCCAATATGGTAATAGGCGTCGTACGCTGAGATAGTGTGTATCCTGTAGTGACGGTTATATCGCCAGTGCCGTAATTCAGGGTAGATAACACGGTATTCATGATATACTCTGGGTGACCAAACGATGTCAACATGTACCGGTCTGCGGTATACATGATGGGTTGCACGATATTCCCGGCTACGGGGTGTATATCCTCTTCGGTAATGTACCCGGTCATGGCGCTTAACATACTTTCTGGACGATTTGTAATGATTTCTGTTAGCGCTTCTGGCTTCATTGCTTCTGTTATGATGCGTTTGCACATTCCGGTCGCGGTTGTGGTATTCACGTTGACGGTTCACTTCAGGGCGCTCATTGCTTCTTGAAGGCGAGGTAGTACGTTCGTTGCGTTCAGGCCGTGGACGGAGACTTTCGCGGGTATTGTTATCAGCAGGTTCCGTTTTTCTGGTCTGACGTTGCGGGTCCTGCCGTGTTGGCCTTACTGCTGAAGGCTGACGTTGATTGTTTCTGCGATTCTGAAGCTCGGTATTGTTGCTCCGCGATGTTGCTGACCGGTTCACAGATTCATTCCTGGAGCGCCTTATGCTTTCAGTCCGGGAGTTTTCTCTTTTGGCCGGTGTGCTTTTCATCTCACGTTGTTGGTTACTGCTTCTCTGTTCGGAAGCTCTTCTGCTTTGACCCATACTCAATCCTATTGTCAGGGTTAGCAGTATTGCTGTTATGGTAAAAACTTTTTTCATGGCCTTAATTTTTTAGTCTGTATCACCAGACGAGTTCAACAATTGCTTTAATGAATGAATTACAAAGGATATGCCATTTATATCAATAAGCTGATTTTAAATTACTTGTATAAATGTAGATGTTTTGGGGAAGTAGTGGAAACCAGGTGATATCGAAACAGAAGGAGGGAATAATTACCGACTTATATATCCAGAAGTAAATTCCAAATTTCATACCAAAAGCATATTTTTTCTTTCTAAGCATACGTTTTCTACATTAAAATGTTATGCCATAGCGGTTTAAATTTGCGGATTTTTTATGTACGCACCATAAGAATAACCCCTGGTTATTTTTTATCTTTACAGGTAATAAATGAGGGACAGAAAAAACATTTCTTTCTATAGGAGTTATCCTTACTGAGCCGGCATTGCTTTTATCAGTTATTTGTATTTTATTTCTGTTGATTTCCAAACAATCATGATTCCAATTACAGAAAGGCCTTTTGAACACGAAATTGAATTCCGGACTTCCCGTAGTGGCGGACCGGGTGGACAACACGTTAACAAAACAGAATCAAAAGTTGAATTATTTTTCGATATTGCCTCATCTGATTTGCTGTCGTCCTGGGAAAAAGAAACGTTGTTCTCGAAACTGAGTAATAAAATCAATCGGTCGGGGCAACTGTATTTTTCAGTTGAAGAACACCGTAGTCAGCATAAAAACAAGGACCTTGCCCTGCAGCGGTTTTACAGCCTGATAGGCGAGGCATTGCGAAAGCGTAAAAAAAGAATACCTACAAAACCTTCAAAAGCCGCAAAAAAGCAACGGCTTGAAGAAAAAAAGCAGCATGCAGAAAAAAAAGCGCGTAGAAAAGGGAATGATTTTTTTTAATGATACAGATACCTCTTAATGCTTCTTTTAGGAGTTTTGACAAATTCTTCCTCATGAATCTCAACAGATGATACCTTCATGTATCCCGGTATGGTGTTATTAATTTCTTTTCTATACCGTTCAAATAGTTCAGGAAACTCTGATTCTTCCATTCCATAAGCCTTCAGTACTTCTATTTCAGGATAGATTAACATGACCAGCTTTTCCTTTCTATGAACTAACACTGTTTCTGCAACACCCCACCGATTATTATAGGCGGCTTCAATTTCCTCGGGATAGATGTTTTTACCGTTGGCACCCAAAATAAGGCTTTTGGTGCGTCCTTTGATGTAAATAAAACCCTGCTCATCCATCAAACCTAAATCACCGGTGTGCAACCAGCCATCCTTATCGATGATTTCATCGGTGGCTTCCTTGTTTTTGTAATATCCTTCCATTACATTTTCACCTCGTAGGATGATTTCACCAGCTTCTTTGGCGGGGTTGAGGGAATCAATTTTCACTTCCAGGGTATCCACAGGCTTTCCTGATGAACCGCGGGGTATCTCATCCCAGGCAGCATAACTGATAAGCGGGCCACATTCCGTCATTCCATAGCCAACTGTATACCGGAATTTCATTTTTTTGAAAAACTGCTCTGCCTCAGGATTAAAAGGCGCCCCACCAATAATAACCTCGGTAAAATTCCCTCCAAATACACCGGTAAGCTTTTTACGGATTTTTGAAAGGATAATATTTTTTAAGCCGGGTATCGATAGCAATATTTTCATGTGAGGTTTCTTAATCACAGGAATGATCTGCTTTTTATATATTTTTTCAATCACCAGGGGAACAGAAAGAATCAATGCAGGCCGTATTTCTTTAAATGCCTGGGTAATAATTTTTGGGGAAGGCGTTTTGGTTAAAATGGTGATGCTACAACCAATGGAAAAAGGAAACAAAAACTCAAATGCACATCCGTAAGTATGCGCCAGGGGCAAAAACGATACAATTCTGTCACCCGGATTCAATGGCATGTGATTTTGTGCAAACCGGATGTTGGCAGCCAAACTGTTGTGCGATAACATTACTCCTTTGGAAAAGCCGGTGGTACCTGAAGTATAACTAATTACGGCGAGTTTGTCGTTTTCAGTTACAGGAGGGTTAAAGTCTTTGGCCTGATATCCCTGGGGGAATTTGTTTTTAATAAAATCTTCGTATGCGTTGAAATTTTTTGATAGCTGCTGGTTTTTTTCATCAAGAATGGTATAATGGTTAACGGAGATAACACCAGCGATATGATCCATTTCCTGAAATTTCAGAGTTTCAAATATGGCATCTGAACAAAAAAACAGCACTGAATCGCTATGATTGACAATAAAATGGATATCCTCCGGGGTGAAATCCGGCAAAATGGGTACAATTACGGCACCATAAGTTACTGTGGCAAGATACACAATGCACCACCGTGCTGAGTTTTTGCCCACAAGTGCAATTTTATCTCCTGATTTAATGCCCAGGTTGTGGTACAAAAAATGAATTCTGGCTATTTCACGTGCTACTTCACCATAAGTAAATGATTCACTCTGGTAATCCGAAAGGGCTGTGATCTCCCAGTTTTCCTTTATCCCATTTTCAAGATAAGCAACAAATCGTTCCTGTAGCATAAGTTATAGTTTTCAGTTAATTTTCTAAAGGTAAATAAATTCAGCCAACAGCTTTAAAGTTCAGCCTGAAAAAAAGCACAAATGAAGTTCCTGCTTACGAATTTACGTTATTTTAAAACAGAAACAAAACACCTTTTTCGCTAAAGAAACCGTTGATTTTCATAAGCAAAATAAAATATTACGGATTTTATCTTCTTAACAACACCACAGAGCGGGCTTCCACCGGATATGAATTTACCACCTTATCAAGCGTTTCGGCTTTGGGCAGGGAAGTATCCAACAGGATTTCCCAACTGCCATTTTCTTTATAATCGGGCATTTTGAAATTCACAGTTTCCCAAAAACTGTTCAGGATGAGCAACAAAGTATTTCCTCCTGAATTTTTGTTGGTTTTAGTGCTTTCAGACAGATGATTTCCGTTTAATAACATGCCTGTTGTGCGTGTATGAACGCAATTCCATTCCACTTCTGTTGCATCCGTGCCATCCGGATTTATCCAGCGGATATTATCTGGTACCTTTTCATCTGAAAATGAATTTCCGGGGTATTTTTGCGGTGATAATTCCGGGTATTTTTTCCTGATTGAAATAACCTTTTTCACGAACTCAAACAGGTTGTTTTGTTGATCTGTCCGGTTCCAGTCCATCCAGGCTATTTCACTATCCTGACAATATGCATTGTTGTTTCCATGTTGAGTTCGCCCATATTCATCGCCATGACTAATCATCGGAATTCCGTGGCTGAACAGGAGGCTCGACAACATATTGCGCTTTTGTTTTTCGCGAATGCTTACTATAGCGCTGTCATTCGTTTCACCTTCCACGCCATAATTAAAGCTGTTGTTGTGATTGTCACCATCACGGTTACCTTCCTTATTGGCAATATTGTATTTGTTATTGTATGAAACCAAATCATTCAGTGTAAACCCATCATGGCAGGTAATAAAATTGATGGATGCGCCAGGGGATTTATCATATTTTTGATACAAATCAGGACTGGCGTTCATTCGCAGGGCAAGTTTTTTCATCTGTCCTTCATCACCTCTCCAGTACCTTCTCAGAGTATCGCGGTATTTACCATTCCATTCGGACCAGGGTGAAGGGAATTTGCCTACCCAGTAACCATCAGGGCCTAAATCCCAGGGTTCAGCGATTAGTTTGCATTTCGACAACACGGGATCTTGCTGAATGGCATGGAAAAAGGCAGCATCCTCCTGTACCGCTTCTTTACCACGACCAAGCGTGGATGCCAAATCAAACCTGAACCCATCCACCTGCATCTCAGTTGCCCAGTATCTTAGGCTGTCCATTATCAGTTGCAGGCATCGGGGGTTTTGCATGTTGATTGTATTGCCGGTGCCTGTGTAATCTACATACAATTGCTTGTTTTTTGGGTTCAGCCTGTAATAGGATGCATTATCAATTCCCCGGAAGGAAAGGGTTGGGCCCAGGTGATCGCCTTCGCCGGTATGGTTATAAACCACATCAAGGATTACTTCCAGTCCGGCACGGTGATATGTTTTTATCATATCCTTGAATTCATCCACCTGTTGGCCTAATGAACCACTGGAAGAATATTCGGCATGAGGTGCAAAAAATCCAAGGGTATTGTACCCCCAGTAATTTCGGAGCCCGTGCTTTATTAAAAATGCATTATGCACAAAATGATGGGAGGGAAGCAGTTCAATAGCTGTTACTCCCAGCGACTTAACGTAATTTATGACAGGCTCCGATGCCATGGCTTTAAAGGTTCCCCTTTCGCTTGCCGGGATTTCAGGATGCCTGGCTGTAAAGCCTTTTACGCTGACTTCGTAAATGATGGTTTCATGAGCCGGTATCTTTGGTTTTTGGATGTTTTCCCAGTCATACTGATTGTTAATAACCACACATTTGTTCATCACCGCCGCACTGTTACGCATATCCTTTTCAAAAGGAAGCGTTTTTTTGTCTTTGGGTTGAACAAAGCCATGCATTACATCAGTTACCAGGGTGGCTCCTGTTATAGCTTTGGAATAGGGATCAACAAGCAGTTTGTTAGGATTAAATAAATGGCCCTTTTCCGGAGCAAAATCACCATCTACCCTGTAACCATAAATCTGGCCGGGTTTTATTCCCGGAAGGTATATGTGCCAGATAAATTCCGTGCGTTCCGACAGGTTAATTTGCACATATTCTTCATTGTCATTTGCATCCTGAAACAAGCACAAAGTAACAGCGGCAGCATGTGCACTGTACAATGCAAAATTCACTCCATTACCATCCCATGTTGCACCCAGAGGATATGCACATCCCGGAAGGATTTCCCCTTTATATTTCTCCATTCTTCCTCAAAGTTTTTCGCTGACAAACATAGGAAAAGATTTTTCAAAAAATGTTGAATTTTTATTATTTGTTCCGGACGGAAGCACATCTGCCGCTAAAAACCGCAACCTCTTACTTAAATTTTATAATTTTTTCATTCAATTAACCAAAGATGACAACAATGAGAAGGAAAACCTCCAACAAGAAATTATCGTACAATCACTACTTTACATAAGGGGCATTCACTGCCTTCAGTTTATTTTCCAACTCAGGAATTTTTTTCTCAATAATCTGTGATAACCTGTTTTTGATTTTTATCAATTCATTACCGGCCAGCGCCAGGCTTTCCCGATGCATTGGTGTTGGGCCATAAGTGGCATAACTTGTACCGGTTACTGCTACATTAAGGCGATCCATAACAGTAGGGGGATAGCGCACGCCAATTTCATTTTTAGCTTTTGGCCCCTTAATCTCAGCTTCAAGTGCAAGCAATTCCTTCCGGATAGTGTAAAGCAATGAATCAGTTTCACCCGGTGCAAGCCTGGCCTGGTTCAATGCATATTCCAAGGCTTTTACCTTTTTAAGCTGGTTTTCGAGCGACAGGTAAACAACGGAGATTTCGCGTTGCAATGCCGATATTTCTTCCCAAAAAGCTGCTGTTTCATCTGGTGTACTTCCTTTTAAAGCACCTTTACGCAGAGGTTTCACTTCGAATTCAACCGGTCCGCCCAACTCAGTCACTTTCCCTTCTATTTCTTTAGATAAGGTTACCGAATAGGTTCCCGGAGGTGCTAAAAACCCATGTGCCGGTTCAACAGGGATTTTTTCATTAATGCCAATTGCTTTGTTTGCAGGATAACGCAGGTTCCAGGCCACGCGATGGAACCCTTTTTTTACCGGGCCTGGTATTCTTCGTATGACATTACCCTCTGAATCTCTTACGATTAACCAAATAACAGGTTCAGGGCTGGTGATTTCTTCTTCAAGTGTTTCCCAATCAGGTACATTGACAGCCCTACCAGCCTCTTTCATTTTCTTTTCGCCCTCTTGCCGCTGTTCTTCCCTGGTTTTAAATCCTTCCTTCAGGTAATAGGTAAAAACTGCTCCAAAAGGCGGGTTGGGAGCAACATAATAAGCAGCTCCCTGAGAGCCGGGTGATTCGCTGAAGCTTAATACCGGCCGGGGAATGTACCACCAGGCATCACGCGTTGAAAACAAAGCTGCTTCCTGTTCAAGGGTTTTTTTGTTTACTTCTCTCAAGATGCTGTAATCGTCAAAAATGTAAAATCCTCGTCCAAAAGAAGCACCTACCAAATCGTTTTCGCGTTTTTGGATGGCCAGGTCACGGAAGGAAATGGTGGGTACATTGCCGCTGAGTTTTGTCCAAATTTGGCCCCCGTCAACAGTGAAATAAATACCAAACTCAGTAGCTGCAAAGATCAAATCCGGTTGCTTATGATCCTGTACCATGCGCCAGATAAGTGTCCGGTCAGGAATGTTCCCTGCAATGGATTTCCAGGTTTTACCCAAATCGGTACTTTTGAGCAGGTAAGGTTTAAAATCACCGAATTTATGATTATCAAGTGCCACATACACAGTATTGGCATCGTACAGGTCAGCTTTGATATCGTTAACAAAAGCTGTTTCAGGGACACCCGGTAGGTTGCCAACTTCTATTTTCCGCCATGTTTTTCCATGATCTGTCGTCACCTGAATGAGGCCATCGTCTGTACCGGCATAAAGGATGCCCTCCTGTACCGGCGATTCTGAAAGCGATGTGATGGTATTATAGTCCGACATGGCATATAAATCCCAGGCTGCATCCCATCCTTTGGTAGTGCCCATAATGGGGAGTTGCACCTGTTCTTCGTCACGGGTCAGATCCTCAGAGATGGGCATCCATGAGTCTCCCCGGTTATCCGATTGCCAAACACGATGGGATGCGAAGTAAATCCTGGCCGGATCAAATGCACTTACCAGAATAGGAGCATCCCAGTTAAACCGTTCATGTTTTTCGCCCGTTCCGGGTTGGGGTTGAATGTAAACAACTTCGCCGGTTGTACGATCGGTACGAACCAGATTTCCCTGCTGCCATTCAGAGTAAACGATATCGGGATTACCGGGCTCTGTTGCAGGCTGGTGCCCGTCGGCAAACACGGTGATAAACCAGTCGGCATTGCGGATACCATGGACATTGTCCGTGCGTGATGGTCCGCCCTGGGTATTGTTATCCTGTGTGCCGCCATACACGTTATAAAACGGCTCTGCGTCATCTACAGCTACTTTATAGAACTGGGTTAAAGGCAGGTTGGCAATATAACGCCAGTTGCCGGCATGATCAAAACTTTCATACAGACCTCCATCAGTGCCAACCAGAAGATAATCCGGATCGTCTTTACGAAATGCCAGGGCATGATTATCCGAGTGTTTATTTTTCTCCTTCATGCGGGCAAAGGTTTTGCCACCGTCATGCGATACCTGCATGCGCACATCAGCGAGGTAAATAAGGCCTTCTTTATGAGGGCTGGCATACAATTCCTGATAATAATGGGGGCCGGTGCCACCAGATACGGTTTCAGAGCGTTTTTCCCAGCTCTCACCGCGGGTTGTTGAACGATAAACAGCCCCGGTACGCCGGTCCAACTCAATGGCAGCATAGATTACATCATTGTTTTGAGGTGATAGGGCAATACCGATTTTGCCCATTTCAGAATCAGGCAGGCCTTTTTTCAGTTGAGTCCAGGTTTCTCCACCATCATCTGTGCGATATATGCCGGAACCTTCACCGCCACCCATATAGGCGGCCACTGTCCGGTGACGTTGCCATGTAGCTGCATACAGGATATCGGGATTTCTGCTGTCGATGGCCATATCGGTGGCTCCTGTCCATTTATTAACACTTAGTATATTATTCCAGGTTCTGCCTCCATCGGTGGATTTATACACACCACGATCACCGCCTGAGTTCCAGAGTGGGCCCTGGGAAGCTGCCCAAATAATGTTTGAATTATCAGGATGTACGATGATTTCAGAGATATGCCCGGATAATGTCAGACCCATGTTTTTCCAGGAGGCGCCCCCATCGGTACTTTTATAAATCCCATCGCCATAACCGACGTGTCGCCCCCCAACATTCTCACCGGTACCCACCCAAATGGTATTGGGATTAGAGGGGTCAATGGTAACACAGCCGATTGAATAGACGGGCTGATCATCAAAAATTGGTGTCCAGGTAGTACCGGCATTTTCAGTTTTCCATACCCCACCCGAACCTACGGCAATGTACCATGTGCTGTTATCCTGAGGGTGAATGGCAATATCAGCGATACGGCCTGACATCAATGCCGGACCAATACTGCGCAGTTTCAGGCCTGAAAATGCTTTTTCGGAAAAAAGCTGTTCCGAATCCGTCTCTTGTGTCATTGCCAGCGTTGTGGTGGTAAGTAATAAAACCAAAAGTAAACATGCTTTTCTCATGACAGGTTATAGTATTTGTTAATAAACAGGTTAGTGTCATGTCAAGACTATTATGTCGCCTGGCCACCATCAGGGTTGTTGACCACTGATGGGGCCTACCCTGCCAAGGGTTGAAAACCTTGGCCGTGGTTCAACCGCAAAAGTAAAAATGGCATGACACCAGTTAGCAAATACAAAAAAAGCAAATTTTTGACAGAGGTTTTCTATCTTTGGTTAAAAAAGTAGCCATGAAAAGAACGAACGTACATCGATTAATTCCATTTTTCCTGATATTCTTTCTATTAGTGATGGTTTCATGTTCAAATAAAGAATCTGTGGAGGCCTGCCTCGAAGGGACCAAATATAATTTTTGGGGAGGACTATGGCATGGCATTATTGCCCCCATTGATTTGGTACTGATGCTTTTCAGGGATGATATCACTGTGTATGCCCAAAATAACAATGGTGCCTGGTATGCTTTTGGTTTTTTGATTGGCAGTGGCGGTTGGGGCATTCTTGGTGGTAAGAAGCTGGGAGGGAAGTAAGTTATTTACTATGGGACTTCCTGCATAGCAGGCATAAGGAATGCATTTGATGCTTTGAGAGTGTCTTTGATTATCTGGCGTACCAGTTATTTATTATTTCGTACATTGCATCCTTATATCAAAATCCATTTATTATGAAATTTCTTACAATTATCCTGGCAATAATCTTTCATGTTGCAACTTTTGGTCAATCCAAAACTCTTAAAAAGGCTGAAAAACTAATTGATAATAAACAGTACGAATCAGCCATTCATATACTAAATGAGGCCGATCCGGAAAATGAAAATCCCAAAATCGTCATTGCCAAAACAGATTTATTTCTTGACTATTTTGTAAGCAGCGTCATGCACCAAATGTTTGCCCTGACCGATTTGGAAGAATATCAGACAATCATGGATGTCAGGGGCAGTGAAGGCGAGTTTACCATGTTTTCCTTTAAAGCCGACTCCATACTTTTGGCATTAATCGAAAAATACCCACAGAACTTCTCCTTGCATAAAACACTTGGGAATTATTATCATCAGGTACACCTGAAATACGGTGAAAATTGGTTGCAACCGGATTCCACTGTGCTTCAAAAGATGGCCCGGCATTATCAAACAGCTTATGAAAACCGGTTGTTTGATTATTGGTCAACTTACGGGTTGGGCTATTATCATCTCATGAATCAACAGTATGCCGGATCTATTCCATACTTTGAAAAATCAACAGAACTTAAAACAGACCATCCTGCCAGCCATTATAACCTGGCTTATGCATATTTGTATACTGACCAGCCTGAGAATGCCATAAAAAGTGCTGAGAAATCATTAAAACTGTACGAAGATCCGGAATACAAAGCAGATGCGGCCCGGATGATTGCGGTTATTCATCAGGAAATGGCTGATCCGGAAAAGGCCTGGGAATATTATAAACTTGCCAATGAATTATTATCGGACAATTATTACACATTAAAGCCTTTGCTTGATCTGGCAGTAATGCTCGATAAAGAGTCAGCAGCAGAATTAACTCAGGAATTTTTTTTGTTGGATCCGGAAAATCCTACGATTTATAAAGATTTAATAACCATATATGGTAAAAGCAATGGGATGAATGCGTTGATTGGTTTTTTGGAGGATCAGAAACAGGTGCAGGATGATACAAAAATAAAAGCCAACATCCGTTTTTATTTGGGAGTGATTCATTATAACCTGCAAAACGTGCAGGCTGCCCATTCTAATTTTAAAGAAGCAAAAAAATTATTTCAGGATGTATTTCAACCTGCTCATCCTGTGTTTAAGGCCATTGAATCATATACATCAAAACTATAATACAAAAACTCAGCCTGAATTACGAATTAACCAATGCACAAGAGGTGCGGCAAACAATGAATTCAACAAAAGCCCTCTGACCCACTGTTGATTGTCAATGGATAGAAGACAGGTTCTGGACATGGATTCAATATTTGGCGACTAAAATTTGCCGGGGTGAATATATGGAGGCTTTAGACGGATTGGCATTTTTAAGGGATGGTTTTGTCACCTCTCCTGCAAACTAAAAACGGCTTGTTGGCTCGTGGTGTGCGAAAGGTTGAACAAACACTGCCGCCAGGTTTCAGTATCTCTATATCCTAATGATTGCAATATTTACAGGTATTTAACAGAATTGTACCAGAAGATAAATGAACCTGAAAATGCTCATATATGGATAAAGCTTTGTCACAGGGCTGCAAATTGATTGAATAAAGCCAGGGCGAATCTAACCCCTGATTTTTATTATGAAGCTGCATTCATTCTTTTATTGTCCCGTATTTCTCCAGAGTGAAGTGTTTTCACCGGCTTTGCTTTTTTTAATTTCATGCCGCTGACGACGATATTCGCGCAAACTGCTACGCACTGCCTGCGGATGTTCACAGGCATGGTCCGGTTTGAGTCGTTTCCCAGCCGGACGAATGCTTTCCCGGCTGTTTTCTCCGGCCATTACTTTTATGGCATCCAATGCACAGGCATTGATTGAAGCATCGTCATAAGGCACCATCATCCGGGTCACTTCAAATAGCGAAATTCCATCGCGTATCCATGTTTTATGCCGGTTTACCGGAAGGACAAAAGGCACCCTGCTAAAACCCACCGATTTAAAAATGCCATAAGCCGGCCAGGTGAGAAGGGCAAAGCCGGGTTTTACGGTTTCAATCCTGGACAGGCTTAGTGGATAGTCATAGAGGCCGGCCAGGGAGAAGAGGGAAAACTCATGGTGAAAGAATAGGTAAGCCTGCTGGTTTTCACAGAGAATGAAATAATTTACAGGAACAATCAACCGGTAGCGACGGATTGCTTTCCGGAAGGCCGGATCATGAATCAGGCGTTTTTTTAGAGGAACATGGGGTTGTGGAATTCTATTTCCTTCAATAGGCGCCTCTGCAAAGCATCTTTCAGTATTTGACCAAAAGGGGATCATACCGTAATGCATGCTGCCAATGGTGTGCCTGTCTTCTGACATAACGCATAAAGCCTCATCTCCTGGCTTTATGAGGTAATTTTTTGTATTTATACCATCCTTTGTGAATACAGCTCCTGTATATTGTCCGTAATCAACTTCTCTACCTGTTTGTCCAACGATTACCATATAATCAAAATTAACAATTAAAATATAATCATTATTTTGGTTAAATGATCGGAAAGGTTATTTTTTGTTGTGTCCGATAAACTGATTTAAGTGAGGTATTGCCAAAAGAAAGATGACATTTTTTTTATTTTATAGGGAAAAGGCAATGTAGTTATAATCTCATTGTTCTAGTTTTCCCAGTCTTTTAAGCTACAAGAATAAATAAAACCATGGTTTCTATCAGGTTCCTATAAAGTTCATCATGCATATTTTTTTGAGTTGTACTTTTCCGTGAGAACCTTGATGGTTTTATCATAACCAATTTTTATCATTTCTTTGCCCCTTGATACATCAAACAAACCATATTTATGGAGTTTGTCGGGCTCGATATATAACGTCATTTTTTTCTTTTTTTCGGTTATTTTTGAAGAAATGCTTAGCGACTTGTATTCGTTTTCTACAATATTCTCAAT
>CAZZBU010000057.1:0-23173 GCA_964652315.1 uncultured Bacteroidales bacterium
TAACAAAGTTACAAATACTATACCAAAGAAACAGTATGGCGAAAGTTTTAACCTCACGATCGGAGAATTATGCGCAGTGGTATAATGATTTGGTTATCAAGGCCGATCTTGCTGAAAACTCAGCAGTAAGGGGATGTATGGTGATAAAACCCTATGGTTATGCTATATGGGAGAAGATGCAGGCCCAGCTTGATAAAATGTTTAAAGATACTGGACATACCAATGCCTATTTTCCATTGTTTATACCCAAATCGTTTTTCAGTAAAGAAGCTAATCACGTGGAAGGTTTCGCCAAAGAATGTGCCGTTGTAACCCATTACCGATTGAAAAACGATGAAGAAGGCAAGGGGGTTGTTGTTGATCCTACCGCCCGGCTTGAAGAAGAACTGGTCGTCCGCCCTACTTCAGAAACAATTATCTGGAATACCTATAAAAACTGGATTCAATCATATCGGGACCTTCCTATCCTGGTAAATCAGTGGGCTAATGTGGTACGCTGGGAAATGCGAACCCGTCTGTTTCTGCGTACTGCAGAATTTTTGTGGCAGGAAGGGCATACAGCTCATGCTACTAAGGAAGAAGCCATAGAAGAAACCATGAAAATGCTGGATGTATATGCCGATTTTGCTGAAAATTACCTCGGAATTCCAGTAATCAAAGGGGTGAAAACTGAGAGCGAACGATTTGCCGGTGCACTAGATACCTATTGCATTGAAGCACTGATGCAGGATGGAAAAGCACTTCAGGCAGGTACCTCGCACTTCCTTGGACAAAACTTTGCAAAAGCCTTTGATGTAAAATTTGCCAATAAGGAAGGTAACCTCGATTATGTGTGGGCTTCATCCTGGGGTGTGTCAACACGGTTGATGGGTGCACTGGTTATGGCACATTCTGATGATAACGGATTGGTTTTGCCTCCGAATCTGGCCCCAATCCAGGTTGTAATCGTCCCTATTTATAAAAAGGAAGAACAATTGCAACAGATTTCCGAAAAGGCAAATGGCATTAAAAAACAACTGGAAGCTAAAGGCATTTCTGTTAAATATGATGACAGGGATACCCATAAACCGGGCTGGAAATTTGCTGAGTACGAATTAAAAGGCGTTCCGGTTCGATTGGCCATCGGCCCACGTGATTTGGAAAATAATTCAGTGGAAGTGGCACGCCGCGATACCCTTGAGAAGAGCATATATTCTATGGACGCGATTGAAAATACAGTGGAAGATCTGTTAAAAAAGATTCAGAAGACAATTTTTGATAAAGCCCTTAAATTCAGAGAAGAAAATACACGCGAAGTTGAAAACTTCGATGAATTTAAAGAAGTACTTAATTCCAAAGGTGGATTTATCATGGCTCATTGGGATGGAAAGGCCGAAACAGAAGAAAAAATTAAGCAGGAAACCAAGGCCACCATCCGCTGCATTCCGCTCAATGGTAATAAAACATCTGGCACATGTGTTTATTCCGGAGAACCTTCTCAGGGTAAAGTAATATTTGCAAAAGCCTACTAATTGGCTTAGCATTTTAAACTTATTCCGTCATTTGGCTTATTTTTCCGGGATTCCTTCTACACGAACAAAATTTCATTCACAATTTCTTATGTGAATCAACATTTTTATATATTTTTATGTAATATATATTTGTATATATACATGGGTGTTTTATATATTATCATTGAAAATCTCTTAAATAAAACCAAATGAATCGATTTGTACTTCGTACTTTTAGCTTTGTTCTTTTTTTATCTGCCTGTACTACAAATGAAGTGTTAAAACCTATTGATGAACAATCAGTTGAAGATAAGGTGAATGAATTTATTGAATTTGAATTAACCACAGATACAAGCGTTCTGTCAGAAAATCAAAAAAAGATGTTGATAAATTTTTTTCTGATTGCTGATATAATGGATGAATTGTTCTGGTATGAAGCCTATGGAGATAAAGATGAGTTGTTGGAGAGGATTGAATCGGAACCGGCAAAGGAATTTGTAAATATTAATTATGGGCCATGGGAAAGATTAAATGGCAACCAGCCCTTTTTGGTCGGGGTAGGCCTCAAGCCTGACGGGGCTAATTTTTATCCACAGGATATGAGCCGTAAAGAATTTGAAGCATTGGATAATCCGGATAAAAATAGCCTGTACACTTTTATCCGTCGTGATAGCGACAATAACCTCAGGGTTGTATGGTACCATGAGATGTTTGAAAAGGAGATTGAACAGGCAGCAGCCTTGCTTGAGGAAGCAGCTCTTTTAGCCGAGGATCCTGATTTTGCAAATTACCTGAACCTTCGTGCCCAGGCATTGCGGACTGACGAGTATCTGGAAAGTGATATGGCATGGATGGAAATGAAAAACAATCTGGTTGATTTTGTAGTAGGACCTATAGAAAATTATGAAGACGGATTATTTGGCATAAAAACAGCCCACGAAGCATACATTTTAATTAAAGACAAAGAATGGAGCGAACGCTTGCAGCGGTATGCAGCATTATTACCGGGATTACAACAAAAACTGCCGGTTTCTGAAGAATATAGGCAGGAAGTACCCGGGGCAAATTCTGATTTGGGTGCTTATGATGCCGTATATTATGCCGGTGACTGTAATGCCGGAAGCAAAACCATAGCGATTAATCTGCCAAATGACGAGCGTGTGCATCTTGAAAAAGGAAGCCGAAGACTGCAACTTAAAAACTCCATGCGGGCTAAGTTCGAAAAAATTCTGGTGCCCATCTCAAATCAACTTATTGATCCTACACAACAACAACATGTAACGTTTGATGCCTTTTTTGAAAACACCATGTTTCATGAGGTGGCTCACGGATTAGGCATTAAGGAGACCGTTAACGGCAAAGGGAAAGTGCGTGAAGCTTTAAAAGATATGTCCACAACCATTGAAGAAAGCAAAGCAGATATCCTTGGACTGTTTATGGTCAATGAGCTACAGAATATGGGTGAAATTGATGTTGATCTGATGGATAATTATGTAACCTTTATGGCCGGTATATTCAGAAGCATCCGCTTTGGAACTTCCAGTTCGCATGGGCGGGCAAACCTTATTCGATTCAATTATTTTAAAGAAAAGGGAGCGTTCGCATTAAATGAAGACGGAACCTATCGTGTTGAATTTGAAAAAATGCAGGAGGCAGTGAAGTCATTATCAGAATTAATACTGACCATACAAGGTAATGGCGATTATGAAGGGGCTGTACAATTAATGGAAAAATATGGCGTTATGGAAGCAGGGCTGAGCGCAGCACTTGTAAAGGTTAATGAGGCAGGCATCCCCCGGGATATTGTCTTTAAGCAAGGGCCTGAAGTGCTTGGTTTGCAATGACCTTCATAAGCGGTGTAGAAATTTTGTAAATGCGTAGTGGTTTTGTTCAAGATGAAAGAAAATGTTTGTTGGTGAGACAACCAGCCCTGGCTGTTGTTTTTAGTTTCCTTTTTGCTTTTACATTATCAGCTCAGGAGAATCTGCAAAATATACCACGTGATACCGTAGATCTAAAGGCCGGTGATGTTCTGGTTGTAAACCAGCAGACTTATTATATCCGTAACGACACTACCTTTTATATACCATCTTCAGTTAATTACCGGGTTAGGAGCTATCGTTACGGGAATGCCGACAGCATTTATACAGCACTGTATAAAAATAATAAAAATCCTGACTGGTTAAAGAATATCATCGGGGCTGTTTTTCTTGAAGATGGTTATGCCAGCAAAGGGTACGATAACGAAACTTCATCAGAATCATTTTTGCCATACAGCGGTCAACACATAAGCCAAATACGCATTATTAAACTGGATCCCTTCGGTTCATCGAATCTTGACACAACCCAATCCAACCAAGCATGGTATGCCCGTGCGGCCAATTATATTCATATTAATACCAGCGACAGAATAATTAAAAAACATTTATTATTCTCGAAAGGTGAAAGGCTGAATCCGAATTTGCTGGCTGAAAATGAGCGGATCCTGCGAAGCTTGCCTTATTTTGTTGATGCGCGAATATTTGTTGAACCCAGCGATACGGTTTCCGGTGCTGCCATTGTCAATGTAGTAGTGAAGGATTTATGGTCAAAAGCATTTGGGTTTAATCCCGATGATTTTGAATCGGGTGAACTTCGATTATGGGACAGAAATATATTTGGGTTTGGCCATGAAATGACCAATTATATATATTGGGACGGTGATGAACAAACTCCATTGGGGTATGAAGGTGACTACCGGGTGCGGAACCTGGGTAGATCATTTGTTGATTTGCGCTTAGGATATCTGAATAGTTTTGGTAATCTTACCTACCGGGCCTCATTAGGCCGGGATTTTTTCAGTTATTTATCCAGATATGCCGGCGGCCTTCATTATGAAAATTCGGTTGGTTTGGAAAATATAATGTTGCGCGATACCAGCCTGCGTGATCAATCCTATAAAGTAGACCGGTTTGGAGCCTGGATGGGCTATTCGTTCCCGTTAAACGGGCATGTTGGTGAAGAGTTGAACCTTGTTGTTGCCCTCAAATACGGAGGAGAAGAATATCAGATAACTCCGGCTGTAACCAGTGAAAACGCACTTTATCGTTTTCATACCAAGCACACCTACCTGGGTAGCCTTGCGCTGACCAGGCAGGAGTTTCGCAAAAGCAATCTCATCTATAGCTTTGGAAGGACCGAGGACCTGCCTTTGGGCTTTAAACTTGAGCTCACCGGAGGATGGGAGTATAACAAGTATTACAACCGACCTTATGCTGGAATCCACTTTTCTCATGCTGTTATTTCTCCGGTAAATAGTTATTTAAATGCCGGAGCTGGTTTTGGTGGGTTTTTCCGCAACAGGGAAATCGAACAGGGAGTTTTAAATGCATCTGTAAATTCCTTTTCAAAGTTGATGCAATTTGGTGACTTTCGTTTAAGGAATTTTTTAAACCTAAACTACACCCGCGGAATAAAACGGTTTGAGGATGAATATGTCTCTATAAGTAATAACTTGGGGATTACCGGGTTAAGCAGCTCTTTGTTGCGTGGGACCCAAAAGTTGAATGTTGGGATAGAGTCGGTAGTATTTACACCTTTATATGTATATGGATTCCGGTTTGCTTATTATTTTTTTGCAGATTGGGGCTGGATAGGTTATCCTGACAGGACATTATTTAAGTCGCCATTCTATTCAGGGTATGGTATGGGAATCCGGTTCAGAAACGAAAGAATGGTTTTTAATACGGTTCAGATCCGGTTTGTGTTTTATCCGCGTCTTCCGTCAGGAACTGATCCAAGCCTTATTCAAGCCACTGGGGAACCCCGTTTGCGTCCTGAAAACTTTTTTATTCGCGAGCCTGGTGTAATGGAATACCGGTGATTTTGAAATGCTATTCAGGCTGGGCAATAATTTTTTTAGAATTCACAAGTACTTTGGTAAACTTTTTTATGTTGTCATTGTTTGACGAATTTGGTTTTAATAACCGAATTTGAAATGAAATAATGACAAAATAAATAATCGTAAAAAAACAAATTATGGCAGTTTTAGTAGGAAAAAAAGCACCGGCTTTTAAAGCCCCGGCAGTAATCAATGGCGGCGAAATTGTTGAAAATTTCTCTCTCAAGCAGTATATCGGAAAAAAATACGTGTTGTTTTATTTTTATCCGGCCGATTTCACTTTTGTTTGTCCAACTGAAATCATAGCCTTCCAGGATAAAATCGCTGATTTTGAAAAGCGTAATGTGGAAGTAATAGGCTGTTCTGTTGATTCAGAATTTTCGCACTGGAAGTGGTTGCAAACAGAGAAAAAAGATGGTGGGATTAAAGGAGTAAAATACCCTTTGGTAGCTGATTTATCAAAAACAATCTCTGAGAATTTTGATGTGCTTGCCGGTGAATATGATTATGATGACGAGGGAAAATCCATTTTTACGGGAGTGCCACAGGCATACCGCGGACTTTTTTTAATTGATAAGGAAGGAGTTGTTCGGCACCAATTAGTAAACGATATGCCTCTTGGGCGCAATGTTGACGAAGCTATTCGTATCATTGATGCCCTTCAGTTTTTCGAAGAAAACGGGGAAGTATGTCCGGCTAACTGGAAGCCTGGTGAAAAGGCAATGAAAGCAAGTCAGGAAAGCGTTGCTGAATACCTTGGAAAGAAATAATCCGTTAAAAAAAATAGACAAAAAAAGCACCTGCATTTACAGGTGCTTTTTATTTTTGCACCGTGAGAACAAATTATAAATTCAATATCCATGATCCCGATGCATTTATCCAAAAATCAGTGCATTTTTCCCGCCGTTTTTCGCATGCAGCCGTCCTTTCTCACAATGCTTCTGTTTATCATGATTATGATAGGTATAATTCTTATGACGCACTGATGGCCCTTGGTGCATCCCAGGTTATAAAAAACAAAGTACCTGGTAGCCTGGAGGCTTTGCAGCAGAGCCTGGACGATAAGCTGGATTGGTATTTTGGTTACCTGGGTTATGACTTAAAAAATGAGATAGAACATTTACACTCTAATAAACCTGATCACCTGCAGTTTCCTGACCTTTGGTTTTTCATCCCCAGAATAGTGATTGAAATAAAAGGTGCTGAAGGCAACGCGCTGTTTCATGCTGAATCCACATCTATTGATGATGTGAAGAAAATCATAAACCTGATTGACCGCATTAAGCTCAAAACCATACAGAACAGCCAGCCAATAAACCTTAAACCCCGGATAAACAGGGAAGATTATCTTAGAAAAATAAAAGCTTTACAAGATCACATTGCAAGAGGGGATATTTACGAGATAAATTTTTGTCAGGAATTTTTTGCTGAGCATGCTTGTATTGAGCCCGAGGCATCCTTCCTTAATTTATTGCATGTTTCCCCAACGCCATTTTCATCATATCTCAAATTAAACGATGCCTGTGTGCTTTCAGCCAGTCCGGAACGGTTTTTTAAGAAAACAGGGGGTAATTTGGTTTCACAGCCCATCAAGGGTACCATCAAAAGAGGAAGCAACCCTTCAGAGGATAACGAACTTGCCAGGGCACTCGCGAATAACATTAAAGAACAATCGGAGAATGTGATGATTGTTGACCTGGTACGTAATGATCTCTCCAGGCTGGCCGTCAAAGGTTCTGTTAAAGTAGATGAATTGTTCGGGATATATGCTTTTCCCCAGGTTTACCAGATGATTTCCACCATCTCGGCCATAATGCCCCATTCGGTAAAGTTTACCCAACTATTGCGCCAACTGTTTCCCATGGGCTCCATGACAGGCGCCCCAAAAGTCAGGGCCATGCAGTTAATTGAAAAATATGAAGAAACCCGCCGGGGTGTTTTCAGTGGTGCCATAGGTTATATAACACCCGAAGGAAATGCAGATTTCAATGTGGTAATACGCACCATTTTATATCATGCCCAAAAACAATACCTTTCATGTTCTGTTGGTAGTGCTATAACAGCGTTGGCTGATCCTGAAAAAGAATATGAAGAGTGCTTGTTAAAGCTATCAGCCATGGAAAAAGCCCTTCACAGGAAATAATGATTTGGGATCAATGGTTAACTTTGCCTTACTTTTCAATATAAATAAAGACAGGGAAAGATGATGAAATCGATGGCGCTTACCGGAATCCGGCAAATGGAAATGAGAGAGGTTGAAAAGCCTGTGCTTTCAGAAAGCAAGGATGTACTGATAAAAATGAAAACTATCGGAGTATGTGGCAGTGATGTTCATTATTACACCACCGGTAAGATAGGAAGCCAGGTGGTACAATATCCTTTTCCGGTGGGACATGAAGGGGCGGGCATGGTTGTAGCTGTAGGAGAGGAGGTAACCCGTGTGAAACCCGGCGACCGCATTGCCATTGAGCCCGCCATGCCCTGTTGGGAATGTGATCAGTGCAAAGCCGGAAGGCCGCACACCTGCCGTAACCTGAAGTTTTTGGGTTGTCCGGGTCAGGCGGAGGGTTGCCTGTCGGAATACATCATAATGCCTGAAACAAGTTGTTTTCCGATAAATGAGAAAATGAGTTATGATGAAGCAGCCCTGTCAGAACCTTTGGCCATTGGTGTTTATGCTGTGAAGCAATCCATTTCCATGAATGGGGCCAGGGTTGGTATTCTTGGGTTTGGCCCCATTGGCATGAGTGTGATGATGGCAGCCCAAGCTAGTGGCGCTGAAAAAATTTACGTAAGCGATAAAATTGAGGCCCGGCTGAAAATTGCTGCTCAGATTGGTGCAGCCGGCATTGCAAACGCGCAAACACAGCAGGTTGAAGAAGAAATTCTGGGTTTAGAACCAGGTGGACTTGATGTGGTTTTTGAATGCTGCGGCCAGCAGGAGGCACTGAATAATGCATTCAACTTGTTAAAACCCGGTGGTAAGGTAATGATAATTGGTATTCCGGAGTTCGATCGTTGGTCAATGCCCGTAGATGATGGAAGGAGAAAAGAAATTACCATACAGCATGTTCGCCGGCAAAACGAATCACTCGAAGAAACACTGGAGGGGTTGGCATCGGGTAAATTTGATGTTTCTGCTATGCCCACCCATCGGTTTTCCTTTGAAGATACCCAAAAAGCTTTCGAGCTGGTCACTGGATACAAGGACGGGGTAATGAAGGCTATGATTGATTTTGACTGACCAGATGGGATGTCTTATAGTATTAAGTGGTAATAATTGAAACATTTTCTTTCTCAGTACTGAAATACCACCATAACAATAAAAATGCAATAAATGTTAATCCTGCCTGAATGAACATAATCTCATTCATGCTATAATAATTTCTTACAAAACCCAACCAAAAATGCCCAAGGGTATAGCCGGCCCCGAAATGAAAGGCCCAGATAAGCGCCTGTCCGGTTGAACGCCATTCCAGTGGCACTTTTTTATGCACATATTCCACCACACCAATAATGAAAAATGAAAGGGTAAATCCTTGCAAAAGTCCACCCCAAATGGCTACTAACGGTTCATTGGAAAAGCCATAATACAACAAACGTACTGCGCCCATGAAAAAAGCAATGTAGGTGACTTTTTTGTATCCAAGGCGGGAGATAAACCAGGCTCCCAGGAAAAACAGGGGTATTTCAGCAATGGTTTGCATGGTAAATGCAATGCCCACAATGGTATTGCTTGCTCCGAGGGATTTAAAATAGATGGTAATCACATGACTGATGGGGGCCATGCAAAACCCGAAAAAAGAGATAATCATTAAGAATAACAACAACCGTCCTCTGAAAAAATACAGTACGCCTTTGATTTTGACCGGCGACCCGGATATTTTGTTTTTATCAAGGCGCAGAAGCCATAAGGCCAGTAAAGCCGTTATCAACAGCAAAGCTGAGGAGTAGGGAAAAATCAATGAAGGATAAAAATTATCAATAAGCCAGCCCAGCGAAGGTGAAGCAATGCCCCAACCTACAGCACCAAACATGCGCAATGCGCCATACGAACTTCTTTTGGATGAATGCACATAATGCAGGGTAATGCTGTCGAGCATGGGAGAACAGCCATACAGAAAAACAGACAGGAGCACCACATAAACAGCCAAAGCTGTGAATCCTGTTATGTTTGGAAGTAATAACAGGAGCAGTGAACTTATAGAGGCGGCCAGAATGTATATTTTCCTTACACCATACTTGTCCGATAAAAATCCCCATATAATGACAGTGAAAAATAAGGAGAACTGATACGCACCATATAATTGTGCTGTTTGTTGATCAGTATATCCATTGTGGGTGAGGTAAACTGCGAAATAAGCCAGCCACGTCTGACCGGCATAAATTAGAATGTATTTGGTGCGAATAATATTCAGCTCAAGATTTCCTGCCATATTCCCTGATAAAAAAGTCGCGAAAGATATAAAAAACCTGCAATATTCTACGAGAATCCCTTACTTTGTAAGTAATTCAGACATTAAAATATTATGCTGCACGAAAATGTATCTGATTTTCTGTTCAATGAGTTAAAGATACTGCCAGAATCAAAGTTGTTGCTGGCTGTAAGTGGTGGCATTGACTCCATGGCAATGCTTGAACTGTTAAGCAAACATCAATTTCAACTGGCAGTGGCGCATTGTAATTTTCAGTTGCGTAGCAGGGAATCCGATGCTGATGAGTCCCTTGTGAAACGATGGTGTCATTTGAACAACATCGCTTTTTTTGTGAAAAAATTCGATACCGAAGTATATGCAAAGCAGAATAAAATGTCCATTCAGATGGCTGCCAGGGATTTACGTTATCGTTGGTTTGATGAACTAAGCACCGAACATGGTTTTGATTATATTGCCATTGCTCATAATGCTGATGATTCGGTAGAAACTTTTTTTCTGAACCTTGCCAGGGGAACAGGCCTTAGAGGCTTAACAGGCATGCAGGCACATAATGGAAAAATAATCCGGCCTCTGCTGCGTTCCACACGCCGGGAGATAGGGGAATTTGTAAAATCTAATGCTGTGGTTTTTCGTGAGGATGCTTCCAATGCCGAAGATAAATACAAGCGAAACCATGTGCGGCATAATATCATACCACCGTTTTTAAAACTCAATCCTTCTTTTTTATCTACCATGATTGATACTATGAACCGGCTTGCTGAGGCCGGAGATCTGGTAGAACATGAATTGGGAAAGATAAAAAAAAACATCAAAGAAACCCGGGAGGGAAATGTGATTATACCATTCCGGATCATCACAGGTTCATTGATCCCTTCACTTTTATTGTTGGAATTATTACAGCCTTATGGTTTTACGGCTCAACAGGTTAATGAAGTTCTTAAGCTCCTTCAAAGCCAACCCGGCAAATATGTTGAATCACCTAAATACCAGATTTTTCGCAACAGGGATGATTTTGTAGTAGCCTTAAGAAAGGAACAGTCGAGTGCGGTTTACCATTTCAATACCTTGGACGAACTAAAAAAGTCTCCTTTTTTCACAATGCTGGAACATAGGCCTAAAACCGGTACCTTTAAATCAGAAAAGAGAAGAGACGTGGCTGAACTGGATGCAGATAAAATTATTTTTCCGGTTATCCTTAGGCACTGGAAACAAGGTGACTGTTTTGTCCCTTTTGGAATGAAAGGCCGAAAAAAACTGAGTGACTTCTTTACAGATTTAAAATTATCTAAACCGGAAAAAGATGCTGTCTGGATTCTTGAATCGAATGGCCATATCCTGTGGGTTGTGGGATATCGCTTGGATGACCGGTTTAAAATCACGGAACAGACCCAATCCATTTTGAAAATTGTAGTATGATTTAATGAGTGTTTTTTACCGATATACATGTATTATCGTTGTATATACCGATAAATAATTAATATCGTTTATTTTACCGATAATTTTAAAATATTAGTTAAATTACCGATAAATAATAAATTTTTATATATTTGCCTGTAAATGGGTTAAATAACAAATAACCAATACCCAACTATGAAAAACAAGGCTACCATTTCAGGCGATATTATTTCATTTACCTCACTTATAGAAATTGACAAACGAAAGCTGGATTCTGAAATTCATCAACTTCTGGGGATTCTGTCAGAAAAATATAAATCAGAAGGATTTTATGGGAGAAACATTCAGGGTGATTATATTGAATGTGCTATCAGAAATCCTAAAAGCGCGCTGAGAATAGCTTTGTTAATTAAAACGTTTATCAAATCACGTGATATTCCGGATAAAAAAAAGTCAGATAAAAGAGCCACTTATTTTGTAGAACATGGCATACGGCTGGCTGTAGCTGTGGCTCCCTTAAAAACGTTGGATCCGGAGAAGGGGATTATCGATGGAGATGCCATTTATAGATCCGGCAGAACCATTAAAGGCCAGAGCACTGCCGGCAAGAAAAAAATAATTATCAAACACACCATGTTTTTCTATCATCCTGAAGATGAGGTGACCGACACGATGGAAACTGTTTTTTCCTTGCTCGATGTTTTGCTTTCAAAATGCTCCGGAAAACAAAGTGAGGTGGTGTTTTTTAAACTGCTTGGCCTCTCAGAAAAAGAAATCAGCAAGAAACTGGGCCGGAGCCAGTCAACAATCAGTCAGCATTCCAATGCGGCAGGCTGGCAGGCCATTGAAAAATCAGTACGTTTTTTTGAAAAATATATCCAATGACGGTTTACAAATTAATTGTTCTGCAGTTTATCGCCCACCTGTTAGCTGACTTTGTGTTTCAACCACAACGATGGTGCGACAGGAAAGAAGAAAAGCTCATAAGCAGGTATCATTGGTACCATACCATCATTGTGTTTGTGTTGTCATACCTGTTATCACTTGATCCATGTTTTTGGCCTGCAGCACTGGCGCTTACTGCGCTTCATTTTTTAGTGGACATACTCAAGAGCACATTATTATTAAAATATCCCGGGCGCAACTTTTTCTTTTTGGATCAATTTATACACATCCTGATATTTATTGGTATTTCCATTGGTTATGCTACCTGGTTTGGGATTAATTTTTTAATCGATGTAAAACTTGAAACCATTGCCATCGTTGCCGGATTTATTTTTTGTACAAAACCTGCCAATATTTTGGTGAAGTATATTTTTATTGCTTTTTCCATACCTTCCCCCCTTGATGTGATACAACCTTCTGAGGCTGACAGGCAGGAACAAAAAAAGGCCATAGAAACCAGCCTGCCCAATGCCGGGAGATTAATAGGCATTGTAGAAAGGCTGTTGGCGCTGGCTCTTATTCTTGGCGGACAATATAGTGCTGTGGGGTTAATCATAGCCGCAAAATCAATCCTGCGGTTTAACGACACCCAAAAAACAGAATATGTGCTGGTGGGTACCCTGTTGAGCTTTGGTATTGCAATCCTTACGGGAATTTTGATTCAACTGATAAAGTAACCAAAGATTTATGAGACGGATATTGGTGTTTTTTATCGTTAGTGCCTTATCATTCAGTTTAGCTGGATTCTGGGAGGTACTGGATGTTTCCTTTACCTGAAGTTTTCCATATGTTATCACCTGCATTAAATAACCAACTAATGCTTAATGTTCTCCCTCATCTCATTCAGTAATGCCTGCATTTCTTCATTGTCTTTGTTTTTTACAATTTCAATCAAATCACCCATCTTATTGTAAATCAGATTCAACTGTTC
Organism: uncultured Bacteroidales bacterium; assembly: GCA_964652315.1. Taxonomy (GTDB): domain Bacteria; phylum Bacteroidota; class Bacteroidia; order Bacteroidales; family JAAAOM01; genus CAZZBU01. The sequence continues at coordinate 13,078 of CAZZBU010000057.1, forward strand.
CAGGCTGTATTTATTGAACAAAATTTCGGAGATGAGGTAATCATTTTCGGAGAACAGCCCTTCCGCTATTTTCAAATGCTTTTTAAAGGTTGTGCCAGGTGCATCCTGCCGCTTCATCACAGAGGCAAACACAATGGTAGAGGCAAACGGAATGGACAGGGAATAAGCTATGGTTTTATCATGCTCAATGAAGGTGTATTCAAAAATATTCAGTTTCAGTGATTCATAAAATTCCCTGAAAAACGCTTTTCCTTCTTCATCCGATTGTTTGATGATGATGGCGCTCTGCCCGGCCAGCTCCCTGATATTGGCAAAGGTAGGCCCAAACATGGGGTGGGTAGACACAAACCGGCGACCTGTGCCCAGGTAATACTCCTTTATGCCGTTTTTTACTGAGGTAATATCCGATAAGATGCATTTTTCAGATATATAAGGCAATACCTGCTCAAAAACATCAATGGTTTTTTCTAAACTTACGGCATTAATCAACAGGTCGGGATTGAATTTTTGCAGTTCTTCAAGTGTCAGTAACCGGTGGGAGTTGAACAGGTATTTTAGTTTTGATTTGTCTTTATCAAACACCCCTATTTCATAATCAAGGCAAAGCGATTCCACCAGCCAGCGCCCCATGTTTCCTGCACCAAGAATAACTATTTTTTTCACAATTAAAGAATCAAGTTAATGTTTTTGTTCAAATATACGTTTTACTTTTTGGGCCTGCAGCATGAGGTCGGCCAGTACAATAGCGGTTGCAGCTTCACAAACCACAGGTACCCTAAGGGTGATGCAGGTATCGTGCCTTCCCTCAATGGAAAGGTCTACCATTTCACCCGATTTTACATTGATGGTACGTTGTGTTTGGTGTGTGCTGGATGTAGGCTTCACAGCAATTCGAAACACAATATCATTGCCGTTGGTAATGCCGCCGTTTATGCCTGCAGCATAATTTGTTTCGGTTTTTCCATCCACACTTATAATATTATCGTTATGTTCGGACCCCTTCATCCTGGCTGCATCAAAGCCTGAACCAAACTCAATGCCTTTGATTGCCGGGATGGAAAATATAATATGACTTAACACGGCTTCGACCGAATCAAAAAAAGGCTCCCCAAGCCCTGTTGGCAGGTTTGTTGAGGTGCACTCCACAATACCACCAATGGAATCTTTTTCTTCAACAGCCTTGTCAATAGCAGCTTCAATGTTGGTGCTGCCACCTACTTCAAGAATTTTCGCTTCTACATGAACCGGGTCAATAATTTTTTTAGCCAGCACACCTGCAGCTACCAACCCCAGGGTTAATCTGCCAGAAAAATGGCCGCCCCCACGATAGTCTTCATTACCGCCAAATTTCTCAGCGGCGGTAAAATCAGCATGCCCCGGACGGGGTGTTTCCCTAAGTTTGGTATAATCCCTGGAACGCGTATTGGTATTTTCGAATAAGATGGTAATCGGGGCTCCGGTAGTACGCGCTTCAAAAACACCACTGATAATGCGCGGTATATCTGATTCCTTCCTCGGAGTAGTCCCTTTTGCCCCGCTGCGCCGCCGGCTAAGATCTTCCAGTAAATCCCCTTCGCGGAAAGGAATGCCTGCAGGAACACCATCTATGGTAATACCCACACCATAGCCGTGCGATTCACCAAAAATGCTTACTCTGAATATTCGTCCAAACGTATTCATGTTTTTATATTGCCTTTAATTGATTCACAATTTCTTTTAGTTCAGAGACGGTTAACTGCCCTGGAGCCGTAGGTTTTCCTTTGTCAGGGGCGGCAAAGGTAAATTCACTACCAAGCAAAAGGGCCATGGCCCTGGACAGCTTTCCAGTTTCACCCATTCCGAAAACTGCCAGTCGTTTTTCATGCCTATAAAGCCCTAACAAGGTAGCCAACTGATATTGATTTTGCACCATGGTGGCTATTTTGGCAATATTTCCGCCAAGGGTAAAGCAAATATTTAAAATGCTTTCCAATTGGTTGAGGGTAGGAGTAGTCTCATAGTTATGGTAGGAGATGATGACTTCACATTCTTTCTTATTGGCATAATCGATGAGTTCTCTTCTAAAACATGCTGGTGCTTCAATTTCAAGGTCAATGTATTTTGCCCCTGCATCAATGGCTGTTTTCATCTGCTCCATCCGGTGTTCATCACTTGTTTCGTTTTCGCGATGAGTGGCAATCATGGGAACATCCACGGAAAATATTTTTTTTACCGATGGTATATCAAACCGGCACAGATCAAGCCTGATTTCGGCCATATCCACTCCTTTTAATTGCGAAAGACAGGTTTCAATATTTGTATCTGAGATACTAACACAAATCATGCAGCAAATCCTCCAATTCGTTTAGGGGTTTCTTTTCAGTAAATGCATTGCCGATTCTATCAAGCAATACAAAATGAATGTCTGAACCTTCACGTTTTTTGTCTTTTTTCATCGCAATAATAATATCTTTCATCGACAAAGTGCATTCCACCGGCAGGTGATATTTGTCAAGTACTGCAATTATCCTGTTTTTTTCTTCTGAAGACAGGTACCCAAGTTTAACAGATAAAGATGCTGCCAGGGCCATCCCGATGCTGACTGCCTTTCCATGCAGCATTCCGGTAAGCTTTTCGATTGCATGGGCAAAGGTATGTCCAAAATTTAAAACTCTGCGTTCGCCTTTTTCCCTTTCATCATTTTCTACAACCCTGGCTTTTATGGCAATGGAGTCACTAATTATTTTTTCCAGGACCGGCTCATTATAATCCAGGGCTTCAGATGCGTTTTTTTCGAGGTATTCGAATAGGGTGGCATCACGAATGGCTCCGGCTTTGATAATTTCTGCAAAACCGGCGTAAAACTCCTCTGAATCCAATGTTTTAAGCATATTGATATCGCAGATAACAAATTCCGGCTGGTTAAATACGCCTATCATATTCTTATAACCGGTAAAATTTACACCATTCTTACCACCTACACTGGCATCAACCTGCGAAAGCAATGATGTGGAAATAAAACCGAATCGAAGGCCACGCATGTAAATGGATGCAGCAAAACCCGCTACATCGCAAACGATACCGCCACCCACGGCAACCACATAGGTGGATCGATCTACTTCAAGTTCAATAAACTGCGAAAAAATGTACTCCAGGGTTTCAAAGGTCTTGTTTTTTTCACCCAGCCCTATTTCCACTACCGGATAATCCTGGAAAAGGTGTGGATAATGAGATTTTAAATTTTTATCAGTAATAAACACTAAAGGAGTGCCGGGTGGGATATACTGATGATAATTCTTTGCTTTCTCGCCTATAAGGACCTTTGATGGCTGGCTTACCGAATGGATTTCTATTGTTTTCAAGTTCTGATTCCTTTGGATATGAAAAATTATATTTATTCGTCAGGGTTTGCCCTTTTATTCATCACCATGGTCTGGACATTGATTGACTCCTGGTGAATGGCACGGAATATCTTGATAATAAAATCCTCGCTCAAACCTTTTTCTGCAGCTTTTTCAATTCGTTCCCGGAGCAGTTCATCCCAGCGTGATGATTGCAGGATGGTGATGTTATTCAGCTTTTTATACTCGCCAATCTTGCGGGCAATGTTCATCCTGCCTTCAAAGAGGTCGAGCATCTTTTTATCGTAAATATCAATTTCACTGCGTAATTCTTCAAGGGTGGTAAGCAACATGGTGTTATCAATATTTGATTTCCGTAAAACCAACTGGCTTAACAACTCTTTCAATGCCTGGGGGGTAATTTGTTGTTTTGCATCACTAAGCGCTTTGTCCGGATTGATATGGGTTTCAATTATCAGTCCGTTAAAGTCGAGGTCCATAGCCTTTTGTGATATTTCGAAAAGCAAATCACGGTGGCCACAGATATGACTGGGATCCGTTATAATTGGCAGATCCGGGATTCTTCGGTGTAATTCAATAGGTACCTGCCACTGTGGGATGTTTCTGTAAAACGACTTGTTGTAAACCGAAAAACCACGGTGGATGGCGGCCAGTTGTCGGATACCGGCCTGATTCAGGCGCTCCAGGGCACCAATCCACAATTCGATGTCAGGGTTGATGGGGTTCTTCACCAACACAGGAATTTCCACTCCACGCAGAGAATCAGCAATCTCCTGAACTGCAAATGGGTTGGCTGAAGTCCGGGCGCCAATCCATAAAATGTCTACCCCATGTTTCAGAGACTCATACACATGTTTAACATTGGCTACCTCAGTGGCGGTAAGCATGCCGTAAGTGTCTTTTACTTTTTTCAGCCAGGGCAACCCTTCGCGGCCAACGCCTTCAAAGGCACTGGGGCGGGTGCGGGGTTTCCATATCCCTGCTCTGAAAATTTTAACACCGATTTCCGATAATTCTTTTGCAGTGGCCATCACCTGCTCTTCAGTTTCAGCACTGCATGGCCCGGCCATTATCAGTGGCTTCTGGTCCCCGACTTCCGGGAATGTAAAGGGCTCGAGATCTAATTGTACGCTCATTGTATTATTCAATTATTGATTTTCCTTTTTTATACTCTCCTAGAATGTGTAAATCATTTGTAAACGGCCGCACAGCTTCTAATGATTGCCTGTAGATATTGTAATCATCGAATTCAACATCAGCATAAAACTGGTATTCCCACTCCTGGCCAATGATAGGCATGGATTGAATTTTCGAAAGGTTGATGTTGTAAAACGATAAGGTTATCAGTACTTTGGCCAGACTGCCAAATTTGTGAGAAACAGTGAAATGCAGAGATGCTTTGTTTACTATTTTAGGCTGGTTTTCGCCATTTTTTTCACCAAGGATTAAGAATCTTGTATAGTTTTTTTTGTTGGTCTCAATACTGCCTGATATAATTTCAAGGCCATATTTCTCCGCTGCCAACTGGCTTGATATGGCACCAACACCCCATATTTTTTCTTCAGCGATTTTTTTCGCGCTTAATGCGGTGTCGTTGCTGTCGATTAAACGTATATCCGGGTAATCTTCAAAGTATTTCTGACATTGAAGAATGGCCATAGGGTGAGAATAGACTTCCTTAATATCTGTAATTTTTTGTCCGGGCAGGGCTACCAGGTTTTGCTTTATGCGAAGGTAAATCTCACCTACAATCTCCATGTTCGACTCCAGAATGAGGCCGTAATTAGGCAGAATACTTCCGGCCAGGGAATTTTCTATAGCCGTGATGCCATAATCCACGTGGCAGGCATTTAATGACCGGAACACATCTTTGAATGTATTTCGTGGAACGATCTCAATTTCTTGGTTTTCAAAATAGTGCAGTGCAGCAATCTCATGAAATGCACCGTAACCTCCCTGTATTGCAATTTTCTTTGTTTTCGTCAATTCTTCTGCCATTGTTTTCTGGTGTTATGTATAAAAAAAAAAGTCCCAACCTGGATTGGGACTTTCAATTTCTTATATTTTTTGACAAATACATCCCAACTACTCTATTTTTCCAAAAAAGTAAAAATAAAAGTAAAAGAAAGTATTTGCGCTGTTGTTATGCATACTAATTATGATTTATGTCAGCAAAACTAATCATTTATTTTTAAATGCAAATCAATTCATCAAAATTATTGTGATAATTAACTTTTGCTACCATTCAATTGGTCTTTTTATTTTATGTTATAAGTTAAATATCAGTTATTTATTCCAATTCAGATAATTCAAGCCAACGGGTGCTTTTTTCGTCGATTCTGTTCATTAATTCTGAAAAATAGTTGGATTTTTCAAGGAGTTCATCTGGTGATAAGGTTCCGGAATTCAACAAATCTTCAATTTCTCCTTTTTCTTTTTCTAGTTTCTCGATTTCGGCTTCAAGCATTTCCAGTTCTTTTTTTTCTTTAAATGAAAGCTTCTTCCTGGCAGGTGGTGGGGCTTTTTTTTCCTTTTTATCCGGTTTGGCGGCTTTTTCTGATTTGGCTATTTCTTTATCCAGCGATAGTTTATAATCCCTGAATTGAGTATAATTTCCGGGAAAGTCTTTTATCTGTCCTTTGCCTTGAAAAACAAACATGTGATCCACCAGTTTATCCATAAAATAGCGGTCGTGGGACACAATAATCAGGCATCCCTGAAACTCTTTTAAGTATTCTTCGAGTACGTTCAAGGTAAGGATATCCAGGTCGTTGGTTGGCTCATCCAGGATGAGGAAGTTTGGGTTTTTCATTAATACCGTCAATAGATAAAGCCTTCGTTGTTCGCCTCCGCTAAGTTGTGCAATACGTAAATTATGGGTTTCAGGCGGAAAAAGAAAATGATTCAAAAACTGTGAGACTGTCAATATATTGCCGTCACCAAGCTTCACTACCTGGGCAATGTCCTGAACCGTATCAATCACCCTGGTATTTTCATTGAAGTTTAACCCTTCCTGTTTATAATATCCATACACAATGGTTTCACCCACTTCAATCCTGCCTCCGTCAGGTTTGAGGTTCCCTGTAATGAGATTCAGGAAGGTGGTTTTTCCTGAGCCGTTTTCACCCACAATTCCAATGCGTTCATACCGGTTGAAGGTGTACGAAAAATCATCCACAATCTTTGTTTTTCCGTCAAAGGATTTGCTTAAATGCTCAATTTCAAGGATTTTTTTTCCCATCCGGGATGCTTTCACGTTAATGTCAATGGAGCCTTCCTGGCGCTTTGAACTTGCTTTTTCCTTGAGCTTATCCACATTTTCAACCCGGTATTTAGCTTTAGTACCCCGCGCTTTTGGCATGCGGTTAACCCAGTCAAGCTCTTTTTTTAAAAGGTTTCGGGCTTTATTTGCACCCAGGTTTTCCAGGTCAACCCGTTCGGCGTGTTTATTTAAGTAGTAGGTATAATTTCCCTCATACCGGTAAAGATTACCCATGTCAAGTTCCAGGATTTCATTGCATACCCTGTCAAGGAAATACCGGTCGTGAGTGACCATAAGCAAAGTAATGTTTGTTTTTGTAAAGTAGGATTCCAGCCACTCAATCATATCCAGATCAAGATGGTTTGTAGGTTCATCCAGGATTAAGAAGTCTGGTTCTTCTATCAGGCATTTGGCCAGGGCCACACGCTTTTGCTGGCCACCGGAAAGCTTTCCTACCCGTTTATCCAACTCGGTGATTTTAAGTTGAAAAAGAATCTGCTTAATCCTGGTTTCATGATCCCATGCCTGCAATTCATCCATTTTTGCAGCTAGCAATTCAATTTTTTGAACATCCTTTTTAAGGACGGCATTTTCATATTCTCTGACCGTATTAAGTATGGGTTCATCGGTATGCAGAATCTCGTCCAGAACTGTAAATTCAGGGTTTAACACCGGTGATTGCTGCAGATAGGCAGTCTTGATGTTTTTATTGATGGTTATATTTCCGCTATCGGCAGGATCAAGACCTGCAATTGCATTCAGCAGAGAGGTTTTACCTGTGCCGTTTTTAGCAATAAGGGCAATTTTCTGCTTTTCATTGATAGTGAACGATATGTTCTCAAACAGGCATATTTCGCCATAATATTTTGTCAGTCCTTCAACCTGGAGGTAATTCATAACTTTATTTTTGGCAAAAGTAGAAATATGCAATCAATCCTAAAAACATATCTTTGTTGGCTGGGTATTTTGCTTATGGTTTAATTTACGAAAAATGCAGGTAAACATTTCAAAAAAAGAACGATTTAAACGTTTAATTGAATATTTTCAGGAACACATGCCGGTGGCTGAAACTGAGCTTCATTACTCGGATCCTTATGAATTGCTGGTAGCAGTCATTCTTTCAGCCCAATGTACGGATAAACGGGTTAATATGATCACCCCTGGTTTTTTTGACAAATTCCCTGTCCCGGAGGTTCTTGCTGCCGCATCACAGGAAGAGGTTTATGAAGCCATCAAGAGCTGTTCATACCCAAACAATAAAGCAAAAAACCTGATTGGGATGGCAAAGGGATTATTGAATGAATTCAACGGGAATGTACCTGCTGATGTTGATGAACTACAAAAATTGCCAGGGGTTGGGCGGAAAACAGCCAATGTGATTGCATCTGTGGTATTTAATAAGCCTGCCCTTGCTGTTGATACTCATGTGTTTAGGGTGGCTGCCCGCATAGGCCTTACCCGGGGGGCCAAAACACCGCTTGAAACCGAAAGGCAACTTATTAAGTATATACCCGAAGAATTAATACCCAAAGCCCACCATTGGCTGATCCTTCACGGGCGCTATGTGTGTGTGGCGCGCAAACCAAAATGCCATGAATGTGGCATTACCGGGTTATGTAATTATTACAAAAAGAATATCAGGGGTATTAATTCAGTGTAAATTAATTATATTTGAATGGATTGAAACGATGTTTCATCTTTTATTTTCACAATGATAGGATAACGGTTTGAAATCGACTCAATTATCTGAAACTTTAGCGGAGGTTTAAATGATTCGTAATATTGTACAACGGGCATCTGTTTTATCATTTATTTTACTATTAAGTACATCATCTTCTATCAGAAGAATTGATTATGAAAATGCCCGGGTAAATAATGTGTGTAAGACCTTAAGTGATGAGGTGCTGGTTTATTTCATTTTTGTGGACAGCAAGGAAACATCTCCCTGGACGGAATTTGACATCCGGTCTACCATCGATTCCCTTGAGGTGGCTGTCCGTTGGCTCGAAATGAAAGCCCGGGAAAATAACATTAACCTGAAATTTATCACAGATTACCATATTGGTAATGAATATACGCCTATTCGCAAGAATCTACCTCATGGCTCTGTGTTTGAGTCGGCAACAGAACCTAATCTTAAGGCTGGTCTTGATGCGTTGAACAATTGGGCCGACAATATTGCCCGTACAGCCGGGCAGTCAGTAAATATGGTAGATAAAGACGGAATTCCGGAAATAAAAAATCCAAGAGACAAGGAACGGCTTGTTGCATTTTTACGGGATGAAAATAATGTTGAAAGTGTGGCCTTGTTATACCTGGTTAACAATTATTTCCGTACGGATATTTCTATTCCTGTTAACTTTTTAGATACCGATGACATCGAATTTACTGTAATAAGTTATAAATACCCCACGGTTCTTGCGCATAATATCCTTCATTTATTTGGAGCAGCCGATTTATTCAAAACCCCTTATCGTCGTCATGAGAAAAAAATTGAAAGGTTAAAGCAACTTTATCCCAATGATATTATGCAGGATATGTATGCTAAGTCGCTCAACAATATTGAGATAGGTGATTATACCCAATACCTGATCGGTTGGAGAGATAATCTTGATCCTGACTTAAAGCCATATTTAACTGATAAAATATATAACTTTTAGGAAAAAATGTAGTATAAGGGGGTAACGCCAATCGTATTTTGGCTGTTAGCGCGGTTTAGGCGATTTTGTAATTTAAAAAAATATATTAATTTTACTAATAGATAATTTTCCACATAAAATAATATATTCATAACCTATGTGTTTAAAAAATCTACTTTTTATTAGAACTCAGATACTGCTTGTAGTTACTATGGCTTTCCTGATTGGCAGTTGTGCTTCTGACAGAAATCAAAAAAAGAAAGAAGCTGACCTTGAGAACTTTGAAATTAGTGCCGATATCCTGGACGATATAAGTACGGCTAAAAAGATTTTCTATTCTTTGCCTTCACCTCTTGAAACAGCAATGATTATTAAATCTGCCGGTGCTGATTATGACGAACGCCTGATGAACCCGACAGGCAATGTAAATAATTACACGACCAACCGGAGCATGGCACTTAACCTTGGCGTATATACTACAGATATGAGCTTTGCCAGCCTTTTCGATCAGACTCAGGTGACGATTAATTACATGAATGTCTCGAAAAAACTTGCTGATGACCTGGGTATCATTGAAGCCATTGATGATGAAGTTATTAAGCGGCTTGAAGCAAACGTCAATAACCGGGAAGTGATTATGGATATCATTTCCGAAACGTTTATGAGCTCAAGCGCGTATTTAAAAGATAATAACCGTGAAGCTGTTGCAACCATATCCCTGGTGGGTGGATGGATTGAAGGGCTTTACATTGCCACTCAGTTGGTTACAGAAGCAAATTACAAAGACAGTAAATTAGTTGATAGAATTGTTGAACAAAAATTATCGTTTGATATTTTGGAGAAGCTCCTTGAGC
>CAZZBU010000058.1:0-15965 GCA_964652315.1 uncultured Bacteroidales bacterium
AAGTGATCCCGGCAGGATTCGAACCTGCGACCTACGGCTTAGAAGGCCGTTGCTCTATCCAGCTGAGCTACGAGACCAGCACTGAATATCGTATGTTTATTATAAAACAGCCGATCGAAAATCGGCTGCAAATATATAAAAAAAAACGTTGTGTAAAAATTGCACCAGGCTTACTTCTTCTTATTCTTTTTTATAAGCGCATTGAGCTTATCGCGTGTAGTTTCCAACCGGTCTACATTTTTTTTCAGGGCATTGTTTTCTGCTTCACAATCTTCAATGCGTTTTAAGAGTGCTTCATCACTTCCGGATTCTGTCTGTGCTTTTTTGAGTTTTTTCGATAATTCCTGTATTTCCTTATCTTTTTCCTGTATTAACTTGCTAAGATTATTTAGTTCATCCTCAATTTTTTTAGAATCGGTTATGTCTTTTGAAATACCGAAAGTGCCATAAATATTTCCTTCTTTGTCTTTTAGAGGCATCTTTGAGGTCAAAACGTATGAAACTGTGCCGTCAGCATGTGTTTCTTTTTCTATGACATCCAATATGGGTTTTCCTGTTTTGATGATGCGTTGTTCGTCTTCATAGGCCGGACGTGCATGCTCTTCGGTGAAGAAATCAAAATCGGATTTACCCAACAATTCAGACTCATCTTTTAGTTTAAAGAGATCTAGCATGGATTTGCTAAAGCGGATAAATTTGCTTTCTCTGTTTTTGAAATATATATGTTCTTTAGCGTGATTAAGTAAGGAATCCATCAGCATCTTTTCTTCCTCAAGAGCTTTATGTTCTTTCCCCATTTTATCCTGTACCCGCCTCATCTCATCCTGAGTGGCCTGGAGCTCTTCCATGTTTTGGCGCATTTCTTCTTCCTGGGCCGCCATCTCTTCAGATTTCATGCGTGAATCTTCCAGCAGCCGGGCTGTGCGTTCATTGATACGTGCCGTTACCATGGTTGACCCGATGGTCTCGGCAATATTCTCAACAAACTCAATTTCATGCGGCTCAAAATCATTAAAAGAACCAATTTCAATCACACCCATAACTTTGTCGTCAACCTGCATAGGTACAATCAACAGGGTTTTTGGTTTTGCCTCACCAAAACCGGATGTGACGTGAATGTAATTATCAGGAATTTCTTTTAAAAGAATGGTCTTTTTTTCCAATGCACAAGCACCAACCAGCCCTTCACCAAGCTGTATCTTTTTGGTGTTGTATTTATGCCGGTCATAAGCATAAGTGGCTGAGAGTTCAAGGTATTTTTCTTCTTCATCTTCCTCACTCATCAGGTATATACCGGCAAGTTTTGCATTTAAATAATCCACCAACTGGCTTACCAGGTTAAAAGTAAGCTTATCAATATCGTTGTTGTTTTGTCGCAGAAAATCCGAAAATTTGGCAATACCCTGTGTAATCCAGTTTCGTCTTTTTTCTTCGAGGGCCCGCTTTTCTTCTTCTTTTCGCTGTTCAATCAGAGACTCTTTCATTTGTTTCAATGAAACACCCAGCTGATCGTTTTCACTTACAGGAATAAATTCATCTTCGAAATTGCCATTGCCAATTTTTAAAGAAAATTCTGAGGCTTCTGATATTCTTGCATTTAAAGTGTTTATGGCAGCAAGGGCCTTGTCAAGTTCGTCTTTGTTGTTGGTCTTAATCGTCTCAATGCGCTCACCATGCGACATGGTTAATAACGCATCTTTAATGGTATTGATCCGTTTGACCAACATCTCAGCAAAAACCCGTCCGCCAAGGAAGATGAGAACCAGGATAACAATGGCTATGCCCAAAAACAGCCAGGTGTCCGATCTGATCGGCTGCAGCGCTTCTTTCCTGCTTATTTTGGAAACCAGCCTCCATTCCAGGCCATTAATATCAAGGGGTTGAATCATGGAAATATCAGCATGGATGTATTTATTAAAATCATCCGGATCATCAACACCTATTTTATAACTTTCTGTTGCAATATTGCTTTCGACCAAATTGCAGGCATTGTTTAGCACGCTTATTTTTTGCAAAGTAAACTGGTCCGTATTTTCTTCCTGCAGGTCCTTAAGAAATTCATTCCGGTGTTCAATTAAAGGCCGGGGATTGGTTCGAAACGTATTATTCTTGCCTGAAACAATAAATATATCCCCAGTACTACCTAAACGCATGGCCTCATAGTTTCTGTTGGCGGTCAGCATGTTTTCAATCGTTGCTTGTTCAATTTTTGCTATGAGAACTGCTGATTTTTCACCGTCCACAAACACAGGTGAACCCAAAAACATGATGGATTTGTTTAAAGCGGGGGAATAATAATTCAAATCTGAAAAAGACACATGGTTTTTCATGTTGGAGCTATTTGCTGTTCTAAACACCTGTGCTATGGGTGTATTATGCAAAGGGCCCGAAAGCAGGCTGGTACCAAAATCGATGTTTTTAGCCACAGAATAAAACACATGTCCGGTTTCAGTGTCCACAAGCATCAGGTCGGCAAATCCGAATTTTTCGGCAAGGGATCTAAGGTAGGTATGGTGAAGGAAGTGCAACGATGCATATTCTCCTCCATTGACCGGCTTGTCAAAAAGTTTTTTATTCTGATATTCATTGGGGTTTTCAGCTAAAAAAAGGTGTTGTAAGTATATGGCGGCAGGGGCTTTTGGTAAAAAATCCTCTGCTGCATATTCCTGCAGGCTTTGTTGGTTCAGTTTCGGAATAAAATCGCTGTTGTAAAAATTTGTAAGGTTCAGGCGGGCATTTTGGAGAACGTTATCCGTAAGGTTGATTTGTTGATCGCTGCCAACCAAACGAAAGGCGCTTTTTAAATCCCTGGCAGCTTCTTTGACGGTTTGATCATCTGAGAGCAAGATAATATCATTTTTAAATCCTGAAAAAAAGTGTTCTGTCTGCGCCTTTTTTAAGTTATTTACCGTGTTAAGTTTATCAAACACACCCTGAATAACATTGCTTTTGTTTTGCCAGAATAATACATTGCCAATTATTGCAATAGAAACAAGAGCGATTATGACCAGCGTGAGATGAAATTTGTTTTTAACGTTTAAGCTTGTAAGAATATTTTTTTTCTCTGTTGTCGAATTATCTGTACCCATATCTGCCACGATTAGTATTTACGGCTAAAAAACATTTAAATGTAACTATTAATTTTTAAAAAATTAAGATATATATTTTTTTCTAATATATCAGCTACCCATACCAAGAAGTTAAGATCTAGCCTTTTATTCTGCCTTTACGAAAAAAAACAAAAAAGATTCATAAAAAATCAAAAAAAGCCTTTCAATAAAATGGAAAAGATGTAAATGAGCCGGAAAAATTCCTTAATTATCGGCCCGGTCCTTACTTTTATTGCATTTGTTTTTTATTCATTCTATTATGATTTTGCAGGATTTATGCCGGCCTAAATAATTCTTGAAAAATAAAGAAAAATAACTATGTTCGTTGTATTAAATTAGCGGAATAGTTGAATAGGCAATGAAGAAAATCAACAGGCAGTTCTTCCTTCAATCCCTCGTATTGATCATGCTTGGCGTGATATTTTATGCGAATACACTGAAAAATCAGTATGCCCTTGACGATGCAATTGTAATCACAGAAAATAAATACACCCAGAAGGGCCTTGAGGGCATTCGGGATATTTTTATTTATGATTCATTTACCGGTTTTTTTGGTGAAGAAAAACAACTGGTTACCGGAGGACGTTATCGTCCTTTTTCAATAGCCACAATGGCTGTAGAATACGAGATTTTTGGACTGAATCCGGGTATATCGCATGCCGTAAATCTTATTATTTATCTTTGCACCGTATGGTTAATTTTATCTTTTCTGAGCAAAGTCTTTTCCTCACAGCATTTTTTTTCGCTGGCTTTTTTAACGGCCTTGTTTTTTTTAATTCACCCTGTACACTCCGAAGTAGTCGCCAATATTAAAGGCAGGGATGAATTGCTGGCATTTTTATTTGGATTTATGACATTAACAGTTACCTGGTCATACCTTCAAAGACCTGCGGTTTCAAAATTGATATTGAGCGGCATACTTTTTTTTGCAGGGTTATTGTCAAAGGAAAATGCAGTTGTTTTTTTAGTGTTAACACCGGGATTTTTGTATTACTTCAAAAAAGAAATCACAACTAAAAAATTATTTATAACAACAATTCCGCTGATGTTCTTTTTTGTTGTTTTCCTCATAATTCGATCCCGGGTTTTGGGTGATGTGGCTTACACTTCAACCGAATTGATGAATAATCCTTTTATTGAGGCCACTCCCACAGAAAAGGCAGGCACCATATTGTTAACCTTAGGCATCTACCTGAAATTGCTGTTTTTCCCCCATCCGCTCACGTACGATTACTATCCCTACCATATTCCACTGACAGATGTATTTAATCCGTGGGCAATCGGTATTTTGCTGGTTTATCTGGCCCTTTTAGCTTATGCGGTATATTCACTGTTTAACAGGCAAAAAGCAGGTTATGGGCTATGGTTTTATCTCATTCCGCTTGCCATTGTGGCCAATGTCTTTTTCCCGATTGGCACCTTTATGAATGAGCGGTTTGTGTTTTTCTCATCTTTCGGATTCTGTTTCATTCTGGGGCTTGGATTTTCCAGGATATCAGAAAAATCCATTGGCCGGATCCCTGTCTTTGCAATTCTTTTTATCATAATAATTGCTTCCGGATGGAAAACCATATCGCGCAATACAGTCTGGTATGATGATTATACCTTGTTCACACATGATGTAAACATTTCGAAAAACAGTGCCAAAAGCAATGTTACTGCAGGAGGAAGCATGTATGAAAAGGCCGTAACCCTGGACAATCCGGAGGAAAAAAGACAGTTGCTCGATAAATCCATCCAACATCTGAAACAAGCCTTGAAAATTCATCCTGCCTATGCTGATGCTTTGCTTTTATTGGGAAATGCCTATTGGGAAAGGGATCATAGGCTTGATTCGGTTTTCCATTACTATGATTTATTGGTAAAAGTTTCCTCAAATCATCAGGATGTGGTTAATAATTTAAAAGCTATTGCCAGCCAAATGGATAATCCAAAATTAAAAGTTGCTGTATACCGGAAGATAATTCAATTAAGTCCGGAAGATTTTGATTCACATTATAAGTTGGGAAACATTTATGGAAAAGATTTAAACCGGCTTGATTCGGCCAGGCAGTATCTTGAAAGTGCACTGGGGATTCAACCTGATAATGTGGATGCCCTGCTCGACATGGGCGTAGCATGGGGAATTACCGGAAACTTTGAAAAATCATTGAGGTTTCTGCTTCGGGCCTATAAGCTGGAACCGGATAATAAGCAAATTATTACAAACATTGGTGTAACTTATCAACGCATGGGAAATTTATCTCAGGCCCAAAGGTATTTTGCCATGATAGAACAGGTTGATTCAGAGCTTGAGGGTAACCCATAGCCGGAACAATTTGCCAGGTACAGATTAGAATTATTACATTTTTTTAGCCTCCAGGTTTATGGTTACATTTTTACAGGAAGTTGCAAAAGCAGTTGTATCGCAATATAAAAACAACCTTGGTGAAATAACCATGGTTTTCCCCAACCGTCGTCCTATTGTATTTTTCAGAAAGTACCTTAGTGATTTGATAGATAAGCCTGTCTGGTCACCGGAATTTTTCACCATTCAGGAATATATGGGAAAGCTGTCAGGTATTCAGCAGGAAGATAACCTTTCCTTGATTTTTAAACTCCATGAAATATATGCTTCCAAAAAGAAAAATGCAGAATCCCTGGACTCTTTTCTATATTGGGGTGAGATGCTCCTGGCTGATTTTGATGATATTGACAAATTCCTGATTGATCCAAAGGATTTGTTTCGTAACCTGACAGAACTAAAATCCTATGAAGGGTTGTTCAATTACCTTACTGAGAATCAAATTTCAGCCATCCGGACTTTCTGGAGCGCTTTTGATCCGGAAAAATACACCCGTGAACAACGTAACTTTGTTGAAACATGGGATATTCTCTATCCTGTTTATCAGGAGTTTGTTGCCAAACTCACTCAGGAAAAACTGGGGTACGAAGGCTTAATTTTCCGGAATGTTGCTGAGAAAATAGAACATGATACAGGTGAGACAGGGCTTTCAGGCAACAAAGTTATCATGGTGGGATTTAATGCATTGAACCAATGCGAACACAGGCTTTTCAACTGGTTGAAACAAACCAACCAGGCCGACTTTTTCTGGGATGTTAATGTTCAATACCTGCAACAGTCAAATCATCAGGCAGGACGGTTTCTCAGGGAGAATATCAGACGATATCCGCATCCGCTTTATGCTGAAAGCATTATTACCACTGAACATTGCCTGCCCAAAAAGATGCATTCCTACTCTGTAGATTTTGTTACAGCTCAGCCGGCCATCAGCAACCATATTCTTAAAACACTGGCTAAGGATAAAACACCCGGCCCGGAAACTGCCATTATACTGGCTGATGAAGGGTTGATGTTCCCCTTGCTTCATGCCCTGCCTGAAGAGGCAGGTGGTATAAATGTTACGATGGGCTTTCCGTTGAAAAACAGCAATACCTTTGGCTATATCCAGGAATTATTGAACCTTGTAAAATCGGTTAAACATGCTAAAGATGGCAGCAGATATTATTACAAGCCTGTTTTAAATCTGCTCCGGCATCCGTTTAGTTTACAATTGGAACCTGATTTAACAAAATCCATTCAGGAAAACATCTTCAGTCAGAATAAATTTATGATTGAAAACCGGGATATCGAAGGTTTTAAAAGTTTCAGGTCATGGTTCACTCCTGTAAACAATGGCAGGGAATTATTCGAGCTTATTCTGTACCACCTCGAAAAGGTTGCCCGATTTATTATTGATCAAGAATCACATGCACTTGTTTTGGAACTTGAATTTGTTCATGCAGCCATAAAAACCCTCAACCGATTATCTGATGTTATAGATGCCAGGCACGAAGAACTAACCCTGTCAAGTTTAATAAGGCTGATTTCAAAAGTGCTTCAGGGGATTTCTGTCCCTTTTTCCGGAGAACCGGTGAGCGGCCTGCAAATTATGGGAGTACTTGAAAGCAGGACACTGGATTTTAAAAACCTGATTATTTTATCGCTGAATGAAGGTCATTTGCCAAAGCGTACCGGAGCACCCTCTTACATTCCTGATAACCTGCGGTATGCTTTTAATATCCCCACCTATGATCATCAGGACAGCATTTACACCTATTACTTTTATCGCCTGCTCCACCGGGCAGAATCGGTTCATTTTGTTTATTCTACCAGGACTGTGGGCCTGGAGACAGGAGAAAAAAGCCGTTTCCTTTATCAGCTTGAAATGCTTGAAGGGTGTACCATTCCGCATCAACATCTAAATTTTCCAATCAGGTTGATACCAGCGCCAGGGATAACCATTGAAAAAGATCAGGATGTTCTTGGTAAGATATTGGAATACAGTGAAAAAGGAAACCGGGCATTAAGCCCCAGCGCTATTAATACCTACATCGATTGTAGCCTGCGATTTTATTTTCGGTATGTAGCCGGCTTAAAGGAGGTGGATGAGCTCAAGGAAACCATAGATCCACCTTCATTTGGAAATATCCTTCATGGCGCCATCGAAGAAATCTATGCCTCCCGGATAAATAAGGAATTGGCTCCTAATGATATAGGACAGATTCTGGAAGATGAACTTTTTATTGATGAAGTGATAAGCAAAGCCTATGCCCTTGAATATTTGAAACTAAAAGAGGTCAGACAGCCTCAGGGCGCTGATGTGTTGGTATTAAACGTGTTAAAAAAATACCTGAAACAAATTCTTCTTCTGGACAAGCGCACTGCACCACTTACTTTCCGTGGTCTGGAAAATGAATATACGGTTGAATTAAACCTGCCTGGAAACAAGGTTATGGAAAAGGTCAGGATTGGAGGTAAAATCGATAGGATAGACCAGGTGAGGGAAGGAATCCGGATCATTGATTATAAGACCGGAGCTGCAGAAAACAGGATTACGACCATGGAAGATATGTTTGATGGCAGCCTTAATAAACGCAACAAACCTGCTTTACAAACTTTTTTGTACGCTTATCTGTATTTTAAAAACAATTCCCACGAACGCTTTATCACACCGGGATTATATCCCATACGGGAACTTATGCAGGAGGCTTTTGATTATCGCCTGTATTTTACGCCTGCACCTCGTCAGAAACAGTATATTGATGATTTTGCCGCTTTCAGTGATGATTTTGAATCCTTGTTACAATCCTGCCTGGGCGGGCTTTTTTCAAGTGAAATTCCTTTTACCCAGACAGCAAATACGGATCACTGCCGGCATTGTCCTTATGCTTCAATATGTCGGCGGTAAGTAATGGAATTTTTTATTATTGCTGTGAGAAGGTATAGCCGGTGATAAATCCCGCTCTGGCCAAGTCCGGTGGCATAACCAAGTCCGAAATCATGCTTTCCGGTAGTGAAAATATATTTCCAGGTTTTGTTGGCTGCTTTGGCTTTGTTATCTTCTAGATATTCAGCAAATAACAGGTACCGATGTTTATCAGCTCTTTTTTCAACAATATGAAGAAAACTTTTTCCCTGTGATTCTTTAAGTGGTTCAACTCCCAACGCTTCATTCACAGCAGGGACCATGTCAACAAACTCTACCAAAGCATCTGTAACTTTTCCGGTATTTCCTTTTCCCCGGATAATGAGGGGTGCTTTTACCGATTCTGCCCACATGGTATGTTTCTCAAACTGCTTGTGATTATGCAGTAAAATAAAACCCATGCTGTAAGCGTTGATATCTTGTAGTTGATCCGCAAAGTAATTTATTAATTGAGGCTGTGTTCTGTATCAGCCAAATTATGGATATTTTTTGAATAATAGTACAGCAACATAAAATGAAGTATTTCATCACTGATGTAATGTGCAAAACAGATCCCTGTTAAATTTGTTTTAAGAGATAGACCTTGGAGTCAAATGATATGCATCGTATTTTATTAATAATAATAGCACTTTATTTTCTTTCTGTTCAGGCTGAAGCTCAGGCATGGAAAAAGAACAGCAAATTCAGGTTGTCAGAAACCCAGATTGAACTTGGCGATTCGGTTGAGCTAAGTTGGGAGGTTCCTAAAGCAAAAAACGTCTGGTTGAATGAAAAGTCCAATGTAGTACCCTTAACCGGTAGTATGATGGTGTCACCCGATACAACCACCTATTATGCCCTTACCATACAAAAAAACAATCGTAAATCGTTTACTAAGCGGCGAAAGGTGAATGTTGTAAAACCTGAGGTTGTATTTTTCAGTCTGCCCGACAGTGCTACGGATGAAGACAGGATAACTGTGCGTTGGCAGGCTGAACATGCTGATTATGTGATGATTGATGGCATTTCAGACACTCTTCGTAAGGTTGGCTCAGCAAAGGTAAGCTATGATACCACCCGGCTTGTTTCGTTAACGGCTTATGGGAAATACAATAAAGCGGTTGTTACAGATACCATTAACATACAAATTATTGAGGATTACGGCATTTCACAAAACACCATATACCGGGGTGATACCCTGTCCATTTCGTGGAAGACCAAGTTCTCGGATTATGTCTGGTTTCAGGGAATGGATACCACACTCAGCTCCGTTGGAAAACTCACTGTAAAACCTGAAAAAGATACGGTGTACAATCTTTATGTTGCCCGGCAATCTGGTATTAAAGAGTTATACGCCAGTTTTCCTGTTAAGGTACGCAAACCCAATATCCGGTACTTTTGGGGGGAGAGTTCTATCCTCAAGGGTGACTGGGCTACCTTATCCTGGAGTGTGAATGGCTACGATTATGTTTCGATTGATAACATTGGCAGTAATCTTCCACGTAAAGGAGCCCGCCGGGTAAGCCCGGATGAAACTACAACCTATGTATTGCGGGTAAAAGACGGGGACCAGGAAATAAGAATGGAAAAAACACTGAAAGTGTTTCCCTACCGGAAATATATTGCCGGCACCCGTCATGTTGAGCAGGTGCATGAAAATATGCCCCTGATGCTGGATATCCTTTCGGTTGACCGCAGTAATTATCCTGATAAGATCACCCTGCGTGCGGTAGTTGTTGATACGGCCGGGTATTATATATCAGGACTGGCAGCGCAAGGGAATAACAGTGAAACGGGCTACAGGTTTTTCAGGCAGTTGAGCGAAATATCGGAAGCAGGGCGGAAAACATTGCCGTTTGAAGTCAGGGAAGTACAGGAATCAGCATCCACACCTTATGATATATCACTGGTGCTGGATTATAGCGGTTCCATGGGTGGGACCATCCGCTACCTTGAAGAAGCGGTGTATCATTTTATCCGGCAGAAATATATAAATGATAAAATATCCATTACCAAATTTGACGATAAAATAAAAACCGAAGCACCCTTGTTTATGGATGCCGATTCAATCCTGCAACGATTTAAATTTAGTGGATTGGCCGGTTTTGGGGGGCATACCGCTTTATACGCTGCTACAGACAGAGGGTTAGCGGAGCTCGATTCAAGCAAGCGACATAAAGTGGTCATTCTTTTTACCGATGGCAACGAAAATGCATCTTTTCAGTTTTTCGGTGACAAAGCAGTAACCGCCAATCAGTTGGCCAAACAACTGCGTGACCAGAAAGCACGCTTAATCATTATTTCGTATGGTACCGGGACCAATACTGAAATTCTTTACGAACTGGCAGCGCTTGCTGATGGTAAGATTTATTTTGTACAATCACCTGATTTTATTCAGCAGGTATTTGCTGAGATGCCACGTGTGCTGCACCAGTATTATGAAATTACTTTTAAACCGGTGGAAGCAGAGGGCGATCACAGGGTGTTTGTATATTACCAGGGAAATTCCCGTACAGGTTCTGCTTACTTTGATTATCATATCGGCAATTCCTTTAACCTTGTTGAACATGACATGGCCCAGGACAACTACTGGTACCGCGAGATAAATGGCAAAAAACCGATTTCCGCCCCGCAGGTAGCCGTGAATTTTGTATTTAACGAAGACTATCTTCGCGATGATTACATCCGTAACCTGGAAAAGTTTTTGAATTATTTGAAGGCATACCCTGATACCGAGCTTGATATTCTTGCACATGCCGACCATGTAGGGACTGAAGAGCAGTGCAAAATTGTAACAGAACGCCGTTCCTCATCCGTGAAACAGTTTTTTATTAAGAAAGGCATTGAACCCGACCGGTTGCATACACGGGCCATGGGAAAAAAATACCCGATATGGCCCAATGAACAGGAGGAGTGGCAGGCTGCTGAAAACAGAAGGGTGGAGTTGATTTTATATGAATAAGTTGACGGATGGACGCGCTGATAGTAATTTAGTAGTTAAACCTTTGGGTATTCAGTTGTTATTTGTTGGAGATTAAGGAAATGGAGCTACAGTGAATGGCCATGTGTTGCTATTGAATCATTTCACCGATCACCGTTTACCGTTGACCTTTTTACCTCTTACTTCCTACCTCTTACTACTCGTCTTTTTTCACCGTTCATTGTACATATCAATGTACATTTGATCCAATTCCCGGGAGTCGCCGTATTTTTCCCTTAGATCTGCTAAATCGTGCGTGAGTTTTTCAACCACCTCAGCATACGCCGGATCATTATACACGTTCTTCATTTCATTGGGATCATTTTTTCTGTCGTAAAGTTCCCATTCATCAATATCATAATAAAAATGCACCAACTTATAGTCTTCAGTAACAATGCCATAATGCCTTTTTACCATGTGCACCGAAGGATATTCGTAGTAATGATAATAAACTGCATCGCGGAAGTTTTCTGTTTTGCCCCTAAACAAAGGAATCAGGCTTTCGCCCTGCATATCCGGTGGTGGTGTCAGTTGAGCGGCTTCGAGAAATGTTTGTGCAAAATCCAGGTTTTGGACCATCTGGGTATTTACTGTTCCGGGGTCAATTATACCGGGCCAACGAACCAACAAGGGGGTTTTAAATGATTCGTCGTAGATAAAGCGTTTATCAAACCAGCCATGTTCGCCAAGATAAAATCCCTGGTCGGAGGTATATACTACGATGGTATTCTCATCCAGTCCCCTTTCTTCAAGATAATCAAGCACTTTGCCTACCCCTTCATCAACAGAGGCAATAGAACCCAGATAATCCTGCATATAACGCTGGTAACGCCAACGCATCAAATCTTCCGGAGACATGTTGGGATAGTTTTCAACAAAATCAGCATTAATCGAATCATACACTGCATCCCATGCAGCACGTTGCGCCTCATTTTGTCTTCCAACTTCACGTGCATACGCTTCCTTATCCCATTCTTCTGTTTCAGGAATACCAAGCTTATCCATGTTTTCCGGGCGGATTTTTGAATCTCCTGCCCAGTTCATGTGTTCCAAAAGGTTCATCTCAGCTTCTTTGGCAGCGGTACCACGTCCTTCATAGTCGTCGAATAGGGTCTCAGGTTCAGGAAATGATTTTTTTGTAAATTCTTTGTAGTGACGCTCAGCAGGAAGCCATTCCCTATGAGGCGCTTTATGCAGGTAAGCCAAAAAAAATGGTTTCTCAGGATCACGTTCTTTTTCCAACCATTCCAGTGTCATATCGGTAATGATATCAGTGGTATAACCCTCCATGTGAATGCGGCCTTCATCTTTAGTAATAAACTCGGGATTATAATACGTCCCCTGTCCGGGTAGAATCTTAAACTGGTCAAATCCTTCAGGATTGTTGCCAAAATGAAGCTTTCCAAACATGGCTGTCTGATATCCTGCTTCATGCAAAAGTTGAGGAAAAGTTATGTTAGCCGTATCAAACGGAAAATGATTGTCAATCTTACCATTAATATGGCAATGCTTACCCGTAAGAATAACAGCTCTTGACGGAGCACATATTGAGTTGGTAACACAAGCATTGGTAAATAACATGCCTTCGTTGGCAATTCTGTCAATATTTGGTGTTTCCATTAGTTTATCAGAATAGGCACTGATGGCCTGATATCCATGATCGTCAGACATAATGAACAGAATGTTCGGCCGTTCAGCATCAGCTTGTTGGTTTTGCTGCTCCCGTGATGAATTACAAGCAATGAATAGTAAGCCTCCAAGCAGGACTATCAGGATCGTATTTAAAGTTTTCATAAATCTGATTTTTACGTAGTAGTTTATATCACAATAAACAAACCTACGTATTTTTTTTCTTATTGGAAAATCCGTTTTAGGGCACTTAATAATAAGTCATTATGATTAAATAAAGAGCCTGTGATAATGACCGATAAGGATTGTAAGTTTGAAATAACTGGTTTTTTTATAATTTTAAGCTGCTATATAGCGTATGGCTAAGGCACAAAAAAAAATGTAACTAACTTAAAAATCAAATAGATGATTAAAAGAATTATTTGCTTATTTGCACTCATACTGTTGTGGCCCCCACTTTTAGATGCCTCCAAACTGATTAAAGTAAGCGTTGTTGATAAAGATTACCTCATGGTTTATTTCAAGGACGGTAAAGTTCATTACCCTGATGACGGCGAAGGACCAGGAGCCTTTATTGGTCATTACAAGGGTTCCCGGACAGACTCCCTGATAGCCTATGGTGAGGAACTCAATACTGAAGCTGCTGTAATACCCGAAAATTGGCTAATTGTCTCTGTTGATGACGATCGCTATGGTACAACCGGCAAAAAACCTGTTGCCATTCATCGAAAGGCCAAAGTGAATAACACGGACCGAAACTGGAATTATAAGTTGGATCACTGGATTTTTCTTAAACTGCCTCATTCCTTAAAGGATGGGGCAACTTATACCCTAAAGATTGAGGACAAAATTAATACTGATGTTACTGAGCGGCAATTGATATACAATAACAGCTCAAACCAGTCAGAAGCCATCCATGTAAACATGATTGGGTATGCTCCCAAAAGCACCATAAAATCAGCCGATCTATACCTGTGGATGGGCGATGGCGGGCCACGTGATTACTCCTCCTTTGAGGGCAACACCGTATGGCTGCACGATACCAGGTCAGCCGAACTTCACGAAGTTGGCAAAGTATCCTTCTGGAAAAAAAGTGCCACGGAGGCCGAGGGACGCAACCTCATCGGATCAGATGTATGGAATGTGGATTTTTCAGACTTCAATGAACCCGGAACCTACCGCTTGGTTGTGGAAGGTGTGGGATGCAGCCTGCCTTTTGAGATACAGGATGAAATTTATTACGAGCCTTACAGGTATTCTATACGGGGATATTATTACATGCGTGTAGGAGAACATGGTAAGGGCATGGTACCCAAACCCCGGCAGCCGGTATTTATAGCCGGAGAAGAACCAGGAGGATTTACGGTTTATGTAACGGATTTGCATCCATTCAAGAAGGAATGGCGTGATCACCCCGGCGACACGTGGGATGAACCTCATTTCAAAAACGCTGATCAATCCATGTTCTGGCAACACCGCCTGCCTGGTAACCCCACAAATCAGAAAGCCAGGGGCGGACATTCCGATGCCTACGACTGGGACCGCCACCTGGGTCATGTAAGTAACATTTATGATTTGCTTTTGCCTTATGTGATGACCAATGGAAAAATTGATGATGACATTCTGGGCATTGCAGAAAGCAGCAATGGTATTCCGGATATCCTTGACGAAGCCCGAAACGAAGTCGATCTTTGGCTCAGCCTGAAGCATGATGGCGGATACGGCCATGGGCTGACCAACCCTACCAGGGAACATAACATTATGTTTCAGGCAGGGAATACCACCATGGCTGCATGGGCCAATGCTGCCAATTGTGCCATGCTGGGCGATTGTTTCCGAATTTCCGGTCATACTGATTTAATGAATTTTTATAAGGATGAAGCCATTGAAGCCTTTGAAGTGGCAAACAATGCTGCAAACAAACAACTGGACGATTACCAGGAAGTAGGGGATGCAGCCATGCGCGGTCGCGATTTTAAAATGATGGCAGCTGCTTACCTGTATAACCTCACGGGTGATACGGAATGGGAGGATATTGTTGCTGAAGAGAGTGTTGCCAAAGATAAGGAAACGTATATCAACCAGCGACAGAGCCACTGGCAAATATGGGCCACCGCCGCCTATTTGTTTAGCCCACAGGAAATTAATCACCCGGAATTGCTTGATAACATGAAAGCTTGCGTGCGGTACCAGGCATTTGATGATAATGTGAAACACATGGATACACGTCCATCGAGGCGTTCATCCAATAACAATTGGTGGCAGACTGCCCAAAACCTGCAAATGGTAGCCCTGGCCCATGCCATCAGTGAAGATCCGGAAGAAAAAACCCAACTGGAAAAGGCAATGGTGTTGGAAGCTGACTACGGGCTTGGCCGAAACCCCAGTAACATTGTTGAGATGACAGGATTAGGTGAGCAGCACATCGTAAACTGCTATACTAC
Organism: uncultured Bacteroidales bacterium; assembly: GCA_964652315.1. Taxonomy (GTDB): domain Bacteria; phylum Bacteroidota; class Bacteroidia; order Bacteroidales; family JAAAOM01; genus CAZZBU01. Next base: position 15,392 of record CAZZBU010000058.1, read on the forward strand.
CGGACATGATGATGGGGTCCCTGGTCTGCACCCGGGACACACACCCTACAATAACCTGCAACCATGGGGTGGCAGTCACAATGGATCCAATCCGCGATGGTTTACAGAGCGTGGTTACCCGGATTGGGACGAAGGCGGGTGGCCTTTTCAGGAAGCACATTTCAATTGCCGCTATTCATGGGCAAACGGCGAATTCACCCCACGGCAAACCATGCGCGGTAAGATGGTGCTGTACGGGTATTTGTATGGTTTGAGTAAGGAATAAGATAATATTTTATCTGACACAAGATTGGAAAAAATCCTCTCATTGAGATGCCAAAGAGCCAATAATGATAAAAATTGCTTTTTGGTATTTTGATTAGAGCATCACACCACAGGCTGCCCAGAAAAGGTTTGACAATTCCTGCTCCGATAAGCGGTCATCCTTCCACTTACGTTTTGTTCTGCGGATTTCAAGGGCTTTCATCAGGGGAAAGGTCAGGGTCTTCTGTGGCCGTGGCAATGCAATGTTATTCAACATAATTGATTTATTAGGCTATTGGAAATATTATAACTGATTTTCAGAAAGTTTATT
>CAZZBU010000058.1:16065-22993 GCA_964652315.1 uncultured Bacteroidales bacterium
GAAGCGCCAGAAGGCAGCTTCTGATTGGCTCTTCCTTGTTGTCATAAAAACTATCCAGCTTGTTCATCATGTTTTTATTGGTTTAATGCAAAAACAATCTGCGAATTTAACACAGTAGATACCAGATAAAAAAACTAAAAAAAAAATAAAACTGAAACTTATTAATCAGCAAACAAGTAAACAACATCATAATTCATTATTAATTTCGATATGAAAAAAATACTTGTATTTACGGTCATTTGTCTGATGGCAAGTGGTGTAGGTTCTGCACAATCTATGGATTCAAGTAAAGAAATTAGGGTTAAAGGAGAAAAATTTAGCAGAAACACCTTCTATGTAGGAGTGTTAGGCCCAAGTATTCCTGGATCAATAAACTATGAGCGTATTATTAGTAAAAATGGGGTGGTTAATTTTGGCGCCAAAATAGGAGGGTTCTATTCTTCCTTTAAACAACAGCACGATCTGGAAATTGCCAATGCCAGTTTTGAAATGAATATGCTGATAGGCCGCTCAAATCATTTGTTTGAAATGGGAATGGGATGGGCTGGATATTATGGCAGTTTTTATTCTGAAGAAGCATTGAAAACAAAACATTATGGTATCCCAACCAGCACATTCACCATGGCCTATCGATTCCAGAAACCCAGTCCGGGAATCTTTTTTAAAGTTGGATTTACTGCCAACTCATTATTAGCATTTGCTTCGAATGATTTGACCGAACTTGCAATTGGAAATGCCCTGTTATTTGGCTTTGATAAAATTACAGGTCAAAAAGCCTCATTCAATATGGTAAATTTTGGTATAGGTTATTCGTTCTAATGCTATAATTTACTCATTGCAAAATTTCCGGTATTTAGTTGTTATTTTGCAATTTACACCAGGCTAGCGCCTCATCAAAGGCCTTGAAGGTTTTAGTTTTCCAAGGACTTGTTTTCATCATTGCATTGTATTCTTCTATTCTATCTCTCACTTTGGAATCAGGTGAAACAGTGGCTACCCTGACGTTCCTGTTCCAGGTTGAAGAACTGCTATCAAGCCTGGCGATTATTTTAGCATAACCATCAGGAAATTCCACATGATCGCTGTGGGTGAAATCAAATACCTGATAAACCATGCTGTCAAAGCGCCTGTCGCCAATTATTCTGTCATTGGCTTCCATAATATCCTTAAACGTTACATCTCCGAAAAAAGTCACTATGGGGTTACTATCATCCCATTCCATTTTATATTCCCCACTCATTACAATTACACATTTAGATTAGCAGCTATTACTCTGGGTTTCTTATGCTGCTGTGATACCATTTTACTAATATAGTGAGCATTCTTTAAATTTAAAAGGGTGATTTAATTTCCTGTCATTTAAACAACAAGCGATTCCCCACATTGTTAATAGATTGGCTTCTACTATCCAACCAACACAAATGCCATATAAATCAAATGCCATTGTATAGTTTATCGTTTTTCTTATCGGTTGATTTTATTTAGTAGAATTAATAATGATTCATATTGATTGTATTATATCTTTGTATAACGCTTTTAAATTAAGAATATGGAAAGATTTTTAAATTTACATATTGAAAAACTACCTGAAGGTTATTATCTGGCAACTTCAGATAGTGTACAAGGCCTTGTTGCACAGGGAAGAACTATTGCTGAAACAATTGAAATTGCAAAAGATGTAGCTAAGAAATTACTAGAGGCGCAAGAAGATAATATATCAAAACTAACTACGATTAATGATAGTTTTGACTACTCGATAGTCATTGGAGTGTAATGGGTAGATTGTCAGGGTTTAGATATCGACAAATCGTTACATTACTTAAAAAGTTTGGATTTGAGTTTTATCGTCAAGCGGCTGGTAGCCATGAAATATGGTATAATCCTACAACAAATAAATACACGACAATTCCAAATCATCCTGGAGATATGCCAGAAGGAACATTGAGAGCCATTTTAAAACAAGCTGATATTAATGTTGATGAATTTTTAAGAAATAAATAACCAGGCTATCGTTTTATAATGTCCGTGATTGATTCAGAAGTTTAGAGTTTAGTAGAATCGGAGACCGAAGCCTGTCAACAGGGCAATTATTATTTCGCATCATCAGCGGTCAGAATTCAATGTTTTATCAATTACTGTTCACAGATTACCGATCACCGATTACTGCTTACTGTTTTACCGATCACCATTTACTCCCAGTCCTATGCACCATGCGCTATGCCATCTTCATCTTGTTCCCATTCATCCCCCTTTTCTTCCCGTTCATCCTTTTATTCTTTCACAAATGGTCGGAAGACTATATTTTTGGTTTGTCTTTTTTATCAGGCATAAAGCATAACAATCTATAGTAAATAACAACAGTAATCATAAACATAAAACCATGAAAAAAGAAATCCTTTTACTCCTTTTCATTGCCATATACCAACAGGCGATGTTTGCCAATGACCTAACCCAAAATATCCGGGGCAAAGTTACCGATATGGAAACCGGATATCCCCTTATCGGGGCCAATGTGTTCTGGATGGAGAATACGCAGAAAGGAACCGTCACAGATGAAAACGGGAATTTTGTATTGAACGACATCCCCATTGGCAGGCAATCCATTGAAGTGCGGTACATCGGCTACAAACGAAAGCAGATTAACAACCTTTACCTTAATTCAGGAAAAGAAATGTTTATTGAGGTACAATTGGAAGAGGATGCCTTTGAGTTGGAACAAATTGTGGTAAAAGCCAATGCACAGAAAGAAAAGCCGCTGAATGAAATGGCCCCGGTAAGCGCACGGACATTCTCGGTAGAGGAAACAGAACGCTATGCCGGAAGCCTGGGTGATCCGGCGCGTATGGCCGCTAACTATGCCGGAGTGATGACTCAGAGTGATGCCCGCAACGATATCATTATCCGTGGCAACTCACCCATGGGCGTATTGTGGGTGCTTGAAGGCATTGAGATTCCCAACCCCAACCATTTTGGTGCCCTGGGTACAACAGGAGGCCCGGTGAGCATGCTCAACAATAACCTGCTGGCAAACTCCGATTTTTTAACCGGCGCTTTTCCGGCTGAATACGGCAACGCTACTTCGGGGGTATTCGACCTGAACATGCGATCCGGTAATTCGCAAACAACGGAATTTACCGGTCAGATAGGGTTTAATGGTTTTGAAGGCGGGGTTGAAGGCCCGCTGTTCAGCACCGGCAGGGGACAAAAAGCATCGTACCTCATCAATTACCGGTATTCCACCCTCGACCTGGTCAATAAAATCGGCATCAATACCGGTACCGGCACGGCAGTGCCCGAATACCAGGATGCTTCTTTCATCATCGACCTTCCGGGAACCAAAGCCGGGCGGTTTAAACTTATCGGATTATGGGGCACCAGCCATATCCTGATAAAGCCCGACACCATCAATAACCTGTATGGGACTCCGGGTACCATTACTGATTTTGGTTCTGACCTGGCCATGACCGGCTTGACACACACTTACTTTTTTAATGAAAAAATGAGTTTGAAATCGTCAGTGTCTGCTCAAAACGTATCATCTGTGGCCAATATTGATTCCATAAAATATGAATCAGACCGACAGGTGCCTATGATAAGAAGTTTTCAGGCTGAACAAAAATACAACCTGAGCAGCCGTTTCGGATACAAAATCAATGCCCGCAACAACCTGGAGGCCGGCGTAAAATACGACATCATCCGGCCGGATTTTCTGGATAGCATCAGGCTGCCGGAGTATCATAACATCTTCAGGACAACGGCCGATATTACCAAAACCATGGGGCTCTTTCGTGCTTTTGCTCAGCACCAGTATAAGTTAAGTCCAAAGGTAACAACGTATACAGGCCTGCATTACCAGCATTTTGATTTGAATAATGAAAGCGCCCTGGAACCCCGGGCTGGTTTAAACATTGAGTTAAGCAAAAAACACCTCCTGTCACTGGGCTATGGCATGCACAGCCAGCTGCAACCCCGCATTGCGTATTTTCACAGGGAATACAACAACAGCACCAATGCTTATGAGGAGTCAACCAATACTGATCTGGGATTTACAAAAAGCAATCATTATGTACTGTCATACGATTATTTCGTTAATAAAGACCTGCGCATAAAAGCGGAATCGTACTATCAAAAACTGTACAATGTACCTGTTAAAGAAAGCTTTGAGGAGTTTTCGCTGATAAATGCCGGTGATTTTTTTGGCCTCCCCCGCGAGGATAGCCTGGTAAATAAAGGGAAAGGCGAAAACTATGGCATTGAACTTACCATAGAAAAATTCCTGAGCAATTCATACTACTTTCTTTTTACTACCTCTTTATTTGAATCCAGGTACACCGGATACGATGGCCAATGGCGAAATACAGCCTTTAACGGAAACTATGTATTGAATCTGTTAGGCGGTTATGAAAAACGTGTTGGTGAAAATAGTTTCTTTACCATTGACATGAAACTTGTACTTGCCGGCGGAAAACGCTATGTGCCGCTAAACCTGGAAGAAACATTTGAGCAAAAAACACAGGTTTACTATTGGGAAGATGCTTACAACAACAAATACCCCGAATATTTCAGGGCAGATATCCGGCTTGGATTTAAGATGAACAATAAAAAATTCTCACAGGAATGGGGACTTGATCTTCAAAACATCACCAACCATCAGAGTTTATTTATGGAAGGGGTTGACATGGAAAACGAGGCATTGTATCAGATCTACCAACAGGGATTTTATCCCATGATGCTTTACAGGATTCAATTTTAGGCGGAAAAACCGGTTAAATCTTTACTTTAACATCTTTTTGAATATGGTTTTCCGTAGAGAAACCTAATTATGAATAATGCTTAGAATGCTAAATACTTATAAAAATAAATTGCCACAAATGCACGAATAACGAATGACAAAGTCATTCGAAATTTGTGTGCATATATCACGTCTTATTGCGACGTTTTCGAACATTTTTGTGATTAGGTGAAATTACAAAAGTACGTTGACACAATTTTAGTCATTTTATTTGTGCATTCGTGGCTAATATGCTTTATGTATATTCGTAGACAATCATTTTTTTGAATTACCATGGACAAAAATATCTATCTAAATAAAAAACGCTTTCTGTGGATTGTCCCGCTTGTGGGGATACTCATCGGCTTTCTGTATTTGTTGCATCCGCAGATTCACCTCGGAAAAAAAACAGCATTTCATTTTATCCATGGTATCCTTGCAACAGCCGGCATTTGGGCCGGTTGTTTTGGAATCGTTACCTACTTATGGAAAAAATATCCATGGGAACATTATCCGGTAAAACACCTGGTTTATGAGGTCATAGCTATCCTTGCATATACCCTTCTGTTTGGCTTTATCATTGTTTATACCGAACATCTTTTTGGTTTTACAAATGACTTACCTGGTGACATTTACCTTTCGATCTTGCTGACCATATTCATTACATTTTTCATTACCGGAGTACATGAAGCCGCTTATTTTTACAAACAGTGGAAATACCATTTCAGCAAATCGGTTCGACTGGAGAAAGATAACATCGAAGCCAACTATGAAATGCTGAAAAACCAGATAAACCCGCATTTTTTGTTTAACAGCCTCAATAGTCTGACCTACCTCGTAGAAGATAATCCCAGGGCCGTAGATTACATTCAAAATATGTCGAATATTCTGCGTTATAGCCTGAAAAGCCGGGATACCGAACTGGTACCATTGAAGGATGAACTGGAAATAGTGGAGAAATACATTGAGATTCAAAGCCTTCGTTTTAAATCGAACCTGAATGTATCCATCCAAAAGATTGAAGGTTTCAATCAATATTTTCTGCCACCCTTAACCCTTCAAATGTTGCTCGAAAACAGTGTAAAACATAACATCATCTCAAAAGACAAGCCGCTGAGTATTACTGTTTATCAGGAAGATTCCTATCTGGTGGTTAAAAACAACCTGCAAAAAAAACACCTGGCACACTCTACCGGACAGGGATTGAACAACCTCACTGAGCGGTACCGGTATTTATCGGGCAGGGAGGTTAAAATTATTGAAACTAGTGATACCTTTGTGGTGAAAATCCCTTTGTTGCGCCTTACATCATGATAAAAACTGTAATCATAGAAGATGAAGAACCGGCTGCCAAACGCATGGAATCCTTATTAAAGGAGTGTGAACCGGAGATTTATGTAGTGGAAGTTATGGATAGTGTTGAGGCCGGTGTGAAATGGTTTCAGACTAACCCGTCGCCTGATTTGCTTATCCTTGACATTCAACTGGCCGATGGAACCAGCTTTGAAATTTTTGAACAAGTTGCTATAGACAGTTTTGTGATATTTACAACGGCCTACGATGAGTTTGCCATCAAAGCCTTTGAGCTCAACAGCATCGATTATTTGTTAAAACCAATCGAGAAGGCTAAACTCCGGAGGGCGCTTGAGAAATACCATCGCCTGAAAGTCTCAACATCGCAGGATAAGATACACCGATTGCTTACTCTGATGGACGGTAAAGCTAAAAACTACAAACAACGGTTCATTATACATGCGGGTTCGCTGTTGCGATCGATTGAAACATCGAAAATAGCCTGTTTTTATTCAACCAATAAGGATACCTACCTGATTACTGAAGAAGGCCGTTCCTATCCCATCGATTTTTCGCTGGATAAAGTAGAATCCCTGATTGACCCAAAATTGTTTTTCAGGATTAACCGGCAGGTCATCATACACTTTCAAGCCATAAAAGAGGTGCACGTCCTTTCCAAAAGCCGGATAAAGCTAACCCCGTCATTTCAATTTGAAGAAGACCTGATGGTAAGCAAAGCCAAGACACGGAGCTTCAGGGAGTGGTTGGATGAGTAGGATAATTATTGGTCTGAAGAGGAGAGTGAATAAATCTCAGTCTTCAGCCAATGAGATAAACAATCACCCGGACGAGACGTCCGGGTGA
>CAZZBU010000059.1:0-13261 GCA_964652315.1 uncultured Bacteroidales bacterium
CTCAGATTAAGTATTCTTTTGTTAAATTAATTATGTTGTAAGCGATATAAATAAATCAATATGATTATCCGGCAAAGTACCAAAAATACCTTTCCAATTTATTATATCTACTTTTCTTTGTCTGCCAAACAAAGAAAAGTAGCAAAAGAAAATTCACCACGGCTCATAACCATGCTCGATGTACTTATTACCAATGATGTGAACTCTTGGCGAGCATGGTTCATCCGACAGCTGTCGGAGACTCCACCCGCCCATGCCCTCTTTCGTTAAAAAGGACAAAGAAACAGGTGCTAACACCATTTGTCTTTTGCAAATTGTAACTACTTATTATCAATACTAATTTAATTCCGTATGAATAAAACTATACATCCATTTACGCATTTATTGACAATTGGTATCATTACGGACAATCATATTGAACCAACACACTCTTTTTCACGAATAATTTCCAGCGGTTTATCATATTACTGTGTAGTTACCACCACCACCCCATTTCGGCCTTTGTCACCATACACGGAAACGGCCACTGAATCGTTCAATACCGTCAGGCTGGTGATATTCTGGGGCTCTATGGTAAGCTCATTACCAACCGGCACACCATCGACCACATAAAGCGGATTTCCGTTAGAAGCATTATTTTCCTGATTAGCCAACACGGATTCTTCTGAAGGGGTTTCGGATTCATTATCATTTTCCGGAAGCAATTCCTCATCGAGTGTAATCCCCATTAATTCGGCATACAAATTGGAAATCCGCTGACCGGTTTCTTCGATGAGAAAATCAAAGGCCTCGTTTTCTGTTTCCATTGCCCTGGAGATTAATCCAAGATGTTTGATATGGAGTCCAACATAATCCCGCATCCGGTTAACCCTGTGGATCAGGTGATAGGGTAAATCATCGATCGTATCAATCTTGTCCAGTGTCAGCAGGGCCCGCTCAAGAGAGGGAATTGACTGGTTATTGATTAGATATAACGCATTATCTGCTGGCCGGTGTTCCAGGCTTTGATATATTTTCAACCCGCTTTGTTCGTAAGCTGTATATTCTTCCATCACCTTAGTAAACTGCCCCACTGTATTAGGCATCCTGATAACCAGTATTAAACACAAAGCAGGGATGGCAAGGCTTGTGGCAACCCAGGGAGCCCATTTCATAGGGTTGGCGTTATCTTTATTTAAGGAAGGGATAAAGGCCATTCCAATCAGGATTCCGCTAAATAACCCACCAATATGGGCTGCATTATCGATGCCCTCCTGCATGCCATAAAGCAGATTATAAACCAAAAAAAGAATGATGCCAGGCAGGGATTTTTTATTCATCTTTTTATGCTCCACCGGTGATAATAATAAGGCCAGGTATACGCCGAACAATCCGAAAATGGCCCCGGATGCGCCGGCACTCACAACGGTATCATACCACCACAGGCTAAGCACACTGCCGGCAATGCCGGAAACCAGATAGGCAACAAGGGTTTTTGCCCAACCAATAATTCGCTCAAGGTACATGCCCACAAAAAGCATCGCATACACATTCACCAGGAGATGAATAAATCCAATATGGATGAAAAAATTCGTGATGATCCGCCAGTAACCGTTCTCGAGGGTTTCTGCCTTAAAGTTGGCACCCCAGGCAATCAGGGAATCAATACCGGGGTTAAAAAAATGCACCCCACCGATAATCATAGCCAGAAAAACCAGGATATTTACCAGTCCCAAAATGGGAGTCACAAAAAAAGCGGAAGCAGGTATAAATGGTTTTAAGAATTCCGGTACCGGCTTTTTTTGCTTAATTGCCCTGGCTTGTTGTTTTTGCTTTGCAATGGCTTCCCTGTCTCCGGTAAAATCTGCACAGTCACCTTCAAAAGCAGCTACCTCATTGGTGAGGGTACAGATAAGGCCTTTACGTGGGTCAAACCCTTTGTTTCCGCATACCCGGCAGTAATGCAGATGTTCTTCCCTGGTCATGATACAGTAGGTTTAATGGGTATAAATTAATTTACTAACGGCTTGTAAGATAATAAAAATGTTTGAATCAGATGTATTACACCATAAATTGATATTTTGGATGGTGCCGAATTTAAAAAAAAGAGGGCAAAAAAATCTTCTAAAAATCATTCTTATGTAAAATATACTTGACATTTTGTATATTTTATTTAACTTTGTGTCGTAATTATTTAACAAATCGTAAAATTTAACATACATGGGAGGATCAAATTATGTCGTACAGAGAAAAAGAAAACATCGTCAATATTTTTAGTGGGTTGATTATTACACTTATCTATGCATACATTGTTTATCAGCGGCAGTTGGAAGGCCAGTTTGATTTGACTAAAGATTACAAACAATGGGGAATTTTATTTCTCATTTACATGGGTGTATCGGTGGTGGCGCGGATAATTATATATATCATTTTTTACATCATCAATACCATTGCTACAAAAGAAACAGAGCCGGTAACTGATGAACGTGACCAGCTTATCCGGCTGAAATCGACCAGGAATTCCCATCATGTGTTTTCAGGAGGTTTTGTGGTTGCGGTAGTAACGCTTGCAATCGGTATGCCGGTATACGGCATATTTATAGCCTTTGTTGCCAGTGGTGTGCTATCCGAAATTGTAGATAACATATCACAAATGTATTATTACCGGAAAGGAGTGTAGCATGGGAAAAATGAACATTAGAAATAATATCCGACGTTTGCGGTTTGATGCCGGTGAAATGACCCAGCAGCAACTGGCTGATGAAGTCAATGTATCGAGACAAACCATCATTGCGATCGAAAAAGGCAACTACTCCCCTTCCCTTGAGCTGGCTTTTCGGATAGCTCAGATATTCAACGTGCCGTTGCAAGAAGTATTCACCTATCATCCACAGGAGGATGTAAAAAAAACAACGTCGAAAAAGTAAATATAAAACGCAATCAATCATGACAACAATGATCAATATTACCGAAAACTTAAATAAAAGGTACCATATCCCTGCCTCCCGGCAGAATGAAATTTCCAACGCTGATCGTTTTTCAAAACCATGGAAAGAGTTTGAAGATGCACTTTACAGGGCATTAGAAACATACTCCAATGTGCATCGTGGTAGTGGACATTTTTCCCAGGTCTCTACGCATTTATATGAACGGGCACGGGAGGTAGTAATGGATTACCTGAATCTGAACAAAAAAAGCTACACAACAATATTTACCAGCCCTGCCAGGACTGAAAAACTGATAAACCAACTTGATCAGGGGAGTTATACAATCATTACATCACAGGAGGCAGGCATACCATTGGGAATAAATGCGTTGGTGGTAAAAAACAACGCACTGCCCAAGGGTACACCAATCGAACCCGGTGGAGGTACAACGCGGATGATTGGTAAGGACTGGGCTGTCTGGTCATCGGCCCCGGATAAATTTGAAGCAGGCACACCGGCTGTCATCAATGCCATTGGACTGGCCAAAGCCCTGTTATTAATCAAAAAATACGGAAAGGATGCTTTTAAAAATCCACCTGTAAGCCCTTCAGCAAGAGAAATACTATACCAGGACAGCTTGTCGGAATATTCCGGAGCAGCGTTGCTAAACCGGTTGCGCGAAAAAGTTGTGCATGACAAAAAAGGCGTCCCCACAAGTCAGGGCAAACTTTCATACATCAATCTGGACAACAGCGCAAGTACACCAACCTTTGAGCCCATCTGGGAGGCCTTTATCAACACCCTGCACCAACCCAAAGAAATGCAGGACAACATTATCGAAGAAGTCCGCAAGGTAGCTGCCGGCATGCTGCAAGCTCCGGTAGAAAAATATGAGTTGATCTTTACCTCAAACACCACCGAAGCCATCAACCTGGCAGCCCAAAACCTTAAGCAGCAGCATGAAACAGATTCTGAATCAGTTGTATTAAATACCCTGTTGGAACATTCCTCAAACGATCTGCCCTGGCGCAAGGCAACAAAGGATTCCATCATCCGCCTGCCGGTGGATGAAAAGGGATTTTTCAGCCTGGATGTGCTTGAGAGGACATTATCAGCATACAACCAACAAACCCTTCATGGCAAAAAAAGGATAAAACTTGTGGCCGTAAGCGGGGCATCAAATGTACTGGGATCCTGCAACGATCTGTCATCAATTAGCCGCATCGCCCATAAATATGACGCCCGCATACTCGTTGACGCAGCACAGCTTATTGCACACAAAAGCGTGGATATTGCCGGTTGGGACATTGACTACCTGGCATTTTCGGCCCATAAGGTATACGCTCCGTTTGGCTCGGGCATGCTCATTGCAAAAAAAGAGGTGTTGAACTTCAGCAACACGGAGATGGAGAAAATTTATGCTTCAGGCCATTCCAATCCCGCCGGAATTGCAGCACTGGGAAAGGCCTTGATTCTATTACAACGCATTGGTATGGATGTTATTCAAAGCGAAGAGCAGGCGCTGACCAAACAGTTGCTTGAAGGCATGAAAAAAATATCAGGAATAACGGTTTATGGGGTGCAGTCGCCGGATGATAGCTGTTTTTCTGAAAAAGTGGGTGTGGTATCATTTAATCTGCCGGGTATGATGGCCGATCGCACAGCCAACAGGTTAGTCAGGCAGGGAGGCATAGGTGTGCGTTTTGGTTGCCATTGTGCCCACCTCATTGTAAAGGATGTACTGGGGGTTAAATCCGGCCTTGAAAAATTCCAGCGCCTCATTGCCCTTTTGTTTCATAGTGTGCAGTTTCCCGGCATGGCCCGTGTAAGCCTGGGCTTGCAAAACACAGCGGAGGATATAGAAAAATTTTTAGAAACTCTAAAACTTATTTCCAAAAAGGATAATAAGTTTACAAACACAAAAAACACAATCCCTATTGCTGAAGTAAAAAATCAGATACAAGACTTTGTGAAAAACAATTCAATGATGGTTTATGAATGAATCATTCGTGCATTCGTGGCAAAGAATCTTCTCTTTAAAGCCACGAATGACATGAATATCCACGAATAATGTATTAAAATTAACCCGCTCACGCGAACGTCTCGACTGTGTGTTGTTAGAAAAAAATAATCACCAGCAAGATTTACATGATACCAGGAATTTCAGGTATTTTTACATAAATTCACCTCCAAACATGTTTTGATGCGAATCAACAAAAGGCTACTGCTATGAAAAAACTAAAAACTATCCTCCTACTTTTCCTCGTCATCCTTTTTATATCCTGCAATAGTAATGTTTCGGAAAAAAAGGATACTCCCCAATCCGAATGGCATTCCCTATTCAACGGTAAAAATCTTGACGGTTGGATTGTAAAATTCCACCATCATGAGGCAGGCGACAATTATGCCAATACATTCCGGGTAGTGGACAGCGCTATCCAGGTCAACTATGATGGGTATGATGCCTTTGGTGAACGCTTTGGCCATCTGTTTTATGAGAAACCCTTTTCATCCTATCACCTGAAATTTAAATACCGTTTTACCGGCCAGTGGATGAGCGATGCCCCGGGTTATGCTTACCGCAACAGCGGCGTGATGTTCCACGCCCAGGATCCCAATACCATCCTCAAAGAACAGGACTGGCCCATCTCGGTAGAATACCAGTTACTGGCGGATGCGGAGGATGGCAACCCCCGCCCGACAGCCAATGTATGTACTCCTGGCACAGATGTATTTTATGGGGATGAAATAGATCCCAGGCATTGCATTAATTCATCCTCCAAAACTTATCCATGGGATAAATGGATAGCCGGCGAACTGATTGTTTACCGCGACTCCCTGGTGATTCACATCGTTGAAGAAGATACTGTGCTGCAATATTCTAAGCCACAAATTGGTGGTGGCGTAGTGTCGGGATATGATCCGGAAATTAAAGTCGATGGCAAACCATTAACCGAAGGCTATATTGCCCTTCAAGCCGAAGGACAGGGCATTGAATTTAAAAATATTATGATCAAAGAATTAGAATAAAATGGTTCCTCGCTGAGGTCAATGAATGAGGAATCCGCCCGCTCATACGGACGTCTCGTCCGTGTGGTATTGTATTTCCGGAAAAAATCACAGACAACATGTCTGCGATAGCTGGGGAAAAACTTTAAGCTTGCCTAATTGGATATTCTCTCTTTGTGAATCTTAGAGCCTTGGTGCCTTTGTGGCTATAAGATATTACGATATATAACCACGGACAACATGTAGGCGATAGCCGGGGTATGAATAAAACAACCAACAAATCTTTAATTCGTACATTTGTGGCAAATTATCATCATTTTTTAGCCACGAACCAGCCTGCGTCTGGCAGGTGACACAAATGAACACGAATAACATTTGTTAAATCCATATGTTATGTTAAAATTTACCCCAAACATTTGACTGATAACTAAAAAAAACATTTATCTTTGCACCCGCTTTAAAAGTAGGTTTAACTTAAAAGTATTAGTAAATTATGCCCACAAAGATCAGATTATCGCGGCATGGCCGCAAAAGAAATGCTTACTATTATATAGTAGCAGCAGATAGCAGGGCGCCACGGGATGGTAAATACATTGAACGGATTGGAACGTACAATCCAAATACTAATCCTGCTACAATCGAGCTTGACTTTGACAAAGCTCTTGATTGGTTGCAAAAGGGCGCTCAACCTACTGATACATGTAGAGCTATCTTATCCTACCGCGGTGTTTTAATGAAAAAACACCTGTTGGACGGCGCTAAAAAAGGTGCTTTTTCCGAGGAAGAAGCAGAATCACGGTTTGGCAAATGGATGCAGGAAAAAGAAGCCAAGATACAGGCTAAAAAAGACAGCATCAATAAGTCGATAACCGACGCCGAAAAAGAACGTTTAGAAATTGAACGTAAAATCAACGAAGCTCGTGCTGAAGAACTGGCTAAAAAGAAAGTAGTAGAAGCACCTGCTGAAAAAGAAGCTGCAACTGAAGAGGCTGCTGAAGAAGCACCGGCAGAAGCAGCTGCTGAAGAGGCTCCGTCTGAAGAACCTAAAGCTGAAAAAGCTGAAGAGAAACCAGCGGAAGAGAAAAAGGCAGAAGAAAAACCCGCTGAGGAGAAACCGGCAGAAAAACCTAAAGCAGAAGAAAAAGCTGCTGAAGAGAAGCCTGCTGAAGAGCCCAAGGCTGAGGAAAAGCCTGCTGAAGAAAAGCCAGCCGAAGGTGCTGACGAAGGCGAAAAGAAAGAGTAATTCTTTAGCCTGAAATGACATTACGCTTTGGATGATAGATAAAGAAGATTGTTACAAACTGGGAATAATCCAAAGGCCTCACGGAATTGAGGGAGATGTTGTTCTAAAGTTCGATCAGAATATTATTAAAGCGTATGATACCATGGAATCAATCTTCATCGATATTGATGGTGGATTGGTTCCATTTTTAGTTTACAGCCTTCAGGAAAGCAGCGCAAACACCCTTATCACCAAACTTGAACTTGTAGATTCTCCGGAAGAAGCCGCTGAACTGGTTGGACAGGATTTTTATGTGTCAAAAAATGTGGTGGATGCCGATGAAGTCCCTTCAAGCGATTGGAACCGCCTCGCCGGATTTGACGTATTTGATGCCCTGAAAAACCATATTGGAAAAACTGAAGAAGTCATTGTATATCCAAACAACGCCATCCTGCGCATTCTCAATTCCTCAGGAAAGGAAATCCTTTTTCCCCTGGATGAGTCCCTCATACAACAGGTTGATGCTGCCAAAAAAATCATTATTGTCGATGTACCAGAAGGCCTCCTTGACCTGAATGAAAATCTCTGACTAAAGCTTTGTGCATCTTAGTGAAACCTTAGTGAGTCTTCGTGGTTAATACTATTTTTTTTTCTACTGTAAGACAACGCGCTGCATTTGATCCTTCCCCCCGGAACTCACCTGCAGAAAATAAATTCCCTTTGTAAAATGTTTCATGGTAACAAATTTCGTGTTCACACCCGGCATACCGGTAAACTCCGTCAGGCTGGCCATTTTCCTGCCAGATACATCAAACAGGTTCACACTAACCGCGGCAGGTTTTTCAAGCCTGAATTCAATTTTCAGTAGATCTTTTACCGGATTTGGAAAACATTTCAACTCAAAATTACCGGCATAAAAATCATCCGGGATACTTGAAAAAAGACCTTGCTTATAAGGCAGGGTCACCGGATTTGTCTTTACTTTTCCATCTTTATCTGCCATATACACGTCGGTCCATTCCGGCCTCACCGGCACATCGCCATCTGCCACCATGCTTTGCCAGTCTTCATCGCTCAAGCGTGTAAAATTATCCGTGATTTTCTCATAGTAGGAGAATACCGGTCCCACATAGGCTATCTTTTCATCCGATTTATTTGAAGGGGCAAGAAAAACGCCCAAATTTACCCTGCCAGTTGCAACATGTAAAACTCTTCCAACCATTCCTCCAAACTCATCCGTGGGTTGAGTATGAATATCAGCAATAAGGTTGTCCTCTTCCAGTGATTTAAGCGGATCATAAAAGAGATTTATGTACCATCCCTGATAAGGCGGAGAACCACATACTCCGGATGAAGTTATCAGCATAGTCTTAAGAAACTCAGCCTCGGCAGTGTTAATCATTTCGCCGGTTAACTGCTTTTTAGCTATATTTTCCAACATGTCCATGGTTTCATACAAACGGGTAAAGTATTCATTAACCTGTGTCATTTCCCAGGATGACTGATGTACCTCGGCAAATATCAAATTGGCTTCTTTTGCATACTTAGCAATGGCAGCATAAAACTCCGGATAAGGTTCAACATACGAATAAGGAAATGAGCAAATAATTCCTGCTGTATATGATTGCTTGGCATACAGTAAGTTGTCGTGCCGCAACTGAGCCCATGACGCCAGTTGGGTATTCATTTTTTCCTGACGCCACGCCGCCGTCTTCATAAAACCGGGGTAGCCTGTGGTATCGTATATCGGATTCAGTTTACGAATGGAATTCAACCAAAGGTTATACATTGATTGATTCCAAAACCCTTCATCGTATGCTTCAATCAAATAACGAGTGGCCCCAAGTTGCATGGCGTAAGGGTAGGTTTCCATCTCTTCTTTAAGAAAATGAAGGGCATCGTCATTCCCAAGGGCAAACAGGGCATCCAGAGGATCCGGCATCATGCGCATTACTTTTTTGCCTTCATGAACCACCCTGTCAAATACCACCTGGCTGAGGACATACGAATCAATAATGAACTTTTGCCCCATTAAACGAAAAGATATTGGCAGTTCCTCTGGCTCAGCAGAGAAAGGATTCACCATGATAATGCTGGACATGATGCGTTGCCCGTAGGCATTGTTTTGTTTCATTCGTCCCTGAAAGTTTGCAAGATTCGCCGAATCAAGAAAATAATCCGGCGCGTTTATATCTAAAGATTCAGTGAGTTCATGGTACTCAGCCGGCGATATGTTATCATCCTCTCCCACAAAGAAGGTGAGGATTTCATCATTCTTTTCGAGCAGGTCCCGCGTATTCGATAAATCCAGCAATGCATTAAGCATATATGCTGCCAGGTTCATCCGCTCATTGTCCTCCTCAGTACCATCAGTTAATAGAAAATCAATCCTTCCCAACCACATCATGGTTTTGAAATACCGGCCAAGTTCTTCGGTTTCGGTATAATGGCTGCGGACCTTAAACTGACTGAAATCCAGCTTTCGGTCAACGTAACTGAATAATGGCATTTCAGCATAAGCTTCTTCGGCAATAGCAGTCATTATTTGCTCATAATTGGTCTCTGATCCAATATGTGGTAATACCACCTCATCTTTTATCAGGGAATAAGCCACTGCAACGTATAGATCCACATCATGTAAAGCATCCTCAAGGGAAGCAATAGCCGAATGCTGCTCTATTAGATCTGGCAATGATGCATACATTTGCTGAAGCATGCCTTCAAGATTAGGAATCAGCACTGATTTTTCAAGGGCAACCAAAATTCTATCGTATGATGAATGCAAGGCATGAAGGATAGCATCCGTAGTAACCATCACCGGCATATCCTTGTGAAAAATATCGGCATAGGCCTGACCAAATGATGGATAAGATAACCTTTGTGTGACCACAAACTGATTATTCTCGAGCAGGCCGAGTTCATCTTCAGTCAACTCATATTTGATAATCAGGGAGTCCAGGTATTCAAATCCATCAACCGGGACCCCTCCTTCACCGCTAAAATACTGTTCATTGACGGAATAAGATGCAGTGAGTTCATCGTAGGTCATGTTTTGATTTGCTTCGAGAAAGGAACGGTAGGCCTCCAGATTAAAACTGCCCTGGGCTATTAGCAAAGGGCTAATGACTGCAATTGCAATAAATGCAATTATTTTTTTTGGGGTATTCATGGCTATTGTACTAGTTTTTTTTTAAAAATGATGCATTTGGCAGTTAAAAGGTTGCGCGCATAAAAACAGTACAAATTACAAAAAAATCGATAAGAATAAAAATAACCCGGAACGAAAATACCTGCTTGTGTTAAACAGGCCGGCAATGGCTAATCCTGTAGTACCTGATATCCGTAAGTATTTATTCTTTTTAAAGCCTATAAAGCATTTGACTTTATTTTCAATGCCACCATCTCATCAAACTGAGGAAATATCATGGGCCAGATGCCTTCTTCGTTTTCAATTTCACCATGCATCAGGGTTTCGCCGGTAAATGGTGAAACAAATTTAAAACGATAACTACCGGGTGGCAGTTTCATCTTGAAGCCTTTGCCGGCCTTACCTGTGAAAACAATGGCATATTGTTTTCCTTTTTCAGATAAAGCCTGCCATTCCACTCCGGGGGAGTGTTGAATGATTTCAAAATCCGGCGCCATGTTGACAAATTCAAATTCTTTCATAAAATCATGCAGGTATCCAAGTTGTTTTCGCAGAGCAGGGCTACCTCCTCCGGGGGCATTATTTTTGCCAGTACCATCCTCAGCCCCTGCAAAAAAAGAATAATCAAGGTTATTGAACACAGCACCTCCGGCTAGTATAAACTGCCAGGCCTGGCGCAGGTATGTAGTATCAGATTGGCCGTCAAAACCTGATTCGTCGTAACCTATGGGTTTGTTCCATCCATAATTCATCCAAACAGCTTTGGGCCAGGCATAGTGAAAATTCAGAATAGAAACATCGGCATGCACGCTATTTAATGGGTGAAAAAAGTTGGTGTAGTTTTGGGCAATCAGATGTTTTTTAGGCAATGAGGCTTCGGTCTCTACTATGGCCTGAATCATCGTGTGCTGCCAGGCCAGTGAAGCCTCTTTAGCTGTTTCGGCCCATTTAGCCCAGCCTAATCCTTCAGGATCCATGGTCTTCAATACCCGGGTAGCTTTTTCAGGATTATCAGCCCAGGGCTCATTCTGGATTTCATAAATCACATTGTCATAAGCATTGAGCTCCCTTACTATTTTGATAACCATGGCTTTTTGTTCTGTGGTTAGATTTCCATTTTCCAGTGTATTGGATTTGGTGCGGCCTACCTGCTTGAGGTTGTTAATGTTGTTTTCGTGATTGAAAGGATTCCTTTTCCAATAGGTATCCTGATAGGTTGAACTGAAAAACGTCACTTCTACAATAATATCCCGCTTTTCTGCTTCACTGATAAAATTTTTTAACCGTGAAAAATAATCGGGGTCCCACTGGGACAGATCAAATTTCCCTTCTCCTTCATACAGCCCTGGTTCGTTCACTCGTTTCCAGGGTGCGATATAACGCCCCACAGGCGGGGCAAGGGTATTCTTTTCAATGCCAAAACTCCCGGGTATTTCTACATAAGAACCGGTGAAAATACGGGTGTAATTCATGCCTTCTTCCTGAAGGGTGTTAAGATAAGTAATGTAGTCGAAGTCAAGATTTATCACAGCTCCATAGTGCTCAGCCGAGGTAATCAAAAGCATGGGCTCGCCCTTGTAGTTAAAATAATGGGGATTATCAGGGTGGAGCTGAATGGGTTGGGAAAACAGAACATTAGCACACATCATAAGAAAGGGGATAAACAATAGGTGTCGTTTCATAATCAACGTTTTGTATAGTTAATAATATAATCAGATTGCAGGATAAAATTACAAAAATTCATGATGTTTAATGCTCATACAAATGCACATCTTTCTCTCCTGCCCTCACTGCCAGATCCAAAATGTTTGCCCCTGGGGGCAAAGGACAGGTAGCGTAGGGCGTAAATGCACAAGGTGGATTGTATGCCCTGTTGAAATCGATGGTGACTTTATTTCGCCAATTGGGTTTCTCCGTATAAAGAAACCGGCCGGCACCATAGGTCTCTACAGCGCTGGTTTCATCACCAAAAATAATAAACAAGCCATTGCCTGATTCAAACGGAAATAAGGTATATTTTTCGCCTTTAACACTAAATTCGAGCATGCCATTGGCTGTATATTCCTCATCCACACCGATTATGGTTGGCACAGTTACAGCCATTGGGCTATCCAGAGGAACAAAATCAGCTTCCATGATCCATTCTGTTGAAAACGGATATGCCGGAATGCTGTCGAGTTTTTCGATTAAAGGCGAGTCATAATCCCTAAGCCTAATCCCATACTGATCCCCGCGTTTGATTATGTACCAGCCAAAATCACCGTGTTTTACCTGGTCGGGATTGCCAGAGGCATCAGGAGTCAGGGTGGTTTTTTCTATCGGATTGTCATTCACAGTTAAACTTTTACCAAGGGCATTGGTAAACATAAGGGTGCTATCCGTTAGCGTCAACGTTCCGATAAAGTCCGGGGCTTTTTCCGGAAAAACAATGCTATTTATTGAATCACTTCCCAGGGAATTTTCACCTGCTTCAAGCCAGTAAAGTCCAGCCAGGTTCAGCCAGCCGGTTGGTTCTTTCAGGCGATCTAACCGGTTTTGTTTCCACTGGTGATGTTCGGCTTTGAGTTGATCAATTGATCTATCTTGTTGACAGCCCATTCCCATAATTAAGATCAAACAACAGTATAATAATTTATATTTCATGTTACATTTCTTCAAAGTTTATAATCTTTTCCCTCCATTCATCCAACAGCACAATCGTTTCACCCGCTTTCTGATCGATGCCCACCATGATGGTTTCATTTTGTGATTTGATAGCTTGTGTATCTTTTTGTACAATGCATTGCTGCATAGTCAGGCTTTTGTTACCCAATTTGGTAATTCTTGTCAGCACCTCAACAGCATCATCCAGCTTTATTGGATTCAAAAAATCGACAGAAATGCGGGCAACCACCACGGTTTTTCCAAACCAGTCGGGCATGGCCCCAAACACCTCCTTAAAGTATTGAATGCGGCCATAATCATAATAATATTGAT
>CAZZBU010000059.1:13361-22961 GCA_964652315.1 uncultured Bacteroidales bacterium
GCCCCAAACACCTCCTTAAAGTATTGAATGCGGCCATAATCATAATAATATTGATGAACGGCATTATTCACATGCCCCAAGATGTCAATGTCGTTAAAGCGGATTTGAACAGGCACACGATGCTTAAAGTTTAATATATCCATAAATATTAATTCTCCTGCATTTTAGGATGACAATCTTTACAACTTACGAAATGTATGTTGTGCGGACTTTCAGGATCAGCATAAGTTGTATTCATTGTTTCAACATCCAATCCGCAGTTTGAAATCGCCGGATGGCAGGTAACACAGCTCCCCTTGGCGTTGTTGGAATGGGGTTGATGACAACTTTTACAGCTTAATCCTTCGTGTACGCCACGGGGAGTCCTGTCGTCGTGACTGCCATTCATGTGAAATGAATTGGGCGCATGGCACTGCACACATAAGCGTTGAGAAAGATCGTCCGATACCTTTATTGGTTTTTCGTCAACTAATAATTTCGGCCTGGGTAACTCCTGTACCCTGAAAAAGTCTTTCTCATACCGGTAGTACAGACCAATGGTAGGTATTTTTTCCAAACGCTGGTAATGAATCGTCTCAACATCAGCGAATGAAGGTTCGGTTGTCGGAAAGTTTTCCTCATGTACGCTATGGCAGGTCAGGCAGGGCATTGTAGGTTTATCGGCATGTCCCTCTTCCTTGAGATGCCATGGTCCTTCAATGCTAATCGGCTCAACGAGGTCCTCAATGGTACCTTCATAGAACATGCCATGACAACGGAGGCAGTCCGCATTTAACTGTTCTGTGCTGTTGTGTTCTTCATGCAGAAAAACATCAGCATACGTTGCTGCATGGCCACCTGACAGCCAGTTGGCATACTGATCCTGATGGCATTCAACGCACCGGTCCATCATGTTCCACACCTGTTGCTCGTTTAACCCAATGCTTTCAATATAGTCTTCTTTATAATGGCTTATTACCATGTTGGCCTTTTCAGTGAGGCTGTGCCATCCGTTTGACAGGGCTGTACCATGACAGGTCTTGCAATCAAAATCGCGGTGGGATGAGCGGGCCCACATATCAAACGCACCTGTTATTTCATGGCACGAAATGCAAGTTTTTGCAGGAGGGGCTGAATTCCAGTAAATATATCCTCCTGCTGAGCTCAAGAGCAAAACCGCCAATACAATGGAAGCAATAAATAAGAATCCTGAATAGTTTGATTTTCGTTTGGCCATCATTAATTCGATTTAAATTTTGTTCCGTTCCATTCTTTTTTGATGTAATCTGATACCCAATAGCCCATGGTGAAAATAGTTAAGGCGGGGTTGAAACCTCCATTGGTAACATGCAGGCTGCCATCAGCAACAAAAATATTGTCAATTTCATGGAGTTGTCCGTATTTATTGGTGACCGAGGTTTTCGGATCATTGCCCATGCGGCAGGTACCAGACTGATGCTGTCCCGGAGTACTTTGCCTGCCAGGTACTGATTGCCAGGTTTCTACGGCGCCAGCCTCTTTCAACCATTGTTCCGCTTTTTCAGCCAGAAACTTACAGCCTTTAATGTCTTCTTCGTGACGCAGACCGGACACCCTTAATGAAGGAATTCCCCAATAATCTTTTACCTCAGGATCCAATTCCACTTTTTTCTCGAAAACCGGGATTTCCTGTATGGGGCCATGCACACCAAGGTACTTATTAAAATATTTCCGTTGAAAATCCTTGTGTTCTTTACCCCAGCTTTTACTGCCGGGCGGCCTCATGGTTGAAAACTGATACGGCAGGGGATAGAACTCATTACAAAGCACTCCGCCCCCAATAATTCCGTCGTTTTCATGGTTAAAATCGCTGATGGCAATACAGGCACCGGGACCTTCGTCACTGAAGATATCTTCGGCAAATAAACCATTGGCTCCACAATAAGCATGATCCTGATAATTATGCCCTATCCAACCATTGTTATTTCCGGCCCCATTGGGAAACATTTTTGATTTTGAAAGCAACAGCAACCGGGCAGTTTCAGACGCCGAACCGGCTACCACAACAATGTCAGAGGTTTGTGTTTGCAATTTATCATTCTGGTCATAGTATTTAACCCCTTTGGCCGAACCCCTGTCATCCAGTATGATTTCAAAAACCTTGCATTCCGTGCGCAAATCACAATTGCCGGTTTGCAGTGCTATGGGTATTACTGTATTTTGGGAGCCCCCTTTGGCATTAACCGGGCAGGCATACCCCACGCAGGTACGGAAACGGTAACAAGCCGGGCGGCCCCGGTATGGAATAGAATTTCGGGCCATTGGAATAGGAAATGGATGCCATCCCAGATTATTTGCTGCTTTTTCCAGGATTCGGGCTTCATCATTATATGAAAAACCGGGCATAGGGAATGGCTTCGTCCGGTGGCCTGCAAACGGATTATTCCGGTAATCGCCGGAAACCCCAATTTCATATTCTGCTTTTTCATAATAAGGCTCCAGCTCATCATAACTTACAGGCCAATCGTCAAGCGTGGAGTTTTCAACTGATCCATACCTGGACTTCATGATAAAATCCTGAGGCATAAACCGCCATCCCATGGCTCCGTAACTCAGTGTACCACCACCAACACAGGCGGCATTGTTGCCATAAGCCCATTCGTTCGGATACACCAACCGGGTTGAACCATCCGGATTCTCAAGTACACGGCGGTATTTGTTTTTATCCGGTCCATACCCGCATTTGAGGGGGAACATCCGCTGGGAGGTTAGTTCGTCATTATCCACATCATCATAGGTATACCATTTCCCTCTTTCGAGAAGCGCAACGGTCAAACCGGCTGTTGCCAGTTCTTTGGCAACTACTCCACCAGATGCACCAGCACCCACAATTACAGCATTCACATGTTTATTTGCCATATCTTGTCAATAATTTTGGTCAGCGTTAGTCTAATGATTTAATCAGGATAAACCCGCCAGTTGAGGTTCCGGTATCGATTCTGCCCGATAATATCCGGGTAAGCCAGTCCCAACATGCGATAGCTCACATAGTCCTTATTGCCTCCATGCCGCGGACTGCCATAAAATCCCTGCATGCTGTGTGAAACCAGGGTCCTGAAAAAAGCAGCCTGTTCTTCGGCAGTCCAGTTTTCTGTAGGTAACGCTCCCATTTCCATGGCTTCCATAAAGGCAATCTGTTCTTCAGAAGAAAGGCTTTCAAAAACAGCTTTCCTTGTGGACCGGCAGGTTTGCTGTAGTTTTGAAAGATTTACCCGGTAAAAATCCTGTTGGTTTTTGTAATGAAACACCAATTGCTTATCAATAAAATTGACCACATTCGCTTCATGGGCCCCCGGATCTTCATCCGTAGGAATAATCTGACTGGTGAGTGCATCCAGCAGGCGTTCTTCATCTGGGGTAAGGTAGCGTAAATGGGCATTTTGGCGATTATTACTACAACCCACCAAACCAAGACCAAGGCCAATCCCAGCAGTGACCGATGCCGAAACTTTGATAAAAGATCTCCGGCTCCATTCAATAAATTTCATGGTTAGTAGCTTTTGTTTCAGTTCGGAAGTTAAAAAAAATATTCCTTCCCTTGCTCTTTTGATATAAAATTTAGAATCATTGTAAAGAAGGTTGTAACTTTTTTACGTTAGTGGCGTCATACTAATAAATTTCATAATCCTTTAAAAATTAATATCATGAAAAGCAAAAAGACAATTCGCTTTACTGGAATCATTATGCTGTTTTTGTTCATAACAGCCAACAGCATTATGGCGGTTGAACCTGTTCGGTTTCAGCCGGTGAAACATGAAAAGAAAGCAACACTTTTTATTTCTAAAAATGATGTTGCTCCTGTTAACATCCGGTTACGCAACATGAATGATGATTATTTGATCCTTAAAAGTCGCGTAAAACCGAATGAGAAGCATTATAAAGTATGGAATTTCGAATATCTGCCTACAGGGCGATATATCATAGAAATTGATCTTGGGAAAACTGTTGTAAACCAATATTTTGATGTAAAACCCAATGGTGTAAAAAAAGTGGCAACAGGAAAGGTTTTTAAATAAGCATCATGCTATTTAGCCTGCTTAATTCATAAATTTTCTCATTTGGTACATCTTAGAGGGTTGGTGTCTTTTTGGCTAAATACATCCTTGCCACCAACCTTGCCTGCCGGCAGGCAGGAGCTCCAAGACATAAAGATTTCACCAAGATTATGTAGTAGTAAGGTTAGTTTCATACAAAGTGAATTTTTCGACGAAAGATGCAGCACCTGATTGCATCTTTCGTCTTTTAAGAAAAACCATTAATAATTTTTTGTTATGAAAAAAATACTTTTTATCCCCTTGAGTTTTATTGTAATGATTGGTGTTTTGGCATTCGCTGTCCATGAACCAATCAGAAAAAGTGATGTGAGCAACGGACTCCAGCCTAAACAAGTAACCCTTAAAAATTTTTCAAAAATAGGACTGGCAATTTCAGCTGATGTATACCTTACCCAGGGTAATGAATACAGCATCCAGGTAGATGCCAGTGATAAGGATTTTGAAAAAATCGAAATTGAAGTTGATAATGCTGTGTTGCGCATTAAGACCAGAGATTTTTTCCCTGTAAACCTGGGTGATGTGGATATTTACATTACCTGCCCTTCCATTGAGCAGCTAAGTGTATCGGGTTCCGGGAAAATTGAGATGGAAAATACCCTAAACGCAGATGAACTTGATCTGAATGTTTCCGGTAGTGGAGATATTCAGCTTTTGGGTTTGGAGGCTGAAGAAGTTTCTGCTAATATAGCAGGTTCAGGTTCTGTAAAATTTAAACAGGAGTCAGTGGCACAGCAACTGGCGGTGAGGATTAGCGGATCGGGCGAAGTACATGCAGATAAGCTGGCTGTAGAAGAATCTGACATACAAATTTCAGGTTCCGGCGATTGTGAAACATACACAAAAGGTAGTTTGGCAGCCAGAATTTCAGGAAGCGGTTCTGTTCATTATAAAGGAAAACCCAGGGTTGATGCAAAAACAATTGGCTCAGGAAAAGTACTGAGTTATTAAATTTACAAGGTATTATATAAAATGGGCCTGGAGTAAGTGTTTACTTCAGGCTTTTTATTTTCTGAGGATTTCAATCTGCCCGGATAATCCAAGTTTTATAAGACTGGATGCTATGGCCGGAGTGTGATCTTCCTGCCTGTGCTTTACGATATAATCAACACCCTGAATTATTGCATCAGAAATTTTAGCAAAATATCCTGGTGATGGCTGACCGCTGATGTTAGCTGAAGTAGACACGATCGGTTTTCTGAAACGCTGAACAAGTTGTCTGCAAAAATCGTCTGTTGTAACCCGGATGCCGATACTACCGTCAGCGGCAATAAGGTTTGGTGCAAGGTTTTTAGCCCCGGGATAAATGATGGTCATGGGTTTATCGTTTACCTCCATCAATTCCCAGGCTATCTCTGGCACTACCTGAACATACTGCCCAATTCTGCCAGGTTGATCCACAAGCACAAGCATGCTTTTACTGAGGGGACGATTTTTTAAATCATAAATGCGCTGAACTGCTTCCGGGTTGGTGGCATCACATCCGATTCCCCAAACAGTGTCCGTAGGATACAAAATAATCCCACCGCTACGGACTATTTCAAGTGCATTGTTGATGTCTTCTCTCATGCTTCAAACATTAAATCCTGAATCTGAATGGTATGCCCGCATTTAAAATGTGACAGAGGACATGCTGATTTTCCATGTAAACCGCAGGGTTTGCAATCGAGGTGTTCACGGGTTTGCACTACTTTTGACTGCCCGGCAAGGGGCCCAAATCCAAATTCGGGAACTGTTGAACAAAAAACTGCGGTTGTAGGTGCGTCCATGGCCGATGCAAGGTGCATGGGAGCTGAATCATTCACGTAATTCATCCTGGCGTTTTTCATTAGTGCCGCTGACTCCAGCAAAGAAAGCTTACCGGCAAGGTTTGTTATACGCGCTGTTTCAGAAGATTGCCGTATCATTTCACAGGCCTTAAAATCTGATGGAGACCCTAAGAGGTAAACATGATATCCTGGTGTTAAAAACCTGAGCAAACCCATCCATATCTCTGCGGGGGCCTGTTTGGTAAACCAGACTGAAGTAGGGGCAATACAAACATATTCCTGATTTTTATACGAAGCTACTTTAGCAAAGTCAGCATCATCAGGATAAAGTTTTGGTGCCAGCCTTTGTTTATGATTAACCAGGTGTTGAATCAACTTAAAATTTCTGTCCACCTCATGCTCATTCAACCCAATTTGATGGGGTGTTTTATGCGAGTAAAAAAATGAAAAAGGATTTTTATCGAATCCTGTTTTTTTTGGTGCCCCGGAAAGTGCTGTGAACAAACCGGTGGTTGCAAAACGTTGTAAATTGATAACCCAATCATACTTCGTCCTGCGTACTCCGGGCAGTAACCTGGCAAGATTCCGGTATTTTTGTGAGGCTTTGTTCCATACCAGTACCTTATTCAAAAAAGGATGGTTTTTGAAAAGCGGTTCATTGCCTTTACGCACAAGTACGTCAATCTTTGAGCCAGACAGGGCAACATGCAGTGTCTCCAACAAAGAAGTAGCCAGAATAACATCACCAATAAAAGCGGTTTGTATGACAAGTATTTTCTTCAATCAAGTGAAATAAAACCAACATTTGTGTTTGTGAACTGCTTCAAGCAGTAACCTGAAAAGAAAACCAGTGCAGTCTTCCTCTGGAAAGACTGGCACCAGTCTTAGAATATATTCTTATACTGCAACATTAAAATCACGTAAAGCATCATTGAGTGAAGTTTTCAGGTTTGTGGATTCCTTTCTTTTTCCGATGATAAGCGCTGCAGGTACATTGTATGTTCCGGCGGTGAAAGCTTTGGGTACTGTACCGGGTATTACGACTGAACGCGCAGGTACAAAACCCCTGTATTCTTTAGGCTCATCACCAGACACATCAATAACACGGGTAGTTTTGGTAATCACTACATTGGCGCCAAGCACGGCTTCTTTTTCCACATGTGCGCCTTCCACAACAATACACCTTGAACCGATGAAGCAATCATCTTCAATAATTACCGGTGCTGCTTGTATGGGTTCCAGGACACCTCCGATACCAACTCCACCGCTGAGGTGGACATTCGTACCAATCTGGGCGCAAGAACCAACAGTGGCCCAGGTATCTACCATGGTTCCGGAATCAACATAGGCGCCAATATTCACATAAGATGGCATCATCACAACTCCTTTATTGACAAAAGAACCATAGCGGGCAATGGCATGAGGTACAACGCGTACTCCAAGGTTAGCATATCCTTTTTTCAATGGTATTTTATCATGAAACTCAAAAGGATCAGCTTCGATGACTTCCATTTGCTGGATAGGGAAATACAGAATCACTGCTTTTTTCACCCAGTCATTCACCTGCCAGCCATCTTCTGAAGGTTCGGCAACGCGTACCTTGCCTTTGTCCAGAAGCTCAATCACTTCCCTGACGGCATTTTGAGTATCTGCTTTTTCAAGTAAACTGCGGTCTTCCCAGGCTTTTTCAATAATCGGAATTAAATCAGTCATATTATTCTTTTGTTTTTATTGAGCTGCAAAAATACAGCTTACCGCATAGAAAAAAAAATTAATGCGCCTACCTTCGCAATATGGAAAAAGACAAACCTCAATACATTTTTGTTTATGGCACGCTGATGAAAAAATACCAGGGGCCAAAACCTTACCGGATGGAAGGTCTTGGTAAGTATGTTGAGGATACCCGCATTCCCGGAAAACTATATGAAATCGAAGGATATCCCGGTCTTGTAAAATCACAGGAACCAAATTTTAGTGTTCTGGGGGAGGTATACAAGCTTTATGATCCGGAAAACAGCCTGCCAAAACTCGATCAGTATGAAATGTGCTCTCCGGAATTTCCGGAGCCTCATGAGTACAGGCGGGAGATTACAACTATTGCCTTAAATGGTAAGACAACACAGGCATGGGTGTATTATTATAATCAATGGGTTTCAGAGAAAAAACTTATACCATCCGGGGATTATGCCTCTCTTTAAAATGACATGGCCAAAATTGACAAAATCCGTAAAAAAAGTGTAACTTTGTAATGAAAAAAATGTAATTTTACACCATGAGTAAAACCTATCATACACAAAAAGATAAGATGAATTCGGTTCTTGAAGAACCGATAGGCGGTTTATATTCCCCAAGCCTTTACCAACTTGCATTCTCGGAAATATCTAAAAAATACATCAAAAGAGTAATCAAACGTACTAAACTTCAGGTAAACGAGTTCATTGAGATTTTACCTATCTCCATTGACACTTACAAAAGAAAATCCACCTTCAATCCACCGGTTACAGAAAAGGTGCTTGAAATTGAAGAAATTTACAACCGGGGGCTTGAGGCATTTGGTGAATCATTTTATGACTGGATGGGCACAACAAATCCTGCTTTAGGTAATGTAACGCCAAAAGCTTTATTAATCAACAGCTTTGGTATTCGTATGCTCCTGGATGAAATAGGCCGGCTCGAACATGGAATTCTGGCCTGATGTTAGTTTACAGAATCAGTAAAAAAGAATATATCCATGATCTTTCCGGGGCAGGCGCTGGTCTTTATGGTGGCCGCTGGAACCGAAAAGGAATCAATATGTTATATACAGCAGCTACTATCGCCCTGGCTTATGTTGAGTTCCTTGTACATAACTATCATGTTCTAAAAACAACACGGGTATGCCTTGCCGAAATTCAAATAGACCAACCAGGAACCATTATTACCGTGAATAAAGACAACTTGCCTGAAGGATGGCCAAATAGCAACGCAGGAATAAAAGTCACTCAAAAAGCCGGAACAGATTTCATAACAAAAAACGAACATTATCTTTTAAAGGCTCCTTCAGCTATTGTCCCGGGAGAGTATAATTACCTCATAAATCCCAGGCACCCAAATCATGTTACTACAACAATCAAACATCTCATTGATCCTCTGGAATACGATCCCCGATTATTGGACAACAGATAGCTTCCAAACGCGAGTTCCATTCATTTAATAACAACTCAATGACCGAACACCCCTGAAGGGATTAAATAACAAAAAACTAACCAGGCGTGAAACATTAGTTATCAAAAAAAACGATTTCCTACACAATATATAAAAAAATATATAGTTTTTATTTTATATATATAAGATTAAAGTATATATTTGATATATGATATCAAAAGAATTATTAAAAGGATCGTTAAAATCCATCGTTTTAACCCTACTCAGCGAAAACGATCGGATGTATGGCTATGAGCTCACGCAGAAGGTTAAAGAAATATCAGGCGGGAAAATTTCATTGACCTTCGGGGCACTATACCCGGTACTACATAAACTTGAGAGCGAGGGTGCGGTAATTACTGAGAAAGAAACAGTAAATAACCGGGTAAGGGTTTATTACAAACTTACCGAAACCGGTTGCAGTACGGCCAGGGAAAAAATTAAAGAACTGGAAGAGTTTATTGAAACCCTGAAAGGAATAATTACATCAAATCCATCACCTGGATTATGCATGTGCTAACAAAGGACGAAATCCGATACATTACCGAAACAGTTGACAAGGCAGGAATTACGTTTTC
>CAZZBU010000060.1:0-22918 GCA_964652315.1 uncultured Bacteroidales bacterium
CAATAGAAAATTAATGCTGTTAACTGAGGAGGAAAGCAAATGACATTCAGAGAAACCTTACTGCGGGGCACCCACATGCCTCCCGAATTCGAAGAAAATAAGCTTAGCTACGCTCCTCAGCCTGGAAATGGTAACAAACTGAACGTATACAACTGGATAGATGAATTGCCTTCCACTGTACATGATACTGAAATTGTTGAGATACGATTTAAGAATACACGAAAAGCATTTTACCTCAACTCGAATAAATTATCCTTACAAACAGGTGATATTGTTGCTGTTGAAGCCTCTCCCGGTCATGATCTGGGCATTGTGTCATTGACAGGCGAACTGGTAAAAACACAGTTGAAAAAATATGGCATCAGGCCAAATGTCCGTGATCTGAAAAAAGTATATCGTAAAGCCAAGCAGGTGGATATTGAAAAATGGTACCAAGCCATTGCTCTTGAGGAAAACACCATGCTTAAAGCCCGGAAGATTGCTGAAGACTTGCAACTTAATATGAAAATAGGGGATGTGGAATACCAGGGCGACAAAACAAAAGCAATTTTTTATTATATAGCGGATGAGCGAGTTGATTTCAGGCAATTAATACGTATTCTGGCTGAGGAATTCCGCATCCGCATTGAAATGAAGCAAATAGGGGCCCGGCAGGAAGCAGGAAGGATAGGTGGAATCGGATCATGCGGCCGCGAGTTGTGTTGTGCTACCTGGATTACCAATTTCAGTTCTGTAACCACCACAGCAGCAAGGTATCAGGAAGTGTCATTAAACCCCCAGAAACTAGCCGGACAATGCAGTAAACTAAAATGCTGCCTGAACTACGAACTTGAATGCTATCTTGATGCCCAGGATGATTTTCCAGCCAGGGAAACAAACCTGGAAATTAAAAACGCAACTGCATATTATTTCAAAACTGACATTTACCGGCGGCTGATGTGGTACTCTTATGATCCTTTCAACATTGTTAATCTCACTGCTGTGCCGGTTGAGCGTGTAAAAGAAATAATTGAACTGAACAATAACGGTAAAAAACCGGATAAACTGGTAAACGAGCCTGTAACCATCAATAAAATACCTGCTGAAAATGATATCCGTTACACCAATGATGTAGGCACTGAAAGCCTGACCAGATTTGACGGTAAAAAGACTAATAAACGTACAAAGAAAAAACGTAAAGGAAAATTCAGAAAACAAAATGATAATGCAAAAAAATATTAATGCTTCATACCTTGGCCTGGTTCTGTTTTTTATCATCCTCTCCTGTTCAGGTGATATCTTATTTGAAAAACATCAAAAAATACCCGAACCAGGCTGGAGTATTTCCGATACCCTGGTTTTTGATGTACCGGTAAATGACACCCTGGCAGCTTATGACATCTTCATTCATCTGAGAAATACGAGTGACTACAACTGGCGGAACATTTTTCTGTTCACAACAACCACAGCTCCAACAGGCGAGCAGGTTACCGATACCCTTGAATACTATCTGGCCGATGCGTCAGGTAAATGGCTTGGAAAAGGATGGGGCCATATATGGAGCAACACGTTGCCCTACCGTCAGAACATCCGTTTTCCGTATAAAGGTATATATACCATAAAAATTGTACAGGGAATGCGTACCGGCCAGCTCAAACATATCAGGGATGTTGGTATTATCGTAAGTGAACATAAAAGCAAATAAATAACCATTTCAGTATTATTGTATCGTGAGCAAAAACAAACTCAAAAAGTTTGAAGAGGTAGCCGGAATGAATCATGTGTTGCAACCTGAATTTGACGAAATATTTAACAAATCATATAAACTTAAAGGAAAATGGGCAGGTTCTTTTTTTAAAAACAACAATCCTGTTGTATTGGAGCTTGGTTGTGGCAAAGGAGAATACACTGTGGGCCTTGCTCAAAAGTACCCTGAAAAAAACTTTATTGGTATTGATATTAAAGGGGCACGTATATGGAAAGGAGCAAAACAATCGCTTGAGCTTGGCCTGAAAAATGTAGGATTCATTCGTACCCGCATTGAACTAATCGAATCATTTTTTGCTCAGGCTGAGGTAAATGAAATATGGCTTACTTTTCCTGATCCCCAATTAAAAAAAGCAAGGAATAAAAAAAGACTCTCGGGTCCCGGTTTTTTGAATAAATACAGAAGTTTTTTGATTGACAACGGACTCATCCACCTGAAAACAGATAATACCGTGCTTTATGAGTACACGCATCAAATAGCACATCACAATAAGTTACCCATTGAAATAAGCACCCCCGACCTCTATGGTTCAGGAATAGTTGATGACATCCTTTCCATTCAAACCTTTTATGAAGCCCAATACCGGGAGCAGGGAATGAAGATTAATTATCTCAGGTTTAAATTACCTAATGACAAACACATTGAAGGATTACCGGAATGACAAGGAAAACTTCTTTGAGCGGGTATATACCGTTGTCCGGCAAATACCCGCTGGCAAAGTCACCAGTTATGGCGCTATTGCCAGGTATCTGGGATCTGCACAATCATCACGCATGGTTGGTTGGGCCATGAATAACTGCCACTGCCAAAAAGAATTTGTACCGGCCCACAGGGTGGTTAACCGCAAGGGTATGCTTACCGGAAAACACCATTTCAGGACAGAAACCCTGATGCAGGAGCTGCTCGAAAATGAAGGGGTGACCATTGATAATGATCAGATCCAAAACTTTTCAAGCCATTTCTGGGATCCGGTAAAAGAGCTATAGCCCAGGCTGTTTCAATTCCAAAGATATTTTGATATTTAAGAATATGCCAGGTGAAAAAATTTATGTAGGTTTGTAGAATAAGTCTAATTTAAAATAGTAATCCATTCATCATGCAATTAAATACAGATAATATTATCACAACGTTACGCTCGGTTCGTCATCCTTCTGCAGGCAAAGACATTGTTAGTCTTGAGCTGGTGAAAAATGTGGAGATTGATGGAAACCATGTAAAATTTAACTTGTCGTTCCCCACTCCAAACGATCCCTTGAAAAATTCACTCAAAAAAGCTTCTGTCAGAGCTATTCAGGCAGAATTCGGTCAGGATGTGGAAGTTGAGGTGGAAATTCTCACTGACCTTAAGGTGGCTTCAAGAACAACCGAACCTGAAATATTACCCGGGGTGAAAAATTTTATAGCTGTATCATCCGGCAAAGGAGGTGTTGGTAAATCAACGGTTACAGTAAACCTTGCCGTGGCTTTAGCTCAGCAGGGATATAAAGTGGGCCTGATTGATGCTGACATCTTTGGGCCCTCAATCCCAAAAATGCTGGATATTGAATCAGAACGTCCGATGGCCACAAAAATTAATGGAAAAGACTATTTGCTGCCGGTTGAGAAATATGGCATAAAGGTACTTTCCCTCGGACTTTTTGTCAATCCTGACGATGCCATGGTCTGGCGGGGGCCAATGGCTTCCAATGCATTAAAACAGTTAATGACCGATGCCGAATGGGGAGCGCTTGATTACATGCTTTTTGATCTGCCGCCGGGAACATCGGACATCCACCTGACACTGGTACAAACCCTGCCGGTAACAGGGGCTGTGATTGTCAGCACGCCTCAGGATGTTGCGCTGGCTGATGCCATTAAAGGAATAAACATGTTCCGTGGTGAACAAATTAATGTACCTGTTTTAGGATTGGTTGAAAACATGGCCTGGTTTACTCCTGCAGAACTCCCTGAAAATAAATATTACATTTTTGGAAAAGAAGGGTGTAAAAAACTGGCTGAAAAATACAATGTACCCCTGTTGGGTCAAATACCTTTGGTGCAAAGCATTCGAGAAGGCGGTGATGAAGGCACACCCTCAGCGTTACAGGATTCAGCCGTGGGGTTGGCTTTCAAAGACCTGTCCGTAAAAGTGGTTGAACAAATTCACAAACGGAATGAAGAAAAAGGGCCAACCAAAAAAGTAAATATTACAACACACCGACGTTAATTTTATTTAATTATGAAAAATGATAAAGCTGTTCTTGAAAAAATCAATAAAGCCTTTGACAATGTAAGACCTTATCTTCAGTCAGACGGAGGTGATATTGAACTGGTAGAAGTAACCGATGATATGGTCATCAAGGTGCGGCTTCTGGGAGCATGTGATGGTTGCCCCTTTAGCGTTCAAACACTCAAAGCTGGTATTGAACAAGCATTACGCAGGGAACTTCCGGAGATGAAAGAGTTGGTTGCTGTTTGAAAATAAGCCGGTAAGATTTAATTGAAATTAATGGTTTTGAGCCTGCCTGTTTAGTTCAGGCAGGCCAATTCTATAATACATTGTACGTCCATTTTCCTCTGATTTCAATTCTCGGTTTTTTTTAAATTCATCAGAAATACCAGATACCTGCCCAAATCATTCCACGGGATTGGATTAAGTAATCAAAAAGTTTAGTATAATTGCTGAGATTTTTGCCATTTGGCATACTAATTAGTTATAAATCCAGTTTATTGAACAAAAAGTAACATTGCGTTTTATAAATCGAATTTTCAGCATAGGGCTCTTTATATTGTTTCTGGTTGGATGTACAACACAGAAAAACACCCTGATCACAAGAACGTATCACAACACCACTGCCCGTTTTAATATCCTTTTTAATGGCCGCGAAAGTTACAAAGAAGCCATCGAAAAAATCAATGAGAATTATGAAGAGGACTACACAAGCATACTGCCTATTTATCTGATACCTGAGGAAGCATCCATGGTAGCTGGTGAACTTAACCGCACCATCTCGAAAGGAAGTAAAAATGCAACCATGCATTCCATTACTGTAAAACCAGAACGGAAAGGCGGCTTTGTAACCCTAAAGGAGCAGGAATTTTACAACAAAAAAGAATTCAACAAATGGATGGATGAAAATTATCTGCTAATAGGTAAGGCTCATTTTTATAAGCTTGATTTTAAACTGGCAGAAGAAACCTTCCGATTCATCCTTAGTCAATATCCCAACACTTCTGTAAAGCATGAAACTTATATATGGCTGGCAAGGGCCTTTCTTGAACAAAATGATTTCCTGGAAGCTGAAGAAATCCTGGTAAGGTTGAATAATGATTATGAACTTCCAAAAAATTTGCGTACTGAATTTTATTCAACCTATGCCAATCTATATTTGAAACAACAAAAATACGGGCAAACCATTGAATGGCTGGAGAAGGCCCTTGAAGTTGCAAATAAAAAACAACGCAAGATACGGTACACCTACATTTTGGCTCAGTTAAATCTGGAATTGGGAAATACTGCTGAAGCCTCACAGTATTTTGCACAGGTAATCAAAATGAACCCTCCCTACGAAATGACTTTTAATGCACGCATTTCGCTGGCGCTTGCATTTGACAAAGATGTTAACTCAAGTAGCGAGATTGAAGATCTGTTGCGAAAAATGCTAAAGGATGAAAAAAACATCGAATTTAAGGATCAGATATATTATGCCCTGGCCAATATCGAGTTAAATAAAGGTAATAAAGAAGAAGGTATCCGATTATTACAAGAATCAGCAAATCATTCCATTGATAATGCAGCCCAACTGGCTGAAACATACCTTCAACTGGCTAACCTATATTATGCAGAACCGGATTATCTTGAAGCACAGGCATATTATGACAGTGCAGTCATGAATCTTGATGAAGAATATCCGGATCTTGACGCCATTTACCTAAAAGCAAACAGCCTTGGAAGACTTGTACGGAATATCCGTAGGGTAGAGCTCAATGATAGCCTTATGCTGTTGGCCTCCCTCCCGGAACAAGAACGTATTCAACGCATTGATAACATCATTGCTAAGGTAAAACGGCAGGAAGATGAAGCCCGTAAAAAAGAACAGGAAATGCGCCAACAACAGGCCTATGCACAAAACCAATCTGCATTAAACAGAACAGGAGGCACAAGTGCGGAAGGAAAATGGTATTTTTATAACCTGGCAGCAAAAAGCGTTGGACAACCTGAATTTAAGTTGCGCTGGGGCAACCGTAAACTGGAGGACAACTGGCGGCGCAAAAACAAAACCCAGATGTCGATGGACGATATGGCTTTGGAGGATTCACAGGAACTTATGCAAAATCAGAACATCCAAACCACTGCTGATAAAAAAAGCCGTGAATACTACCTGCAGGCATTGCCCCTTTCAGACTCGGCCCAACAAGTTTCACAAAGCCAGGTACAGGCTTCATTGTTTAATATTGGTATGATATACAGGAATGAATTAAAAGATCAGGATAAAGCAAAAGAAGCATTTACAGACCTGACAACCCGGTTTCCTGACGGCGATCTTTCTGTGGTAGCTTATTATGCCCTTTATGAGATGAATAAGCAAAACAACAACCAAACCCTGGCAAATACATACCGGGATATCATTTTAAGCAAATTTCCTGAGAGTATTTATTCACGGATTTTGACTGAACCGGACTATCTGGCGGTGTTTGAGGATGAGGAACAGAAGCTTACCACTTATTATCAGCAAACCTATGAACAATTCAATGATAACAGGTATGCGGAAGTTTTAGACCGGATACAGAATGCACCCCATGAAATCGAAAACACAGAGCTGGAGGCTAATTTTGCATATCTGGCAGCTGTGTCCAGAGGGCGACTGGCTAATGACAGCGTGTTGAGAGAAGAAATGGTTGCTTTCATTAACAACTACCCCAATACCCCTCCGGTAGAATTTGCCAACAGCCTGGTTACTTACCTTGACAGGGCGCAACCAGAGCTTCTGGAAGCTAAAGAAGAAGAAATAGCAAAACAGATTTATGATGTTGCCCCCGAGGCACCTCACTATGTGGTAGCGGTTGTAAATGGTCAACCAGAAATGAATCAATTGGTATTCAACCTGATTAACTTCAACCTTGATAATTTTGATAATTTGAACTTAACAACCAATGGACAGGATTTTACTGGTAATCAAAAACTTATCAATGTAGAACCGTTTAAAAATAAAAAAGAAGCCACAGTTTATTATACTAAGATGTACCAGGCAGATCAAGTATTCAATGATTTAAATAAAGATGGAATCCGGTTTTTTATCATATCCGAACAAAACTTTGAAAGGCTCCTGGAAGATAAATCCATTGCACGTTACTTGAAATTCTACCAGGAGTATTATTTGCCTTTATAATCACATTAGTCAGGCAACCGGGTATCATCAACTGAAACATTGAGGTGCCCGAAATCCAAAGTGATTTTTTAATTGCTGCAATTTTCATTGTGGAAGTCACTATATTTGCAGAGTAATTGCAACAGATATTTTACCTCCAAATTAAGTAACCCATGATGATGAAAAAGATTAAAATTCTTTGGACTGACGATGAAATTGATTTATTAAAACCTCACATCCTTTTTTTAACAGACAAAGGATACGATGTGGTTACTGCTTCCAATGGAGACGATGCCATTGATCTGGTAAAGGAACAAAATTTTGATTTGATTTTTTTGGATGAGAATATGCCAGGCAAAGGAGGACTTGAAACGCTCAATATTCTAAAGACTTTCCGCCCCAATATTCCAGTGATAATGATTACCAAAAATGAGGAAGAAGATATTATGGATGCCGCCATTGGCTCCAAAATATCGGATTACCTTATAAAGCCCGTCAATCCGAAACAGATACTGCTGGCCATTAAAAAAAATCTTGAAACAGAAGAGCTCATATCCAAAGAAACAACATCTGCCTATCAGTCAGAATTTATGAACCTATCCCAGGATATTTCGTTTGCATCCGACTTTCAGGCATGGACATCGATCTACAAAAAATTGGTTTTCTGGGAACTTGAATTGGGAAATTCTACGGACCAAGGCCTCAACCAGGTGCTCAGCATGCAAAAAAATGAAGCCAACAATGCATTTTCAAAATTTATCGCCAAAAACTACTTATCATGGTTTGAACGCAATAAAGAAAATGCCCCCCTAATGTCTCCCAATATTTTTGCCCAAAAGATCATTCCTATGCTTGATGCCGGTGAAAAAGTTTTTTTTATCGTAATTGATAACCTGCGCTACGATCAGTGGATGAGCCTTTCAAAAATGGTCTATCAAAACTATGATCCTGCAGAAGAGGCATTGTTTTGTTCCATTTTACCCACTGCCACACAATATGCCCGTAACGCCATGTTTGCGGGCCTCATGCCACTTGAAATCAGTAAGCTACACCCTGAATTATGGGTGAGTGAAGAGTCGGATGAGGGAAAAAATAATTATGAAAGCCAGTTGCTTCAAAAGCAGCTTAATCGTCTGGGCCGGAATTCAATCAATATGCGATATGAAAAAATTCTCAACCAGAAAACAAGTAAAAAAATCCTGGAGAATTATACCAATTTATTAAACCATGATTTGGTGGCGCTGGTGTATAACTTTGTTGATATGCTTTCGCATGCCCGAACCGATATGGAAATGATCCGTGAGCTGGCCAGCGATGAGCCGGCCTACCGTTCACTGACAGACTCCTGGTTCCGCCATTCCGATCTTTACACCCTGCTTAAAAAACTCTCCGAAGAAAAAGTTAAAGTAGTGATTACAACCGATCATGGCACCATTCGTGTTCACAATCCAATCAAAGTAGTAGGCGATAAAAAGTCTTCTGTCAATCTCCGGTATAAACAAGGAAGAAACCTGAACTACAACCCAAAAGAAGTTTTTGAAATTACCAAACCCGAAAAAGCTCACCTACCACTGCTTAATGTCAGCACAAGTTATATTTTTGCGCTCAATAACGATTTTATGGCATATCCAAACAATTACAATTATTATGTGAGTTATTACCGGAATACCTTTCAGCATGGGGGTGTCAGCCTTGAAGAAATGATGACACCTTTCATTATTCTGGATCCGAAATAACTTTATTACTGAATTAATAGCAAACGAATGACTAAACTAGAAGTAAAATCGCTGGATGATTTGCCCGAAGCTGCACGAAAATTTATCAATTATATAGGACAACATACCGTCATAGCGTTTTACGGAAAAATGGGGGCCGGAAAAACCACCTTTATCAAAGCAGTTTGTAAAGAGCTTGGGGTAACCGACAGGGTAACCAGCCCGACATTTGCCCTGATCAACGAATACACTGCCATGCCGGCAGGACAACCTGTTTTTCATTTCGACTTTTACAGAATTAAAGACATTAGCGAAGTATATGACCTGGGCTATGAAGACTATTTCTACAGCAATAATTTTTGCCTGGTTGAATGGCCTGAAATGATAGAAAGCATCTTACCGGAAGAAACATTAAAGGTGACAATCACGGTAAATGACGACGAATCAAGAGTAATATCATTTTAAAAGGGTTTAAGTTGCGATTCAATTATTTTATTTAATTAATTGGGGTTTCGGGGTTAATTTCATAATTTAGGGCAGCCCTAGTACTAACGAATTAAACATTATGTTCGGACAAAGCAGTTCATCGCCGGTGATAAAACCAGGACTCCTGCCACAGGAAGAAATGCTGGAAATTGGTAAAAAATACCGGAAACTATCCATTGGGTTACCTAAAGAAACCATGCCTTATGAATACCGGGTGGTACTTACTCCTGAAGCCGTTGAAAATCTGGTTGAGGCCGGTCATGATGTGTATGTTGAAAGCCGTCTGGGGCAGAAGGCCAATTACAGCGATATGGACTACAGCGAGAAAGGAGCAGTCATCGTTGATAAAAAAGAAGAAATTTTTAATGCGGATATTATCCTGAAGGTTTCACCGCTAACTGTCCATGAAATTGAACAACTTAGAGGGAGGCAGGTTGTTGTCTCGTCCCTGATGTTATACAGGCAGGAAAGAGTTTTTTTTGAGAAGCTAATCGAAAAAAAAATCACCGCCATTGCATTTGAGAAAATCAAAGACGAATATGGCTGTTATCCGGTAGTACAAAGTATGAGTGCCATTGCCGGCAATACAGCTATCATTATTGCAGGAGAATACCTGAGCATTTCAAAAAACGGTAAAGGCGTTTTACTGGGAGGCATTCCCGGAATCACACCTGCTGAAGTTGTTATTTTAGGTGCTGGAACGGCCTCAGAATATGCTATCAGGGCTGCCCTGGGTCTTGGGGCGAATGTAAAGATTTTTGATCATTCCGTACAGAAGCTACGCCTGCTTCAAGATAAAATAGGCCAGTATTTGTACACTTCAACCTATCATTCAAAAATACTGAAAAAGTGCCTGAAATCAGCAGATGTAGTCATCGGAGCCGAAAACCTGGAAGATGGACAGCCCTTCCTGGTGACAGAAGAAATGGTAAAGAACATGAAACCGGGAACGGTTATCATTGATATTGCCATCGATCAGGGCGGGTGCATCGAAACATCAGAATATCGCAGCCATCATGATCCAACAGTAATCAAACACAACATTATTCATTACGGCGTTCCTAACCTACCCTCGCGCGTTGCCCGCACGGCATCCATTGCACTAAGTAATGTCATAGCCCCCTTGTTGTTATCAATGGGCGCCCTGGGAGGTATCAAAAGTCAACTCATGGCTGATATTGGTTTCCGTCAGGGTGTTTATATGTACAATGGCATACTCACAAGATCCTCCATCAGCAGAAAATTCGGCATGCCATCCAAAGATATCGACCTGTTAATGGCAGCCTTTTAGGAAAGTTTTTAAAGAATAAAACAACCCGGTCCAGATGGAAGAAAGTACACTATCCGTCAAACTCAATTTCAAAATCATTTTCATCTTGCTCCAGCTCTTCCTTTTCTTTTACATCCAGGTTAAAATTAAACAGCCCTGATTTTTTTCTTTTTCTGAGTAATATTTCGTCACCAGGATTGGGTTCCTTTCCTTCCTCAATATCATTGCGTTTGTATAGTTTGTCGAGCCTTACGGCATATTGTTGCGAAATGCTGTGCATGGTATCACCTTCCTTTACCAGATGGACCTCGTTACCCCTTTTGGCTTTTCGTCTTTTAGGCTGGAGGTATACGATTTGTCCTTCCTGCAGTGAAGCATCCCTGCTGATGCCGTTGTATCTTGCTATCTCAAAAGGAAATTTTTCGAATTTTTCCGCTATGTCATCCACATCCTCTCCTGCAAGTGCCAACACGTATTTCACATGATTGTTTGTCAATATACGGGCATCAATGGCGTTCTCGTGTTTTTCAACATATTTTTCAAACGAATGATCTTCTACATCCTCTGCTGTCAACTGATCAAGTTTGTAAAGCTTGTTTTCCTCTATAATGCGTATAAGTGCTTTGGCATACGTGGGGCTTGTAGCATACCCTGCTCTTTTTAACCCTCTTGCCCACTCTTTATAGTCAGTTGGCGAAAAATCAAATAAAAATCGATACCTGGAGCGGTGCACCAAAAATTCGGAATGATCATAAAAGGATTCATATACCGATTTGTATTTCCTGAAACACTCATTTCGTTTATCATCGTCATGATATACCCGTTTCCCTTTCCAGTCGTCATGGCATTTTATTCCAAAATGATTGTTTGCTTTCCGGGCCAGGGTACTGTTCCCATCGCCAGACTCAAGGATACCCTGGGCAATGGTAATGCTGGCTGGTATGCCCGTACGATGCATTTCTGTTACAGCCAAACTTTTATATGTTTCAATATATTCCTGGCGGGTTATTCGCTGACCGGCCAAAAAGATTGGCATACACCATAAGAACACCAAAATAAAAACACTTCTGTTCATAAGCATTTGATAAATTGTAGTAAAAATAACGAATCTCTTAACGATTCATTGCTATAAACCTACAGTACTTATCAAAAGCTTATTAACGAACGGCAGGTGCATTGTAGAATATTTTCCACAACTTTTCCTTTTCAGGTGGTTTTGCTTCAAGGGAAATTTTTTCATTTGTTACCGGATGAATAAAACTTATGCTATGTGCATGAAGACATATCCCCGGATAGTGATTGCTTCGGGGGTAACCGTATTTCAAATCACCCTTGATTGGACATCCCATAGCTGCCAGCTGTGCCCTGATTTGATGGTGCCGACCGGTCTTAAGGTCTATTTCCAACATCCAGTACCGTTCTGATTTTTTCAATACCTTGTAATGCAACACGGCTCTTTTGCTCTGAGGCAGTTCCCGGTCATAACAATATGATTTGTTTTGTTTCGTATTTCTTACCAGATAATGAATCAATTGACCTTCTATGGCCGGAGGAGGTTTTGCCACGATTGCATGATATGTTTTTTTCACCCCGTTATTGTGAAACAATTTATTAAGCCTTGTCAGTGCTTTGCTGGTTTTAGCAAACAGAACCACACCGCTCACCGGCCTGTCAATGCGGTGGGCCACTCCGAGGAACACATTGCCTGGTTTATTATATTTCTTTTTAAGGTATTTTTTAATGGTAATGTCCAGGGACTCATCGCCGGTTTTATCCCCCTGCACTATTTCAGACACGGCCTTGTTAACAGCTATGATGTGATTATCTTCAAAGATCACCTGCATAAAACATGCTTGAATATTAAAAATCTACATCGTATCAAAGCGAGGGGCCGGATTCAATCAGTATTGCTCTTTTTCATTAGGAAAATCAACGCTTTTCACATCATGGATGTAAGCTTCCACTGCGCCTTTAATTTCAGCGAACAAATTATGGTATCGACGTAAAAACCTGGGAGAAAATTCCTGGGTAATGCCAAGCATATCGTGCAATACCAATACCTGTCC
Organism: uncultured Bacteroidales bacterium; assembly: GCA_964652315.1. Classification (GTDB taxonomy): domain Bacteria; phylum Bacteroidota; class Bacteroidia; order Bacteroidales; family JAAAOM01; genus CAZZBU01. Next base: position 12,633 of record CAZZBU010000060.1, read on the forward strand.
ATCCACTCCTGAGCCAGCTCCAATACCAATAAGCGGAATGGTTATTTTTTTGGCAACCTCTGTGCCAAGTGATGCCGGAATCTTTTCCAGCACAATGCTGAAACATCCTGTTTTCTCAAGAAGAGCTGCATCTTCCATCAGCTTTTTAGCCTCCTCTTCATGTTTGGCCCGAACAACATAGGTACCGAATTTATGAATGGACTGAGGAGTAAGCCCCAGGTGGCCCATGACAGGAATACCGGCAGATAAGATTCTTTCCACCGATTCTCTGATTTCGCTTCCGCCTTCAAGTTTCACTGCTCCTGCCCCTGTTTCTTTCATAATACGGATTGCAGACCCCAATGCTTCTTTTGAGTTGCCCTGATAAGCGCCAAAGGGCAAATCAACAACCACCAGCGCACGTTTTACAGCCCTTACTACAGAACTGGCATGATATATCATTTCATTCAGGGTAATTGGAAGGGTTGTCTCATATCCGGCCATTACGTTTGAAGCAGAGTCGCCAACCAATATGATGTCGATACCTGCATTATCAATTATGCGGGCCATGGAAAAATCATACGCTGTAAGCATGGATATTTTTTCACCATGTAATTTCATTTCCTGTAAAACATGGGTGGTTACCTTTTTAACCTGTTTGTGGACTGACATAGCAAATTTAAATTTGATTGAACTGCAAAATTGATAAATTTATTGATACAGCAGTAGAATCTCAGTTGGTTTATTGATGAAAATGAAAAATAAATGCCATGAATCTTCATGACTTTGGTGAAATAAAACCAACAGATAAAAATTTTCATACATTTTTTAATTTTTTTTTATTTTTTATTTGGATTTACGAAAAAAGCCTTATATTTGCATTGGTTGTTTTAGTGTGGTTTGGTTTTTAAAAGAGGGATTACCGCCCGGTAATCCCTCTTTTTTTATGCCTTTTTTTGATATACCACTCAATCCATACTTTGCCGTTTTTGTGACACACTCCTCCTGGCATCAATGTTAATCAAAAATGACTTTTTGTCACCCTCTTGCAAAACGGGAATTTAACCATTATAATATAATGTCATTTTTGCATAAAACCTGTGCTATTAATTAATGGCATAATCATTGGGACAACTTAGTAAACAAAAATTAAAATTTGAGAACCAATAAAAAAAATATAGAACATGGGTAAAATTATAGGAATTGATTTAGGAACTACCAACTCTTGCGTTTCCGTGATGGAAGGTAATGAACCTGTGGTCATCCCTAATAGCGAAGGGAAACGAACCACACCCTCTGTTGTTGCGTTTGTTGAAAATGGTGAACGTAAAGTTGGCGATCCTGCAAAACGACAAGCAATTACAAATCCCAGCAAAACCATATCGTCCATCAAAAGGTTTATGGGAGAAACATTCGATAAAGTAGGTAAGGAGGTAGCACGCGTTCCTTATAAAGTTGTGAAAGGCGACAACAACACACCACGTGTTGAGATTGATGACCGGAAATATACGCCTCAGGAAATATCAGCCATGGTGCTTCAGAAAATGAAAAAAACTGCTGAAGACTACCTGGGACAGGAAGTAACAGAAGCTGTTATTACTGTACCGGCATATTTTAGTGACTCTCAACGTCAGGCAACCAAAGAAGCTGGTGAAATTTCAGGCCTTACCGTAAAACGAATTATTAACGAGCCAACTGCTGCTGCTTTAGCTTATGGCCTCGATAAAAAGTCAACTGATCTAAAAGTAGCAGTTTTTGACCTTGGTGGTGGTACTTTTGATATTTCCATTCTTGAGCTGGGTGATGGCGTTTTTGAAGTAAAATCAACCAATGGTAACACACACCTTGGTGGTGATGATTTTGACCAGGCGATTATAGACTGGCTGGCAGAAGAATTTAAAAAAGACGAAGGTGTCGATCTCAAAAAAGATCCCATGGCCCTTCAACGCCTTAAAGAAGCTGCTGAAAAGGCAAAGATCGAATTATCAAGCTCAACCAGCACTGAAATCAACCTGCCCTACATCATGCCGGTTGATGGTATACCAAAACACCTTGTGAAAACATTATCAAGGGCACATTTTGAAAAACTGGCTGACAGTTTAATTCAAGCTACCATTGAGCCTTGTAAAAAAGCGCTCTCTGATGCAAGCCTTGATCCATCAGAAATTAATGAAGTTATTCTTGTTGGTGGTTCTACCCGGATACCTGCTATCCAGGATGTAGTAGAAAAATTCTTTGGAAGAAAACCATCCAAAGGTGTAAACCCCGATGAGGTGGTTGCCATCGGCGCTGCAATCCAGGGAGGCGTATTAACAGGTGAAGTAAAAGATGTACTTCTGTTGGATGTAACTCCTCTTTCACTTGGTATTGAAACCATGGGTGGTGTGTTTACCAAATTGATTGAATCAAACACTACCATACCAACAAAGAAATCGGAAACCTTTACCACAGCAGCAGATAATCAGCCTTCGGTTGAAATTCATGTACTGCAGGGAGAACGTCCAATGGCATCAGGAAACAAAACCATTGGAAGGTTCCACCTTGATGGTATTCCGCCTGCACCACGCGGTGTACCCCAGATTGAAGTTACCTTTGACATTGACGCCAATGGTATCCTGAATGTATCTGCAAAAGATAAAGGAACCGGTAAAGAACAACGCATCCGTATTGAAGCTTCCTCAGGCTTAAGCGAAGATGAAATCAACCGTATGCGCGAAGAGGCTAAGGCAAACGAAGCTTCAGATAAAGAAGCCAAGGAACGCATTGATAAACTAAATGCTGCCGACAGCTTAATTTTCCAGACCGAAAAACAGTTGAAAGAGTTTGGCGACAAACTTCCTGCTGATAAAAAAGGGCCTATTGAAGAGGCGCTAAACAAACTCAAGGAAGCCCACAAAAGCCAGGACCTTGCTGCAATCGACACTGCTACTTCAGAACTGAACAATGTATGGCAGGCTGCTTCTGAAGAAATGTACAAAGCAAGTCAGCAAGCCGGAGCCCAAGGTGGCCCGGGAGGCGGACAGCAGGCCGGTGCACAAGGCGGCAGTGGCAAATCTGATGGAGGCGACGATGAAGTTACGGATGTGGATTTCGAAGAAGTTAAATAATCCATCATAACATAATTATCACGAAAACCCCTCTCTATGAGGGGTTTTTTGTTACCTGGAAATTCAAAAAAAATTCTTTTTGAGCTTTCCATTGCAGAACCTCATCAGAAAGTATAATTTTAAGATTCAAAATCAGTTATTAAAGAAAAAAAAAAATATGTTGAGAACAGTATTCGTCATTTTATCTTTAACAATAGCTTCATTTAGTTTTGCTCAGGAAATAAATCAAACCGATGCCCAGGGACGAAAACAAGGGCTTTGGGTAAAAAAATATCCCGATGGGACCATCATGTATGAAGGTAACTTCAAAGATGGTAAACCAACCGGCATGATGAAACGTTACTTTGAAACAGGCGAGTTGAAAGCTGAAATGGATTTTTCCGAAGACGGCAGCAGTGCATACACAAAAATGTTTTACCAAAATGGTGATCTGGCTGCCGAAGGTGAACTTGTCCGGGGAGAAAAAAACGGGCCCTGGAAATATTACAGCTTTTATGACAAAAAACTCACTGCCGAAGAAAATTATGTTAAAGGTGTGAAGGAAGGTGTTGAAAAAAAATACTATGCCGATGGCCAACTGGCCGAGATAACAAACTGGCAGAATGGTAAAAAACATGGCCCCTGGAAACAATATTATGAAAACGGGCAGGTTAAAAGCGAGTCTTCATTCACCAATGGAGAAATTAATGGCGAATATACCGTATACCTTGAAAACGGCATGCCTGAGGTAAAAGGCACTTATAACATGGGCCGGATGGACGGAACCTGGTTTTACTATGATGAAAACGGACAGGTGGAACGCGATCTTGCCTTTGAGAATGGAAAACCCTTAAATGAAGATAAACTAACAGAGGAAGAACGGGAATTTTTTGAGCTCATTGAAAAAAATAAAGGAAAATTTGATGAGCCATCAATTGAGGATTTCGTAATGCCTGGTAACAGACAAAACTAATGCAAGTAAAATCGTCCGGATTTCTATGGTTTGTATTGGCTATCTGCTTCGCACCAATTGTAGTGCAAGGCCAGAGCAGATACACACTCAGAGTTACTTTTGCTGACAAAAGGGGCACCCCCTACTCCATTCAGCAACCGGAAGATTTTCTATCAGAGAAGGCACTCCTGCGCAGGGCCATTCAAAGGGTTCCTGTCACTTACGAAGATCTTCCCGTTTCACCAGTCTATACCGATTCCTTAAAAGCCTTAGGGTACATCAGCCGGAATCCATCCAAATGGTTTAATTCAGTATTGGTAGACGTAAACTACAACCATGACATTAGCCGTATATTGGATCTTGGTTTTGTTGTAAAAACAGACATGGTTGCCGAACGCAATGTAGCCATCCCCACCCGGAATAAATTTGATTTACAGGTTCCATTTTTAAAGACGGATGTCATTCCGGACAGCAGCGATTACGGATACGGATACGGACAAATCCACTTGCATAATGGCGAATATTTGCATCAAGAAGGCTACACCGGTAAAAATGTCAGTGTTGCCGTATTTGATGCTGGTTTTTATCAGGTTAACACCCTTCCTGCTTTTGAGCATTTATGGGAAAACAACAGAATCATGGGATGGAAAGATTTTGTGCATGCCGGCAACGATTTTTTTGATAGTCATACCCACGGCATGAATGTGCTTTCCATCACAGGAGGAAAAATGGGCCGGACTTTTACAGGCACAGCCCCGGATGCTGATTACTGGCTTCTTCGAACAGAAGATGAATCCAGTGAAATGCTTATTGAAGAAGACAACTGGACAAGGGCAGCGGAGTTTGCCGACAGCGCTGGTGTGGATATAATTAACACTTCCCTGGGTTACAGCCTTTTTGATTATGAATACATGGACCACACCTATGAAGACATGAACGGAAAAACTACCAGAATAAGCCAGGCAGCAACTAAAGCTGCAGCCAGAGGTATGCTGGTAGTAGTCAGCGCGGGCAATGAAGGCAATAATCCCTGGTATTACATCACTGCACCTGCAGATGCTGACAGCATCATCACCGTGGGGGCCGTCAATTCGAACGGTGAGATGGCTTTTTTCAGCTCTCATGGCCCCACCTTTGACGGAAGAATAAAACCCACTGTAGTAGCCACAGGTTGGAATACGTATGTTCAGTACACTGATGGAAGTATCGGCCCGGGCAACGGCACTTCTTTTTCAGCACCGGTAATTACAGGACTGGCAGCATGTCTTTGGCAGGCCCACCCTGAGGCATCAAATCACGAATTAATTCAGGCAATAATTAAAAGTGCCCATAAAGCAGACAATCCGGATGAAAACTACGGGTTTGGAATACCGGATTTTCAATTGGCCCATGAGTTACTAGAGCTTAATTACAACCATAAATCATCACAAAAAATCAGTCTGAAATCTGATCCGGTGAGTGGCTACCCCACTATCAGCATTCAATCAAAAGGACCTATCGGCACTTTTCATGTCAATATATACTCATTAAACGGCCAGTTGCTCTGGAGCAACAACATGAGTAGTACGGGTGTTTTTGAACAAATTACACTGAACACATTTTCTACCCGGAAACCCGGACTCTATCTGATAAACATACGTACCTCCGAATCAGAAAAAACCTTCAAAGTTTTCAGATAACCCATGAATGAAACACTTACCTTATTCGAACTCAACAGACTAATCAGGCTGGCCCTTTATGAAGCCTTTCCTGACACAGCATGGGTTGTAGCAGAGATAAGTGAGTTAAAGGTTAACCGCTCAGGCCACTGTTACATTACCCTTGTTGAAAAGGACCAGGACAGCGATCATATCATCGCTCAATCTAGGGCAATTATCTGGTCTTCTACCTTCCGTCTGTTGAAGCCTTATTTTGAAAATTCCACCGGTCAGGCACTGACTTCGGGCATTAAAATACTGGCAAGAGCGGCTGTTGAATATCATGAGCAATATGGATTAAGCCTGAATATAAAGGATATTGAACCCGGATTTACCATGGGTGAGCTTGAAAAACAAAAGCAGGAAATCATTAACAGGCTGATTGACGAAGGCATTCTGGAGATGAACAAAGAGTTGCCCCTTCCCTGGTGCCCGCAGCGTTTGGCTGTAATAAGCTCTGAAACAGCAGCAGGATGGGGTGATTTTATGGACCAGCTAAGCAATAATCCATACGGATATCGTTTTAGCCTGACTTTGTTTCCGGCCATCATGCAGGGTAAAGATGCTGAAAAATCAATCCTCACAGCATTTGAAACTATTTATGAAAACGAACTGGCTTTTGATGCAGTGGTATTAATCCGCGGTGGTGGTGCCCAGGCCGATTTATTGTGTTTTAACACCTATAACCTGGCTGCACATATTGCCCAGTTTCCAATTCCTGTATTAACCGGCATCGGCCATGAAAGGGATGAGACAGTAGCTGACCTGGTAGCTCACACCCGGTTAAAAACCCCTACAGCAGTAGCTGTTTTTTTAATAGACAAACTTGCTTCATTTGAACAAACACTACATGAAAAAGCACGTGAAGTAGCTGAATTGGCTGAAGATAAACTTTCATCAGAAAAACAAAGATTGCTGAGAAAAGCTGCCTCCCTATCCAGGGAAGTAGATGGAATCAATCACCGGCAAGACATGCTGCTTAGCAACTTCACCTCAAAAACATTGCACCTTTCAAAAACACACATCACTGCTCAAAAAAACAAGATTAAAGAACGGATTGCTAACCTGGAACATACCGGACAACATATTTTTTCATCCTCTAAATATTCATTGAACCGAATTCAAACAAAAGCGGCTTACCTCATTCAAAAAAACATCACTGCTAACAACAATGCCCTGAACCGGTTGAGCGACCGTCTGGAAAAACACGACCCTGAGGCAGCATTTTCACGTGGTTTTACTATAACCTATCAGCATGGAAAACGTATTTCATCAATAAATGCGGTGGATGACCAAAAACCGGTCGAAACATTGTTTGTTGATGGGATTTTGGTAAGCATGCCGCGCGAAAAACGAAATCTGAAAAATGACAAAGATTAAAAGAACGTTAGTTTTATCTGCCATAATTTCCTTTACTTTTCTCAGTGTAAATATCTGTCAACAGACACCTGGACCTCTTTTACAGAGTTTTATTGATAGTTGCGAATATTACAAAACCAACCCTGAAAAACTCTTAACATTCATTGAACAGAAAAGAGCGGATGAAAAAAGAAAACCGGCAGGCACTCAGGAAGGATATTTTAGTTTTTATGAAGCAGTGGCGCTGGCAAGACAGAATAAAACTGCAGAAGCTATAATGAAATACCAGGAGGCTTTCGAAACATTTCAATCACAAGGAGCTTTGCTACACGCTGCAAAAGCAAAAACCAGCCTTGGGATATTGCTTAAAGAAAAAAACAATTACACAGCAGCTAAACAAAACTACCACGATGCCCTTAAAACGTTTACCAAAATAAATGACAGCTCCAATATGGCAAACGTCCTGAACCTGCTTGGCAGCCTGGCCTTTAACCGGTCACAGTATGAAGAAGCTTTTCAAAGATACCGGCAGGCAGCACAAGTGCGCAGGGCACTCAACGACTCATCTGGATTAGCGAGCATTTATCGAAATATGGGCCTGGTATATCGCCAACAGGGAAATTTTGAAAAAGCAAACGAATACAATCAGTTGGCCCTTAGTCTGTATCAATCGTTGCAGGATTCGGCTAACATCGCTGAAACATATAACCATATCGGATCCATCTTTTGGCGAAACAGAAGCTACCATACAGCTGTTGAATATTATCAAAAAGCATTGAACATCGCCGCTAAACTGAACAATCAATCCGATCAGGCACGCGTACTGAACAACCTGGGCCGAACCTACAAAGACATGCAGCAACATGCCCTTGCAGACAGCTGCTTTAAGGAGGCACTCTACCTTTACAATCAACATGGTAATCAATCAGGAGTGTCTGCATCATTAAACAATTTGGGAAATGTAAACTGGGAACAAAAAAAACTCGCTGATGCCCTCGGATATTATCTGGAATCATATCGTTTAGAAGATTCAATAAACGATATGCTGGGAAAAGCCACCACCCTGAGAAATATTGGTAATATTTACCGTTCCGTTGACGCGCATGCAAAAGCGCTGAATTTTTATAACCAGGCCCTAACCCTGGAAGAAATGCTTGAGAATCCTGGCCGGGCAGCTTATGTTTTGAATTTGATTGGTGATAGTTACCGGCAATTGGGCCGGTTTGATAGGGCCCTTCAAAACTATCAGAAAGCGCTGGATTACTATAATACTACCGGCAACCTCAAACAAATGGCCATCATCCAGGATCACATCGGCACGGTGTATTTTGAGCAAAAAAAATATGAACAAGCCCTGGCAAAATACCGTGAATCATTACAAACAGGTGTTGAAACCAATGATCGATGGCGGATGGGTACGGAATATAACAACATGGGGAATGTTTTTCTGGAGATGGAAAACCATGAATCTGCCATCGGACATTTTCAGCTCGCAGTTGAAGAATTTCAAAAAATTGACAACAAAGCAGGTGTTGCACTTTGTTATCGTAAAATGGGAGAATTATACCTTACCCAGGGCAAAGAAGCAAAAGCGCTGAGCCTTTTGCAACACTCCCTGGCTATTGGCGAAGAAATAAACAACCGGGTACTCATAAAAAATGCTGCTTATGCTATTTACCGGACCCACCTCCAACGCAACGATCACAAAAGGGCCCTGGAAGCACATTTGTTGTATATCGCAGTAAGTGATTCCATCAATGCAGCCTATGGGCGGCAACAACTCGCTGAGATGCAAATGAATTTTGAAGTGGAAAAGCGGGAAAGCGTCATCCAACAAATTGAAAATGAAAAAAAAGATCTGGCCTATAAAAACCAGTTGGCAGAGCTAAAAATAAAAGAGCAACGGACATTTCGAAACCTGTTGATTGTACTATTGATTGCCATTATAACAATCACACTGTTACTTCTGAACCGGTATAACATCAAGAAAAAAACAGAAAAACAGTTAACAGAACTGAATACGACAAAGGATAAGTTTTTCTCCATAATCGCCCATGATCTTAGAAATCCGATGGCAGGTATTGTGACTTCAGCAACAACGATGCGCAATAACTACGACATTTTTGATGACAACCAGAGAAAAGGTTTTCTGGATATTCTTTATGAGTCGGCTTTGCACCTGGAAAGCCTTTTAAGCAACTTGCTCGAATGGTCGCGCTCACAACGGGGAAAAATATATTACAATCCTGAAGAAATCAATCTGAATTACATTATTGATACAAATATAGGGCTGATAAAGCTCAACGCCGACAAAAAACACATTGATATCGTAAAACAGGTTCCGGAAGACCTGATGGTAAATGCTGACCAGTCCATGCTAAATACCATTCTGCGAAACCTTACAACCAACGCGGTGAAATTTACGCCGGAAGGGGGTAGAATTACCTTAAGTGCCAACAGAATCAACGGACATATCGAACTCAGTGTTTCAGATACAGGGGTTGGCATTGACAAAAAGCATCATCATAAACTATTCAGAATTGATGAAAACCACTCAACTTATGGAACCAACAACGAAGGGGGCACGGGCTTAGGACTGGTAATTTGTAAAGAATTTGTGGATAAACACAAAGGAGAAATCCTTATTGACAGCGAAGTGGGAAAAGGGACCCGTTTCACTGTGAAGTTGCCGCAATCATGGGTTTGACCCTCCAGCCAGCGTTGGAAACGGTTTCGCAGGTAAGGCCCGGGTATTTACCCTCCGCCTGTGGCGGGATGGTTCAACTTTCAAATATCAATGCACTACGTTTTTGAAACTTGAGTTTCACGAATAATCCTTAATTTTACAAATAAAAACAATGGCAAAGAAGCTTACATACGAAAGTGCAATTACTGAAATAGAAACCATCCTGCAGGAAATCGAAAACAATGAAACCGACGTGGACAGCCTCACTATAAAAGTAAAGCGTGTTTCCGAGTTGCTGAACTATTGCAAAACTAAACTACGAAACACCGAAGAAGAGGTGAACAACATTCTGGAGTCGCTGGATGATGAAGCGGAATGATGTGCCGAGTGTTGGGCATAGCCTGTCGGCAGACAGACCTTAAATATCAATAGCCCCGGGAGTGAAGCTGTCTTGCCAGCGGCAAGCAGGCCTGCCTGACGGAAGGCAGGCCCGCCTGACGGAAGGCAGGCCCGCCTGACGGAAGGCA
>CAZZBU010000061.1:0-22481 GCA_964652315.1 uncultured Bacteroidales bacterium
TTTATAAACCTAAAATTCATTATTTATGAAAAAAGTTTCTATTCTACTGTTAAGCTTTTTGTTTGTAGGGGTACAGCTCTTACAGGCACAAGGCACTGAAGTTAGCGGAACCGTCACGAGTTCCGAGGATGGTCAGCCGATACCCGGCGTTGCAGTAGTAGCTACCGGCACTACAGCTGGTACTACTACCGACATTGATGGAGAGTACAGTTTAACTGTACCCGAAGGTGTAAGTACATTAAGTTTTAGTTTTGTTGGGATGCAAAACCAGGTTGTTGAAATCGGCGGACGTACGCAGATTGATGTGGTCATGGAACCTGATTTCGTTGGGCTTGATGAAGTTGTTGTAACTGCCCTTGGTATTACAAGAAATGCCAAAGCCCTGGGGTATTCAGTTGAAAAGGTAGATGATGATCAAATTGCCCGATCAGGAAGAACCTCTGTTGTTGATGCTCTCGGTGCTCGTGTTGCCGGTGTTCGCATCAATCGTGCTTCAGGTGAAGCCGGTGCCTCTACTTTTATTGAAATCAGGGGGGCTGCATCGCTCACACGAAGCAATCAGCCTTTATTTGTTGTTGATGGTGTACCAATTGACAATAGCGGTAATACCGGAAATACCATTGACGGGGTGACCGAATCAAACAGGGCAATTGATATTAACCCAAATGATGTTGCCGAAATCAGCGTATTGAAAGGTGGTGCTGCTACAGCCCTGTATGGTATTCGTGCTGCCAATGGCGCCATAATTATCACTACAAAATCCGGACAAAAAGGCACTGGAGTAAAGGTTAATTACAATGGTTCTGTGAGCATTAACCAGGTTTCACAACTTCCTCCTTTGCAGCAAAAATATGCTCAGGGCTCAGAAATTTACATGGGGTTATATGACAGAACAGCCGTGCAAATGCCGGACGAGGGGATTTATAATGCTGTTTCTTGGGGTCCTGCCATTGAAAGCTTGAGATATACAACGGATCCGGATTATGTGCCTGGTGATCATTATGTTTTTGGAGGTACAACGCCCATGGATGAATGGATTACTAACTGGGATCCGAATGGCCGATTGGTACCGGCAGATAGCGAATATGCTGGTAGTAAAATGGCCGAAGCGTATGACCACTATGACTTTTTCCAAACAGGTCTTTCGTTTAATAATCACATAGATATTTCTGGTGGAGATGACAAGAGCACGTTCTTTATGTCTGTGAGCAACACAACAGATGAAGGTGTAATACCAAACAATACATTCGATAAAACTACATTTAAAGTAGCTGCAACACGCGATATTAGTAATAAATTGAATGTGGGTGCTACTGTAAATTACGTGAATTCGGAAGGTAACAGGATTCAAAAGGGATCAAATGTCTCCGGTATTATGCTGGGACTTCTGCGTTCTTCACCAACTTTCGACAATAGTTTTAAATATCAATTGCCCGATGGCAGTCAGAGGACTTATCAAGGTGGTGGTGGTTATGATAACCCAAACTGGATTACTAACAAGATTTTATACAATGACATTGTAGACAGGGTGTTTGGTAATGTTAACCTCAATTACAGACCAACAGATTGGTTAAGTTTTACCTACAGGTTAGGTGTTGATGCCTGGTATAAGGATGTGAAGGATTATTTTGAAATCGGCTCCAGTCAATTCCCAACCGGACAGGTTGACGATTGGAATTCAGTGAATAAAGACATGAACTCTGATCTTATCATGACCATTCAACGTCAGCTAACCTCAGACTGGGGTTTTACACTGACTGCCGGTCATAATATGTTCCAAACCAAATATTCTTATACGGAGGCAATTGCCTATGGTCTGACAGATCTCGGATTCTACAACATGAACAATTCGAGCGACGTACGTGGCTATGAAGGTTCTTCTAAAAAACGTACGGCTGCTATCTTTGGTGACCTGGCTATTAACTACCGTGAACTTTTCTTTTTAAATGCTACCGGTCGCCAGGAATGGTCAACCACCATGCCGGCAGACGCGAATTCATTTTTCTATCCTTCAGTAAGTACCGGCTTTGTATTCTCTGAATTGCCAATCTTACAGGATGGTATTCTTTCTTTCGGTAAACTAAGGGCTTCTTATGCGCAAATTGCAAATGATGCTGCTTTATTTGCCACTGATAATTATTTCTTCAGGGCTGCTCCTATTGATGGTTGGACAAATGGCCTCACCTATCCGTTTCTTGGTATTAATGCATTTACCCTTGGAGGTACCATCGGAAATACTGAGTTAACACCTGAGACCATGAATTCTTTGGAGTTCGGTATTGATTTACGTTTCATTGATAACCGGTTAGGTTTAGATGTTGGATACTTTAAAAATGAAAACAATGACCTGCTACTGCCTCAGGAAATTGCACCTTCCACAGGTTTCGCTGCTGCTTATGTGAACGCGGGTAGTATGGAAACTTCGGGATTTGAAGTATTGTTTACAGCAGTACCGGTCCAGACAAGCGAATTTAGATGGACAATACAGGCCACCTGGTCGAACCCATACTCCGAAGTAACCAAATTAGCAGAGAATGTACCTAACCTGTTCCTCTCAGGATTTGTTGAGCCTCAGGTACGTGCAGTTGAAGGTCAGCCTTACCGTACCCTGTTTGGGTTAAAATGGGCACGTGATGAAAATGGTAATGTGTTGATTAACGATAATCCGAATGATGCCTATATGGACGGATTTCCTTTCTCAGATCCTGAAATGCAAGCCATGGGTTCTGTTATGCCTGACTGGACTGCCGGGATTACCAATGCATTTACTTATAAAGGGTTAACGCTTTCAGCATTACTGGATATTAAACAAGGCGGTTTGATGTGGAATGGTACCAAAGGCGCATTATATTACTTCGGAACGCATGCGGATACTGAATCCCGGGGTGAAACAAAAGTTTGGGAAGGCGTTAGAGGACATGTTGACATTGATGGCAATGTAATGCATTACGAAGGTGAAAATGTTGTTGCAGGCTCTGGTGATGCGAATACCGAAGAAGTAGTTGTTGACGAAGACTGGTACTGGTGGAGTGGCGAAGGTAGTGGATTTACCGGACCATCTGAACCTTATATCGAGGAAGCTGACTGGGTAAGACTTAGAGAGCTCACTTTTTCATATGCTGTACCTAAAAGTATCCTGGGTGATGGATTCCTGCAAAATCTTGAAGTATATTTTACAGGAATTAACCTTTGGTTAGATACTCCATACACTGGCGTGGATCCTGAAACAAGCCTTGTTGGTAACAACAACGGTTTAGGAATTGACTACTTCAATAACCCGGGTACGAAATCATATATTTTCGGATTACGTCTTGGTTTCTAAGTATTTCTATCAGATAACATTAAAAAGATATAACGATGAAAAAGATATATAGTTTATTATTAATTTTATCTGTCCTATTGTCTTCGTGTGAAGAATGGATAGATCCAACGATAAATGAAGATCCTGACAATCCAAAGGAAGTGTCGATGGGCGTGTTGCTACCAGCCATTGAAGGCTCATTTGCTTACTATTATGGTGGTATTGATGTAGTTGGAATACAATGTGTTTGGATGCAGCAGTTTACTGGTTCAGACCGTCAGTTTGTAGCCATCAATAATTATAACATTCGTCAGAGCGATCCGAACAACCTTTGGAATTCGATGTACAATGGTGTAATGATGGACCTTGTCCAGTACATTGAAAAAGCTGAAAATCCAGAAAGCCTGGAGCGGAATGCAGCAGGTGTAGGAAAAGTCCTGATGGCTATGTCTTTAGCCCTGGTAACTGATGTATGGGGCGATGTACCTTACAGCGAAGCTTTCCAGGGATCTATAAATACTACTCCGGCTTTTGATACACAGGAATCGTTGTACACTGAAATTGATAACTTGCTGACAGAAGCCATTGCCGATCTTCAATCCGATGAAAATGTAGCAGGAATTACCAATGATTACATTTATGATGGCAATCCCGCAATGTGGATTAAAGCTGCGCATACATTACGCGCCCGTTACGCCATGCGGTTGACAAAAGTTCAAAGTGTTGACTTTGATGCAGTAATTGCGGACTTGAATAATGGTATTCTGGATAATGCTGAGGATATGGAGCAACCATTTGATGATGCCAGTTCTGCCGGATATAATCCACTTTATCAGTTTATTGAACAACGGAGTGGTTATTTATCCAACAATCCAACCTATGACAGCATGTTGGTGGATGATCCGCGCCAGGGAATACAGGAATGGTCAGCTTCCGGGTTTTGGACCTCACAGGGTGCTCCGGTTCATTTCACAGGGTATGGTGAAGCCATGTTCCTTTTAGCTGAAGCTGTGTATAGAAATGGCGATGAAGCAGCAGCCAGAGATACCCTGGTAACAGCATTAACTGCCTCATTAAATAAATACGGTGTGATGGACGCAGACTTTGTTGCTGCATTTGAAACCGAGATTGCTTCCTTAAGCGGAGACGATTTACTCGAGCGAATAATTGTTGAAAAGTACAAACATATGCTGGCTCATCCGGAACCTTATAATGACTGGAGAAGGACAGGCTATCCTGAATTGACTCCAACTCAGGGAACGAGCATACCGCGTCGGTATCCTTATGCTCAGGATGAAGTGAATTATAATCCTGAAAATGTTCCTGAAGTGAATGTATTCCAGCGTGTTTGGTGGGATGCTCAATAAATAAGTTAAGTAAAATTAAAAAAGAGGGTGAATCTTTTTGCCCTCTTTTTTAATATTTTAATAGGACAAATGTTTTAATAAAAAACTCATAGTTAAGGTTATTTAATATGTTCAGGCTAACTAAAAACTATAAACACACTACTCATTTAAATAGGAGGATAGATTGATGATAACGAAAGTAATATATTTTGTGTTTTTTGTAGCTTTTAACGGGTTTTTTGTGGTAGCCCAGGACGATTCCACCGGTGGGAAGATTTATAAATTCAGGAATAATCTCTCCTATTATACACAATCTGTTGATGATGAAGCTGTAGAACCCCACTATCTGGGAGATATAATAGCCAAAAAAATGTATCTGTTAAAGGAGACCTACACAAGTATACAACCAGCAACACCTACATCACCTTCAGAAAAAACCATAGTTGAGAAACCCATTATTTATTATGCGGTTAATAAATTGAACCGGAAATATAAAAAGGAAATTCAGAAGGATATTATTACTGAGGAAGAGGCCAGAGAGAACATGAGTATGGTTATCGATGTAAGTTTGTCTATTTTACCGGAAAATACCGCAGAATTTGAAAAGGAGCTACGTTCTGCAAAAAAGACCCATGAAATTGTTGATATTTTTTCAAGGGTTGTATTAGAATAACAGGAAAGTATAATGTATTACCTAACATAACCAATATTTTAAGAGTTACTTTATCTGTGGTTTATTGTGGAAAATCAAATTAAAGTAGGACAATCAGGTAAAGTAGAATCGAGATAAGGGTGTAGCCAGAGGCTATACCCTTTTTTTATATAGCATTATTATTTACATTCAGCAAGAAAGACCCATGAAAATGTAGATGCTTTCTCATTTTTTTTTTTGTTAATAACAGGAAAGAATAAAGTATTACCTGATATCCAATAAATATAAGAGTTAGATATGAACTAAAAAACAAAATGTTTTGAAACAACTCCGGAATATGGACAGGAATGTCTCAAAGGTATTTTGATACTCAAAATTAATTATTGGATAATTCTGATAGTTTTCCATAAATTATTGTATTTCAACCTACTATTAGGGAATCCAGTTTTTTATTTTTTGTAGCAGGGTGAAATCAAATTCACCTTTTTTCTTATAAACTCTCCGGTTTAGCAGATTTTTTTCTATTATTGTGTAAATTTTATACAAATAATTTACATTTGTCTATATATAATTTGATTTTACCTTTAAACCTAAATTTCTGTCTATGAAGAAAATTTCGATTCTACTCGTGGGATTGTTATTTGTTGGGATGCAGGTGATCCTTGCACAAACCAAGCAAATAACAGGGACTGTAACAAGTTCCGATGACGGAATGCCCCTGCCGGGCGTTTCCGTAGTGGTGAAAGGTACTTCTATTGGTATCACAACTGATATTGATGGGGAGTACGAATTAAATGTACCTGAGGATGCGAACACCTTAGTGTTTAGCTTTGTTGGTATGCAAACTCAGGAAGTTGCTATTGATGATCGTTCAACCGTTGATGTGGTAATGCAACCTGATTTGGTTGGTTTGGATGAGGTGGTAGTAGTAGCCTATGGTACCGTCAAAAAAGAAGCGAATACCGGTTCATTAGGCGTTGTAGAAAGTGACAAACTCAAAGACGTGCCTGAAGTAAGTGTCGACAAAATGTTAGCTGGTAAAGTCGCTGGTATGGTTGTTACTTCAACTTCTGGTCAACCAGGTGCTAGCTCTCAAATTCGTATCCGTGGCACAAGTTCCATTAATGCTGGCAACGAACCCTTGTATGTTGTAGATGGTGTACCGGTAATGGATGGTAACCAGACTGTCTTTACGAATACCGGCAATGCCTTATCATTTATCAATCCTGGTGATATTGAATCAGTAACTGTATTGAAAGATGCTGCAGCAGCTTCTATCTATGGTTCACGTGCTGCCAATGGCGTTATCCTGATTACAACTAAATCCGGTTTGTCTGGTAAATCACGTGTTAACCTAAGAGTTTCTGCAGGTACCGATTATTTGGCAAATGATAATGACTACGGTGCTATGACAGCGCCTGAAGTAGTAAAATACCTACGTGATGCAGCAACAAATGCTGGTATGGATCCTGACGATGTTGTTTTGGCTGCTTATGCAGACAGTGCGAAAACTGACTGGATAGATGAAATGACGCGTAAAGGACAAATGAGAAATTATGAACTAAGTGTTGAAGGTGGTAATGAGAAAACAACTCATTTTTTTTCTGGTTCATATGCTAAAAATGAAGGTATTTTTTACGGTACAGAATTTGATAAGTACCAATTCCGAACTAATCTTGACCACAAGGTTAATGATATGCTGACAGTTGGTACACGCATTAATGCTGGTTACACTGAAGCAAAAGATGTGGCTATGCAAGGGCTTTTTTTTGTAAATCCAATTTTCGCTGGAATGGCACTTTTACCATGGTCCGAAATATATAATGAGGATGATACCTATAATTTAGATTTACCGGAATGGTTTAATACAAACCCACTTGCCAGTGCTGAATATGATGAGCAATGGGAAAAACAGAATCGTTTTCATGGTACTGCTTATCTATCTGTTGAACCCATTGAAGGTTTGACTTTCAAAACTACAAATTCATATGAATATACTGGTGGAGAAGGTCGTCGTTATTGGGCTCCGGAAGCTGATCCAAATGTAGAAGTAGGTACACTTCAAACGTCAAATACACGCTACCGTCAGTTGACTACATCAAATACTGCTAATTATGATATGATATTTGACAGGCATTCATTTGATGTTTTAGTGGGGCAGGAAGCTACAAGTTACTATTATAATTACTATTATCTAAGTTCCCCTGATGTTGATCCAAGAATTCCATTTCCAACAACATCCTCTTCTGGCGCTGATGAAGGTGATTATACTGAGAGCGCTTATACCTTATTGTCTTTCTTTGGAGTAGCTTATTATAATTTTGATTCACGGTACTATTTACAGACCAGTTACCGCCGGGATGGATCATCAAGATTTGGTGAGGACAACCGTTGGGGTAATTTTTGGTCAGTTGGTGGTTCATGGAATTTACACAATGAAGCATTCTTGAATGATATATCCGGCATAGATCAATTAAAGATCCGTGGTAGCTACGGTATTAGTGGTAACTACGAAATTGGTAACTATGAACAGTATGGTCTTTACGGTTCAGTGGAATATAATGGTAAAGTCGGAATGGCACCTTCGCAACCTTCTAACAGTGAACTTGGTTGGGAGACGAATGCTGAGTATAACCTTGCACTTGACTATAGTTTCCTGCGTGGATTTGTAAGTGGTACAGTTGAAGTTTATGACAGGACTACCTCGGATATGTTATTAGACTATCCGCTGTCACGTACTTCAGGTTTTAACTCTATTACCCAAAATATTGGAGAAATTAATAATAAAGGGATTGAAGCCCTAATTGATTTCAGGATTCTTCAGGGAGATTTTAACTGGAGTATTGGTGCCAATATTGCCCATAATCAAAGTGAAATTATTGATCTTGGTAAGGATGAACAAATTACCTATACCGATGAAGCAGGTGATCTTATGACTGGAATAATTCACAAAAAGGGTGAAAGCCTTTACAGTTTTTACTTATACGACTGGGCAGGAGTTAATCCAGTTAATGGTGAAGGGCTCTGGTATAATGAACAAGGGGAAATGACTAATCAGTTTTCAGAAGCTCGCAGAGTCATTGCCGGAAGTCCTGAACCAAAACTCACCGGTGGCTTGAATACGAATTTGGAATATATGGGCATCATGCTTGATGCTACATTGGAATTTAAGACTGGTAATCATATTTTGATTCGGGAGAATCGGTATGCAAACACTGATGGTGCAGCTGTATTCTTTGGGAAAAATCAGGCGAACAGTGCTTTACCATATTGGGAAGAGCCAGGTGATATTGTTTCAAATCCTAAGCCTGTTGCAGGAAATACATCCAATAGCAACACGTTTTGGTCAACACGGTGGATGGAGGAAGGTGATTACCTAAGAATTAAAAATATTACCCTTTCATATCGGTTACCTACGAATTTGGTTCAAAGAGCAAATATTGCCAATGTTCGAATATTTGCCAGCGCCAGCAACCTTTATACATTCCATAATGTTAAATTCTGGGATCCAGAACGTGGGGTGGATGGTCTTGGAGCTGGTATTTATCCAATGACCAAGAAATTTGTTTTAGGGGTAGACCTATCATTCTAAAAATATAAAATATCTTGTATATGAAAACATTTAAATTTTTAAAATATATTGGAAGTCTGATTGTTGTGTTTGCAATAATTACTTCTTGTGGTGAAGACTTTCTTGTCGAAGAACCGAAATTACTGCAATCAAATGAATTGGCACTATCAGATTTCAGCGGTTTGGAAAATGCCACTGCTGGTGCTTACTCTTTACTATGCGGTGCCCAATGGTACGGATTAAATATGGTGATTGTACCTGATTTAAAAGGAGGTAATGCAAAACGCAGCCCGATCTCATCCGGGCGCTTTGCTGATGAATATGTTTGGGTCAACGATGCTACCAATACATTGAATCTTTGGACATCAGCTTATGATGCCATTGCTCGTGCTAACAATGTAATCAATACGATTGATGATGGATTTGAACAGCCTGGTATAACTGTTGATCAGTTAAATCAGTTAAAAGGCGAAGCACTGTTTTTACGTGCCCTTGCACATTTTGATATGGTAAGGGTGTATGCTCAACCTTATGCCTACGCTACACGTTCAGGTGCTCAGGGAACAGAGCCTTTGGGGGTGCCATATGTAACTGTAACAGAATTAGAGTATCCCTCAAGAAATACTGTTGAGGAGGTATATGCCAATATCATTGCTGATTTGACTTCAGCCATAGCTTTATTACCGGTTACTGTAAACCGTGAAGGTCAAACTACTCCAAAAAGCTGGGCAAGTGAATTTGCTGCTCAGGCACTATTAGCACGAGTCTATTTATATAAAGAAGATTGGCAAAATGCAGCCGATGCAGCCACTGCTGTTATTGGGAGTGGTGAATATTCTTTGATGGACACTACTGAATATACTACTTGGGATCTAGGTGGTTACTGGGGTAGCATCGGTGATTTTGATGAAATCATCTTCCAGGTTGATGGTTCAGAAAACAACTCTGCCCATGGATATTGGGAATCAATTCCATATTTAACTGATCCTTCTGGCTACGGTGATATTGCTGCTACTGAAGATTTGACAACTTTATATGAAGCTGGTGATATCAGGGGTGATTTATTTAGAAATACAGAGGCAAATCCTGATGCATTCTGGCCAACGAAGTATGCCAGCAGCGCTGGTGGCCGTCTTGGAGCCGTTCCTGCAAGAGAGTTTACATTCCCTGTACTGCGCTTAGCCGAAATGTATCTTATTCGTGCAGAAGCCCAGCTGAATGGTGCTACTGTAGCCGGTACTACTGCTTTGGATGATTATAATGAACTCCGTGAAAACAGAGGCTTATCAGCTGCTGAAGCTGTTACAATAAATGAGTTGTTTGATGAGAGACGTCGGGAGCTCAATTTCGAAGGGCACCTGTTGTTTGATTTTGCCCGTTTGCAAAGAGACATTGTCCGGACTGATTTTGATGGTACTGTTAACAAAGATATTCCATTCCCTGATTATCGTTGGGCAATGGCGATTCCTCAGGCAGAAATGGATGCCAATGAAAACATGACACAGAACGATGATTATTAAAAATAAATAAGATTCAATCATGAAAAGATTATATTATATTATCATAATAGCCTTCGCAGTCTTTTTGAATGCCTGCGAAGTAAATGAACCAATTCTGTTTGATGAATCCAAAAGTTTTGTTGCTTTTTCAAACAGTGGAGCTGAAATAGCAGAAGAAGGTGGAGATCAAACTATTGAACTAATGTATGCTTCTACAAGTAACTCATCGATTACGGTTTCTTTAGAAGTTATTGATGGTACAGCTGTTGAAGGTGAGGATTTTACTTTAAACAGTAAAGAAATACAATTTCCCAATGGTGGGGGCACAGCTACTGTAACCGTCAACCCTGTTGATAATGATGTATTTACTGGCGACCGTTCGTTTACTCTGGTAATTTTATCCGAAGCAACATACACAAATGGAGCAAATGATTCGTTAAGAGTTGTTCTTAAAGACAACGAACATCCATTAGCAACATGGTTGGGTACATATACAGTTGCCGCAGATAGTTACGGTGATGTGCTTAATGGTGAAGCAGATGGTGCTTGGGATGAGGAATGGACCGTTACAGTTGAACCTGATCCTGAAAACATAGATAACCTTGTTATGACAGGTATTGGTGGTGGTGATGTGCCAATTATTGGTACGGTTGATAGAGATGCCATGACTATTACTATACCCGGTGGACAAGCTATAGGAGATGCTTATGATTACGGTTCTACTTCAGTTTACTATGGTGATCCCACAACGCTTACATTTGATGAAAGCCAGGCATTGCAAGGTACTGTTTCTGAAAATGGCACTATTAATGTGGATAATTGGGCACATATACTTGATGATCAAGATGATTATGTTTGGGATGTGTTTAACACAACCTGGACAAAATAATGAACGAATCATTATTAGATGATATTTTTAAAACGGGAAGTGAAATCTTCCCGTTTTTTATTATTTTGCATAGCAACTTTTTAATCTACCGGACGTTTATTTAAATGGTATCAATAATTAAATCGATGAGGCATTTTTTTTTATATATAATATTATTCTTTTGCTTTCAGTTAAAAGGTTATTCATCAGATATTATTCAAAATGAAGTGAATAAGGTTGCAAAAACTTTTATACTACATAACTTTGAACAGCCATATTCCATTACTATCGAAAGCATTAAAGCATATCGAACCCAAATTAACTCCATACCCCTTTATATCGTGAATCTTAATCCTGAAGGATGGATTCTGGTATCAGGAGATAAAAATATTAAACCGGTTATTGGATACAATCAAAAAGGTAATTTTGAACCTGAAAAAAATGCTGAATTTTTAGGAGTCGAATCACTTCTTAATGATTACCTGAAAGCTATTAATGACAAGTCTGGTAGCAATATTATTCATCATGAATGGAATGAGCTTTTATCTGGAAGATTTACAAAAACATCCAATATCGAAGGCGTTTCTCCTCTAATTCCAGTTGAATGGGATCAAAATCAGTTTTATAATGTGTTTTGTCCGGTGGATTCCTCGGGGCCGGGAAATCATGCTTATGTTGGCTGTGTTGCTATAGCAATGGCCCAGGCATTAAGTGTTTACCAGTATCCTGAAGCGGGAACTGGTTCAATCTCATACAATCATGATGAATATGGTGGTATAATTCTGCATCTTGATAAAGAAAACCCCTACATGTGGGATTCCATGTTGATTAGTAAACCAAACGAATATATTGCCAGGTTTTTATATCACTGTGCTGTGGCAGTGAAAATGGATTTTGGAAGTGAAGGATCCGGTTCCTTTACCCGACGTGTTCCCGGCGCACTAAAGAATAACTTTTTCCTTTCAGACAGCATTAGATATGTGGTTCGTTCTGAAGATGATGAAGCCTGGAAAAATATGTTAATTAAGGAATTAAATGCTGGCAGGCCCATAATATATAGTGGAGATGGAGATGATGGAGAGGCCGGTCATGCTTTCAATATCGACGGAGTGACCAGCCAGGGTTACTTTCATCTGAACTGGGGATGGAGTGGAAAATATAATGGTTATTTTGTTTTAGATAATTTAAGACCAGGTTCTGGTTATAATTTTACTAAAAATCACGAAGCTGTCATTGGTATCAGGCCACCAGTTTTCAAACCAACCGACGTTTTAGTATCCGATACTGTGATAATGACAGGAACATTAGCGAACAGTCCAATCGCTAAGCTTACCATAGTGGATGAGGCTAAAAATAATGAATACCAGTGTTATTTTTCAAATGATGAGTCCGGAGTTGATACTTCTTCCTTATTTTTTATTGACAATGATTCAATAAAGCTTCATGCCGATATTCTTGATTTAGATACAAATAAAATTTATACTACCTACATTCAAGTCATAGATAAGTTTGAAAATCATTATTCAGAAAAATTAAGTTTTCATGTTAGGAAGGCACTGGTTTCTTCGTTACAAAATATTTCCTTTACGGAAGATCATTTACTTATTTATCCTAATCCTGTTCACAGGTACCTTAATTTGAGAACAGACCGGAGTTTTATACCGGGTAGCATTTCTATCTATACGCCGCAAGGAAGGCTATTATTACAGCGAGAAAATGTCAGCCATGTGGCCACCTTGGATCTTTCAGGCCTTGACGCGGGTATTTATATTCTTAAAGTAACAAATGTATTAAATGATAGAAGCTTTACTCGGCGATTTGTTAAACAATAATGTATATTCTTTACAGTTGTTTTACAATTTTCTGAGTATGAACGTTGTTCTCTTCTATAAATTTTACAATATATGTCCCTGCTGACAAAAAGGCTAGGTTTATGACACTTTCAGTGGTTATTCCGGTTTTATGGTAAACCTTTTTACCAAAATTATCAAAGATTATGATTGATGGAGTATTATATTCTTTTGGCATGTGAATCCTGACAGAAGAATTAAAAGGGTTTGGGAAAATCCAATTATCAGAGATAGTTCCGGCTTTAATAGCTTCTGCTGAAACAATGGCCTCAGAGTTAATACGAATCTCTATATCACCATAAGTACCGCAGGCGCTTCCATCAGACTGTATCCAGTACTTTTTTCCGGGCTCAACATTAAGTGCCGGGATGGTAGCAGAAAAGTCTTCTTTACCTGGATAATCATCATTCGCTCCTATAATGGTATACAATGTAGAATCCCCGCTAAGGATATCTTCCGGGGTGGTAGCATCATATACTGCAATCTGATTATCAAATCCCCTTGTTTCAATACTAACGACTCCACTTTCTGGACCTATAAAGTCGAACCAGATGCTGTTATCCAAATATAACGGGCCGACATTACAGTCGCACCAAAAGCCTTGTTCTTCACAATTACCGATTACTGGATAAGGTTCATTTTCCTGAGTAGTCGCACATTCATTAGAATATGGCCCCGTGTATCCCTCGTCGACACCTAAGCTTATTGCATTGAAAATGTTGTCATTAATTTGTTGTACTATGGCTATTTCAATAGAAGTGGTGTCGGTACATGTGCCATGATATGCCACTGTATATAAAGATGTATAAACAGAGGAATCAGGTAAATTATCCTCAATTAGGTTGAACAAAATACTATCCCTTTTATTGTTCAAGTAGTTTATCTCAAAAAGATTTTCATTTTTTTCATCTATGAACCAATCAAAATAGTCGCCTCCTTTTGATGTTGCCAATATATTCTGATATGTATCTTTACAGATAGTATTTGGTTCAATATAAATAAGAGAAGCACGTAGATTCCCTGCCTTAATATAGTTGCGTCTGGGTTGTTCATTTATGATCCCGTTCTTTTCGGCAGTTAAGGTTATGCTATATTCATCATTCTCGGTAAAGATTACACCAAGGTTTTTACTGTTTTCATCATGTCCTTCAAGAAACTCATATGTTTCAGGTCTTATTACCCATTCATAGTTTTCCGGATTAAACAGGGAAATATTTTTAATATAAACCGGTTCATTGGTGCATACATCCGTGAATTCTGTAGTGAAACTAGCATCAGCATATGTGCTATCCGGGTAAAAATATCCGGGATGAGATACAGGATTTGTTTGAGAGGGATCCAACCAGTGTTTAAGCTGATGACGAACTTCAAACACTTTATCCCAGGATAAACTGAATTTCCCATACCAGGCGAGAGCATCATTATCTTCGGTACCCAGAGACAAGCTTCCTACAATCTGTCCGTCTGTATTAAAAATTGGCGAGCCTGACGACCCCTGCTCGGTTATACCATAATCAAAAATAGCTGTCCATAAATGATTGGCGGGTATACTAATATTTGAGTTATCACCCTGGATAGTGACCTGGGATGGATGGTTAACCAACGTATCTAAATCTATGGATATTTTTTTTACATCTCCACGTGGGTGATGGATAGCAATCCCTGCAGAGGGTGGGTCTGCACTTCTGTTCCAACCTGCAAAATAAGGTTGATAAGATGGTGGAGGTTGTTCAGAGAGTAAAAGCAAAGTGAAATCAGTATCTGTTCCGGAAGCTTTTAATGAAGCACCTGAAAGTGTTTGTTGGGGTAAGGAAACGCCATTACAGTCATCTTTTTCATAATTAAAATACGTTATTAAAGTGTTGGCTTGGGCAAGTGTGCTAATGCAATGATTTGCAGTTAGAAAATATGGTGTTCCATCGTTATTGGTATTGTTGATTAATGCCCCTGAACATAAATATCCTCCGTTATCATCCGAGAAAGTCATTTTTGCAACAGCATGTTTTTCTTGTTGCCATAGATCGCCTTCAGGACAATTGATATCAATATTTGATTCTTCACTGATTTTTAAAACGGTTTCGAATAAATCCTTATAAGCCTGTCCAATTTTTCCTATGACCAGTTCGCCTTCAAAACTCGTGTTCCCTGGTTCTAAATATTCAAGCATGATTTTATTCCCTGGAACATCCTGTATGGTGAGCGAGTGATTTTCTTTATTATTAAACGAGGTAAAGGCTCCGATTAAGTGGGTTTGTTCGGGTGTGTAAATCCAGAGTTTAGCCCCCTCAGGCAAAAAATATTTAGTGAATGTAAGGTTTATTGAATGGGCGTTGGGTGATTCAATAGCATACTGCCAAATGCGGTTGCCTTCGTTATCCATAGTAAGGGTACCGTGGTTTTTTATGTCTATTTCTACTGGTGTTTGAATGGCATACCTGAAAGGATCCGGGTGCTTTTTATCTTCAAGCAGCAATTCATTGATGTTATCAATCCTTTTTAACTGGTGAACATTAATCTGAGATTGACTTTTTAATTTTTTTTCAAAGCTTGGGGGAAATCCCCCACTGCTGATTTGACTGATTACTGGAATACTAAAACAGAGCATTGATGCCAGAAAAAAACAGATAAACTTCCTCATGAAAACCAACTTAAAGATGAAACAATGACAAGCACAATAGCAAAGTGTATGCCTGGTTGTTACAAAAATAGGTCAAAAAAAACTGTATATTGTAGATTTTTTGATTTTTATCATAAATCATGTGGATTGACCACATCACGGGCGGCAATGGTATTAAAGTCTTTAAGTTTCAGCTTATCATAGTGAAATCATACACCAGTGCAGAGACAGCAATAATCGCATCAGGGAGTTTCGTTTTGTAGATTTTGTGGATTGTTGATATCCAATACTATAATAACGTGCGTTTGCAATGTGGATATTAGATTTAACCGCGGTTAAACATATTAACATGCGAATTTTAGGTAGAACTTAAAATCATTAAAAATCGCTAAATTTGTAAATGAGAAAAAACAATAGAAATTATGAATATAGAAACCAGAAAAATAAACATTATCAATTGGGTATCACACTTACAGGATGAAAATATCCTTTCTCGTATTGAAGAAATTCAATCCCAAAAGGATGATTGGTGGGATTTATTAAGTGATGAAGAGAGGGAAGAAATAGAAGAAGGCATGCAGCAAGCAGACCAGGGAGAATTAAAGTCAACAGATGAAGTCTTTTCAAAATATAAAAAATGGCTTTAAGAGTTACCTGGACACCCAGGGCAGAAAAAGGGTATGATAAGATTATTGAGTATCTTGAAGCTAACTGGACAGACAAGGAAATATCTAATTTTATTGCTGAAACAAAAGAATTTTTAAAATTATTAGAAAAAAATCCTCATTTATTAGAACCCTCAGAAACAAGAAAAAATGTATTTAGAGGCCCCTTAAACAGGTTAACTATACTTACTTATAGATTTAAACCACGGAAAAAACAAGTTGAGCTATTAAATATTAGAAGTGCAAGACAGAAGCCCCTAAAAAATAGTATATCACGCGCTCAGTTATAAATCCTTCATAAAGCAACATTTACTCTCTAAAAAGAAATTATTATCTTTGCCGTTCGTTTATAGAAAGTCGATAAGACAAGGATAATTCTTATGGAAGAATATAAAATAAATCACTTACGGGAACTGGAAGCAGAATCCATCTATGTGATTCGGGAAGTAGCGGCGCAATTTGAACGTCCTGTATTGCTTTTTTCGGGCGGTAAAGACAGCATTGTGATGTTTTACCTGGCGCGTAAAGCGTTTTGGCCGGCAAAAGTGCCCTTTCCGTTAATGCATATTGATACAGGTCACAACTTCCCTGAGACCATTGAATTTCGTGATCAGCTCATGGAAAAAACAGGTGCGAAATGCATTGTACGCCTGGTGCAGGATAGCATTGATAAAGGCCGAGCTGTGGAAGAAACCGGTTATAATGCCAGCCGTAACCTGCTGCAAAC
Source organism: uncultured Bacteroidales bacterium (assembly GCA_964652315.1). GTDB lineage: Bacteria > Bacteroidota > Bacteroidia > Bacteroidales > JAAAOM01 > CAZZBU01. The sequence continues at coordinate 17,097 of CAZZBU010000061.1, forward strand.
AGTTACCCTGCTTGATGCTATTGAGGAATTGAAATTTGATGCTGCGCTGGGCGGTGGCCGTCGTGATGAAGAAAAAGCCAGAGCCAAAGAACGGTTTTTCTCTCACCGGGATGATTTTGGTCAGTGGGATCCAAAAAACCAGCGCCCCGAGCTATGGAATATCTTTAACGGTAAAAAGAAAATGGGCGAACATTTCAGGGTATTTCCACTGAGTAACTGGACGGAAATGGATGTATGGCAATACATTTATATGGAAGACATTGAAATCCCTAATTTATATTTTACGCATCGCCGTGAAGTTTTTAACCGCGATGGCGTCTGGCTGGCCAGGGCTCCGTTTATGCAGCTAAAGGATGGGGAAAAATATGAATGGAAAGATGTGCGTTGCCGGACTATTGGTGATATTAGCTGTACGGGGGTAACCCTTTCTAAAGCAAACAGCCTTGAAGATATTATTGATGAAGTGGCTGCAACCCGCACCACCGAGCGTGGCGGACGCGCTGACGATAAACGCTCCGAAGCTGCCATGGAAGACAGGAAGAAAGAAGGATATTTTTAAGAGCTCGAAGTTTGAAGCTGAAAGCTCGAAGGTGAAGATTTTCATCTTTGATCGATTTATATAAATTACATGAAATATTATAATAAGTAAACATACCTGATGAGCACTTACGCAGAGGAAATTCAAGCCGGATATTTAAATATGCAGTTATTGCGTTTTACAACTGCCGGTAGCGTGGATGATGGCAAAAGTACCTTAATCGGCCGGTTGCTATTCGATAGTAAAGCTATTTTTGAAGACCAGATGGAAGCTATCGAACGTGCCAGTCTGCTGAAAGGCGAAGAGCAACCAAACCTGGCTTTATTAACCGATGGGTTGCGTGCCGAACGCGAACAAGGCATTACCATCGACGTGGCTTACCGGTATTTTGCTACCCCTAAGCGTAAATTTATTATTGCCGATACTCCTGGACATGTGCAATATACCCGTAATATGGTTACGGGTGCATCCACCGCTAATGTAGCTTTAATCCTGGTAGATGCCCGAAACGGTGTGGTTGAACAGACCGTACGCCATACTTTTATTGCAACGTTACTTGGTATTCCGCATATCATTCTTTGCATTAATAAAATGGATTTGGTGGATTATTCAGAAGAGGTATACCACAAGATCATTAAGGATTTTGAAGCATTTTCAATGAAAATCAATGTGCCGGATGTAAGGATTATTCCTATTTCAGCACTCAAAGGGGATAATGTGGTTGAGAAATCAAACAATATGTCCTGGTATACGGGTAAAACATTGATGAACCTTTTGGAAACCATTGAAATAACCAGCGACAGAAACCTTGATAATTTCCGGTTTCCTGTGCAGTATGTGGTTCGTCCGCAATCGGATAAATATCACGACTACCGGGGATATGCAGGACGGGTTGCCGGAGGTGTGGTCCGCCCGGGTGATAAGGTAAAGGTTCTGCCATCGGGACTGGAGTCAAAAATTGCCTCGATTGATTTCATGGAAGAAACGCTGGATAGAGCTTTTCCACCGCAATCAGTAACCCTTCAACTGGAAGATGACATTGACATCAGCCGGGGTGATATGATAGTTGCAAGCGACGATCTACCGGTGGTTGGCCAGGAACTTGAGATTATGCTTTGCTGGCTAAGTGAAACCCCCATGGTCAATGGTGGTAAATATGTACTTCGCCATACATCTAAAGAAGCCCGCTGCATCATTAGGGGAGTAAATTTCAAAATGAACATCAACACCCTTGAAAAGGACTATGAGGATAAAAGCATAAAACTTAACGAAATAGCTCATGTTTCGTTAAAATCCTCACAGCCGCTATTTGTTGATTCCTATACCAAGAACAGGATTACAGGTAGTGTTATCCTTGTGGATGAAGCCACCAACAATACGGTGGGAGCAGGGATGATTCAGTAGCTGGTTTTTGACCCGGAAGCTACCACGGACGTTTTGTTCCTGATTTTTAGAAGTATCATTTAAATTCTCCGGATGGCCTGCAACTTATGGGTATGCTGCTTCGTTTCCTCATTGAAAATTCCTTTCTCATCCAACCGGTCAATCCGGACTCTGCCTGAAGCATGGATAATCTGTTTATTTTCCAGGATTAAGCCAACATGAGTGATGTCATCCATGTTTTTACCGAAAAACGCTAAGTCTCCTTTAAGGGCTTCTTCCAAGGCATTAACCGGTATGCCCACCGAAATCTGCTGAGAGGCATCCCGGGGGAAATCCAGATGTTTTTTCCGGTATAAAATTTGCGTAAATCCCGAACAATCCATCCCGTAGGGTGTTTTTCCTCCCCACAAATAGGGAACACCCAATAATCCTTTAGCGAGTGTTTCCATTTCAATCTTATCGCTTGTGATTATTGTTTTTGTGAGATTGAATGTTTTTCCGCCAATCATGCACCGGTTGTTATGAAATTTCTGGGGAGTTAAACATCCCGGACAAAGTTTAACGGAATAACCATCGGTCTCGTTTATCAAATCGGCCTCAAAAACGGACTGTATGATGTGTTTCTCAGACTCGTGCCATTGACTAAACAGTAGTTCATCAAGTGCAGCATGCATTTTTTTGTCAATCCAACCTGTGTAATTATCAAGCGTTGTTTTTATTAATATCCAATCGGGTTTTTCTTCCACAACAAGATAATATTCGCCAAACAGCAGTTGATTCACCAGTTGCGATTTTTCTGATGGATTTTCACGCATGGGAATCATGGTCAGCAGGCTTATGCCATATCCGTCTTTCATAATTGTAAAGTAAATAAAATCGAACCGTTTATCAATTTATTTGCTTATGTTTGATTAAGAACAAAATTCCAAACAAAAAAGGATTAATTACCTTTACAAAAAAAGAATAAGCAATAAAATATTATGCACGCAATAATAAATTTTGTTAAAGAGAACTATCAACAATTAAAAATAGGTTTTTTCTTTTTATTGGCTTTGGCTGCTGTGGTTTCTTTTTTTCCTTCTGAACGTAAGTTCAAGTATGAGTTTCAGAAAGGAAAACCATGGTCGCACAGTGATTATGTTGCAAAATTCAGTTTCCCCATTTATAAATCTGATGCTGAACTAGCCAGTGAACGTGACAGCCTTCTTGCTAATTTTAGTCCATATTATAAAATGCTGCCCAATGTGGGGGAGGAGAATACCCGCGCTGTCATCAAACGTTTTGAGGAGGTTTACCAAAGCCGGATTGAGAATAGCAAGGATATGCTGCAATATTCTGAAAGCTATATGGACGGACTTTCTGATTTTGCTGATACAACAAAAAGAATGCTTGAGGGATTGTTTACTAATGTCTATGAAAAAGGCATTGTGGAGAATAATGAAATGTTTGAGCAGTTGCAGCGCGAAGACAAGTCTATTGTTACCATACGTGAAGGTATAGCTGAAGAGACTGAACTGGAAAATTTGTTCACCCATAAAGCCGCCTATGAGTTTATCTCCCGCAATCTGAATACAATTATAGATAATTATGCCGGGAAATACAAAAATCCTGTAAATCGGGTGCTGGAGGAAGTAAACTACAGTGAATATCTGTATGCTAATCTGGTATATGATGAAATGAATACGGAACGTGTGCGTCAGGAAATACTTGATGAGGTCTCGCTTACACGAGGTGCAGTTCAAAAAGGTGAGCTGGTGATATCAAGCGGAGAGCTGGTCACAAGTCAGAAATACCGCATTCTGGAATCGCTTCGGAAAGAATATGAAACCAAATTGGGAGCCGGTACAACGTATTACCTCCTTTATTTGGGTAAAATAATTTTAGTGGCATCGGTTTTTATAGTGATTTATTTGTTCATATTTAGTTTCCGTCCCGAAATATTCGAAAGCACCCGGTTGTCTCTGTTCATTCTTTTTATGATCCTGCTTGTGACTTTTGCTGCCAGCATGGTTTTAAGAAAGAATGTCATCGACTTTTATTTGTTTCCTTTAGCTATTCTGCCCATTATTATCCGTACCTTTTATGACGGGCGACTGGCCTTATTTATACACATAGGTGTTATCCTGATTATAGGGTATTATGTACCAAACGGGTTCGAATTTTTATTTTTGAATTTTATGGTCGGTATTGTTTCCGTGCTGAGCCTTACTGCCTCCAACCGGAGGGGGAAAATTATTTTTACTGCCATTCTGGTTGCCTTTACCTATTGTTTTGTGTATTTTGGTTTTGCCATCCTGCAGGAAGGGAACCTGGCCAATATTGACTATGAAAATTTTATGTTTTTTGGCTTAAACGGATTAATGGTACTTATATCCTATCCTCTAATTTATGTGTTTGAGAAAACTTTTGGTTTTTTATCAGATGCTACCCTGATGGAACTTTCAGATACCAACCAACCCCTATTGCGGCGTCTGGCAGAACGTGCACCAGGTACTTTTCAGCATAGCATGCAGGTAGCCAATCTTGCTGAAGAGGCAGTGATAAAGATTGGAGGCAATCCACTACTGGCCCGGACAGGAGCACTATATCATGATATAGGTAAAATGGAAGAACCCATTTATTTTATTGAAAACCAGAGCTCCGGAATTAATCCTCATGACCATCTTGAGTTCGAAGAAAGCACCAAAAAAATTATCGATCATGTGAATAAAGGCGTTGAAATAGCAAAAAAGCACAACCTGCCAAAACCTATCATTGATTTTATACGGACACATCATGGGACAACCACGGTGCAGTATTTTTATCGCTCGTACATTAAAAAGTATCCGGATAAGACCACGGATATAAATAAGTTTAAATACCCGGGCCCAAGACCGTTTTCAAAAGAAACGGCAGTACTGATGATGGCTGATTCAACGGAGGCAGCTTCCAGAAGTTTAAAAGAAGTAACAAAGGAGGCCATCAGTAATCTTGTTGAAAACATAATAAATTACCAGGTTATCGAAGAGCAGTTTAATGATACCAACATTACTTTTAAGGACATCAGTACGATTAAGGAACTGTTTAAAACCCGGCTACAGAATATTTATCATGCTCGGATTTCATATCCGAAAGAATAGTGTATGGTGATTGATTTACATTTTTGTGATCCAGGGGATCATGTTTTTTTGATGGCCACGAATGCACGGGTAAAATGATGTAAACTCATGAATATCATAATCATGGGTTTAGTGCTTTGAGGCTTTAAATCTTTTTTTTAACTTCTGCCTTTGGGCTATTACCTTTAAGCAAAAATAATCTTTTCACATTTCACCCATTACCGATTACCAATTACCGTTTACTGATTACCGTTTATTGTATCTTTTATAAGCTTCCAGCTTCCAGCTTCCAGCCTCCAGCTAATCACAGTTCCCTCAAATCCATCACCGTAGTTTCTGGTGATTCCTCCGGGTTAAAGGTAAATT
>CAZZBU010000062.1:0-15065 GCA_964652315.1 uncultured Bacteroidales bacterium
ACTAAAATAATAAAAACAAATCACATAAATTGTTTTCTTTTTTCTTGTTATTTTCGCAGCCAACAATTTACAGTAACATTAAGAACATGTATAGAACACATACCTGCGGTGAATTAAGGCTCTCAGATGTTAATAAAAAAATCACCTTAAGTGGTTGGATTCAAAAATCCAGAGATTTGGGTGGCATGACCTTTATTGATTTACGTGATCGTTATGGCATCACCCAGCTTGTGTTTAACATGGATACCAATGCTGAGCTTTGCAAAACAGCCCGAAAGATGGGGCGGGAATTTGTTATTCAGGTGAAAGGAATTGTTAACGAACGAAGCAATAAAAACAGCAAGATCCCCACAGGGGAAATTGAGATCATTGCTGAAGAAATAAAAGTGCTGAATGCTGCAGAAACACCTCCCTTCACCATAGAAGAAGAGTCTGATGGAGGCGATGAACTCCGGATGAAATACCGCTACCTTGATTTGCGCCGTGCCCCGCTGCAGCGCAACCTGGCCCTGAGGCATAAAATGGCTTTTCAGGTACGGAATTATATGGACAGCCAGCGGTTTCTTGAAATTGAAACTCCTGTACTTATAAAATCCACCCCCGAAGGAGCACGCGACTTTGTTGTACCTTCCAGAATGAACCCGGGTGAATTCTATGCCCTTCCACAGTCGCCGCAAACCTTCAAACAAATTTTAATGGTCAGCGGATATGACCGGTATTTCCAGATTGTGAAATGCTTCCGTGATGAAGACCTGCGCGCTGACAGGCAACCGGAATTTACCCAGATTGACTGTGAGATGGCCTTTGTAAGCCAGGATGATGTTTTAAATACCTTCGAAGGACTGGCAAAACATTTGTTTAAATCCATTAAAGGAGCTGATATTGAGGGTAACTTTCCCCGCATGCCTTATGAGGAGGCTATGGGAAAATACGGATCAGACAAGCCGGATATCCGGTTTGAAATGACCATTACCAACATGAACGAAACTGCCAAAGGAAATGATTTTGCTGTGCTGGACAATGCAGAATATATTGGTGCCATCGTAGCTCAGGGATGCGCGGAGTATTCGCGCAAGCAACTGGATGAACTGACCAAGTTTGTTCAAAAACCCCAGATAGGTGCAAAAGGGTTAATCTATGTGAAATACAACGATGATGGTTCGTTTAAATCATCAGTAGATAAATTTTACAGCCAGGACGATCTGAAAAAATGGGCTGAAGTTACCGGTGCTAACCCTGATGACCTTATTTTAGTGCTGGCTGGTGAAAAAACGCAAACCCTAAAGGCCTTATGTGAATTAAGGTTAGAAATGGGAAGCCGGTTAGGTTTACGCGATAAAAACAAATTTGCTCCGCTGTGGGTGGTTGATTTCCCCATGCTTGAATGGGATGAAGAAACCCAAAGATATTACGCTATGCACCATCCCTTTACATCTCCAAAGCCTGAGGATGAAAAGCTTTTAGATACTGACCCGGGAAAAGTCCGGGCCAATGCATACGATATGGTAATCAATGGTGTGGAAATCGGAGGCGGTTCCATCAGGATCCATAATGAGAAACTGCAACGGAAAATATTCCAGGTGCTGGGCTTTAGTGATGAAGAGGCTCAAAAACAATTTGGATTTTTAATGAACGCCTTCCGTTATGGTGCACCTCCTCACGGTGGTATAGCTTTTGGTTTCGACCGGTGGGTTAGCCTGTTTGCCGGCGAGGACAGCATCCGTGATGTAATTGCGTTCCCGAAAAACAACGCCGGGCGGGATATGATGATTGATACTCCTGCCACTATCTCAAAGGAACAGTTGGAAGAATTGAATCTGAATATTACTCCACCCAGGGAAAAGGAGTAATTTATAAGGGCTCCTGAAACACTTTTGGAAGCTTTTCTGAAACTTCAGGACCCAATTTGGATGCCATAATGGATGCTATTTTTAACTGCAGCATTTTTTCAAGATTCAAAACATCATCAGGAGTTGCCAGCCGGTTCAATAAAAACATATATTGCCCGGCCTGTCGCACATTTTGATGAGAGAGGAAATATATCCCGGCAAAATAAAAAAACAATTGGGCCTGGGTTATCGGAATACTGTCATAAGGCAGATCAGACAAAATCCTGGCCTGATTATATGCTGTCATTATTAAATCATATTGTTGTTCCTGGTGGTAATACCCGGCCAGCTCATTCCGGGTGTAAAAGGACAAATCATCTGAATTTACCAACTTATGTAATAAACTATCCCGTGAATTCGCTTCCCCGATGGCATTAAAATATCGCACACCAAGCATCATTGATTCCTGGGCTTCAGGATATTTGTCAAAAAAAGCATCAAATTTCGACCTGAGTTTCTTTAATTTTTTAGGCTTCTCCAGATTAACTTTTTCATTCAGCTCAAAAAACCATGGTTGATCTTCTTCTTGAATCTGGAACCAGCCAATGGACTCAGAAAAATCTTTATCAAATATATCCTGCGGGTACCAGGTAGGGGTATTCTCAGCCTGAAGTTTTTCGGAAGTTTGCAGCTCAAGGTAAAAGGCATTCTCAATGACCTCCATTAAATCCTCGAATTTTAATGTTTTATCCTTGACTTTTTTTGTGTAAGTTTCTAAATCAAATTCAGGTTCAATAAATATTTCATTTTCCGGATCATGAAATATTCTAAAATCATTGGGATTAAAAACATAATAATCCCCGGGGTTTAACTGGCCTTCAAGGTGGGCTTTATCTTTCAAATAATTTTCATCATAATTAACTAATAGGCAGTGTTTCCCTTTGTAACCAAAAGCGACATTAACCAGTGCAATTTGTTCATTGTCTTCCTCAAGAAGATACCGGGCTACAGAAAAGTCAGGATGCGGTTTATATCCGGCATCTTCAGCAAATTCCACTGCTCCATAAATGATATTATGAGCCAGGGCATAATTTGCTTCAACAAACACCTCTTTTTCAAAGTAACGGGAAAGGAAATCCTCATAATCAGGGAAAGGCATATTAAAGCGATATGCAACATCTTTTACCCCTTTAAGGAATAAATCCACCAGAAAAACAGCAAGGGTAATGTTACCATTCGAATGTTTTCTGCTGATCACAATGTTCGCCATTTTATTGTGCACCCAATTACGGTTTATCCAGCATTCATTAAATTCCAGGTTCCTGCCTCTTTTTATGATAGCTTGTTTAGGTGTTTCCTGCTTTGTACCCCCCTGCTTTTTCTTTTTCTTCGTCATAAATACCCTGCTGTTTTTTTTCCGGATTAATCCAATTTCAAGACTGCTAAAAAGGCACTTTGTGGTACTTCTACGTTACCTACCTGGCGCATGCGCTTTTTACCTTTTTTCTGTTTCTCGAGCAGCTTACGTTTCCGGGTAATATCGCCCCCGTAACATTTGGATGTTACATCTTTTCGGTAAGCTTTCACGGTTTCACGGGCAATGATTTTCGCACCGATGGCAGCCTGAATGGCAATGTCAAATTGCTGCCGGGGAATCAACTCTTTAAGCTTTTCGCACATTCTTCGTCCAAAAGGATAGGCGTTATCAAAATGGATCAGGCATGAAAGCGCATCTACCATCTCACCGTTCAATAAAATGTCAAGCCGCACCAACTTTGCTTTCTGGTAGCCTGACTGATAATAATCGAAGGATGCATAACCCCGCGAAATGCTTTTCAGCCTGTCATAGAAATCAAAAACAATCTCTGATAAAGGCAGATTAAAAGTAAGCTCGACCCTATCGCTGGTCAGGTATACCTGGTTTTTTAGTATTCCCCGTTTGTCAATACACAGGTTCATCACCTGACCGACGAACTCAGATTTTGAAATAATCTGGGCAGTGATTACGGGTTCTTCAATATAATCAATGAGGGTTACAGGAGGCAAACCCGAAGGATTGTGTACTTCCATCATTCCCTCTTTTGTAGTATAAACCTTGTAGGAAACATTGGGCACAGTAGTTATCACGTCCATGTCATATTCCCGGTCAAGCCGCTCCTGAATAATTTCCATGTGGAGTAATCCAAGAAACCCAGCTCTGAAACCAAAGCCAAGCGCAGCGGATGATTCAGGCTCGAAGGTTAACGAAGCATCATTAAGCTGCAACTTTTCCAGTGAAGCCCTTAGCTCCTCATAATCATCAGCATCCACAGGATAAATTCCGGCAAATACCATGGGTTTGACATCCTCAAATCCGGCAATGCCTTTGTCACATGGGCGCTCGACATGTGTAATGGTATCTCCTACTTTTACTTCGCGTGCCGACTTTATACCTGAAATAATATACCCAACATCCCCGGTACGGATTACCTCGCGTGGATCCATATTCAATCGGAGCACACCAATTTCATCAGCATGATATTCATGACCTGTATTATAGAACTTAACAAAATCATTCTTTTTGATTTCGCCATTTATCACTTTAAAATAGGCAATTATCCCACGAAAAGAGTTAAATACCGAATCAAAAATCAATGCCTGGAGCGGTGCTTTTGGGTCACCGGTTGGAGGTGGAATTTTGGTCACGATATCATGCAGAATCCGTTCGACGCCCATCCCTGTTTTACCACTGGCTTCAATTATTGAATCCCTGTCACAGCCAATAAGGTCTACAATCTGGTCTTTAACATCCTCGGGCATGGCGCTCTGCATATCCATTTTATTCAGCACAGGAATAATTTCACAGTCGTGTTCAATAGCCAGGTAAAGATTGGATATGGTTTGGGCCTGAATACCCTGGGTTGCGTCTACAATTAGAAGCGCCCCTTCACAGGCTGCAATAGAACGGGACACCTCATAAGAGAAATCAACATGTCCGGGAGTGTCAATCAGGTTAAGGATATAATCTTTTCCTTCATGCTCATATTTCATCTGAATGGCATGGCTTTTTATGGTAATGCCCCGTTCACGTTCAAGATCCATACTATCGAGTACCTGATCTTTATATTCACGTTCCGAAATGGTTTTGGTGTTTTGCAACAACCTGTCGGCCAGGGTGCTTTTACCATGATCGATATGTGCAATAATACAAAAGTTACGTATATGTTCCATTAAAATTTATCCGCTTTAAAAGTCCTGCAAAGATATTGATTATATCCATATTTGAAATGAATACAGCAATATCGCTATAAATAAAAAACCGCCCTTTAATTAAGAGCGGCGGAGCATTAAACTATAACTTAAAAACCTTGTATTATTGATTCTCTTCGGCCTGCATCTCCTGTATTTTCAACTGGATGTTTTGTCCAAGTTCCATGCCCCATGCCTGGGCTATTTGCATGGCTTCACCGGAAATAACAGGCTGTTTACTAGCCAGTTTTTCTCCTAAATCAGTTTGATAGAAATCAATTAATTTTTTAATCTCTTCATGAGTAAAATGTTTTTTGTAGATGGGAATGAATTTCTCCTGTAAGTCGTCATAAGATGGATTGATGACTTCTTCTTCAATGGTTTGCCACTGCTCAACAGTAAGATCCGGAGCCATGGTCTGAAACTGCTGCATCATCTGCTTGATGGTTACCTGAAAAGTGGCTTTGGAGCCATTAATTTGAAGGAACTTCATAATGTCATCTGCAAATGCATCTTCTTGTGCCTGAACCATGGATGTACTGAATACCAATACAAAAATTGCAATAAATTTAAGAGCTTTCATTGAATTAAATTTTAATGATTATTAGTTACTTGTAAAGGGTAAAAAGAGAAATTTAATCATCGTGTATCAAAGACCGGGTGTTTTACGATTGGATAACAAAAATAACAGTTTTTTTTCACAATAAAACTCCTTTTAAACAAAACCTATTTCTGTGATTTATGTTTATTTCATATAAACGATTGTATAATGGATTTGCGGGGGCGGTATATGATAAAATCCATTAAAATATCCAAAACATTTTTCCTTGTACTGATTGGCACTTTTTTCATTCTTGTAAATGCTGAAAGTGCTAAAAATCCGCTGATTTGGGGAAAGGTTAAAAAGCAAGACATCAGGCTTCAAGAGTGTAAATTTGATACTGGCGCTTCAGCAATAATTCTGGGAGATATTGGGCGGTTAAATTTCCAATTTGATGAGCCTTCGGAATTGATCAGGCATACCCGTGTTAAAGTTTTAACTCCTGAAGGAAAATCCAAAGGAAATGTCGTTATCCGGTATTATGGCGGGAATAATGCTCAATATATCAAGAATATCCGGGCTCAGTCATTTTACATTAATGAAAAAGGAAAGGTTAAAAAAAATAAAATTGATTCAAAAGCCTTTTACCGGGTTAAAATCAATGATAAATGGAATGAAATCCGGTTTACTTTTCCGGATGTACAGGTGGGTATCATTCTGGAATACCAGTATACTCTTGTATCAAATCATTTTATGACTCACCAGGAATGGACTTTTCAGAATGAGGTTCCAACCCTGTATAGCGAATTTCAGGTAGAAATTGATAAAGACCTGAAAGTTAACCCTTATTTTGTCAGCCCAAGGCTTAAGGCTAAATACAAAGGAAAGAAAAAATCCGCGTGGGTGCTTACCAATTTACCTGCGATACACACTGAGCCTTACTTTTATAACACGGTTGATTACATTGAGAAAATTAAACTTCAGGTGGCCGGTTTTTATCAATACACAGATAGCAGGCGTTTGTACACTCCTTTCATTGGCTCATGGAGTGATTTGGCAAAAAACATTATCAATGCACCATCCTGGTCGACTTACCAGTCGACCTCCACGTTTTTTTTACAGGGTATTCTGAATAAATGCTGTGACGAGAAATCAGATCCTGAATTCACGGTGCGAAACATTTATCATTATGTTCTTGAAAACTTTGCATGGAATGGCGCTTATAGCATATTCCCCCAGCAGCCCTTGAATCAATTACTGGATACCAAAACAGGAAACAGTGCAGAGATTAACCTGCTATTGAACCTGTTACTGAATGAGGCAGGTATTGAATCGCATCCATTGCTACTAAGCACAAAAGACAATGGCACCATTTTTAACATCCCATTGATTTCACAGTTTAACCAAGTAATTGTTCACGTGAAAACGGATAGCCTGGAGCTTATGCTCAATGCTACCGATGACTTCAGGCCACATTACCTGATTGGAAAACGTGAACTAAATAACCGTGGCCTTCTGCTGGATAAAAATGATATTCGTTGGATTCCAATAAATCTTGAAAAATATTCTATCCAATTTCTCTATGCGAGATTATCGTATCACCAGGGAAGAATAAAATATAAACTGGAATATGCATTCTCAGGATATTATGCCAGCGAACACCGTAAGGCTGTTTCCAGAATGGAATCCATTGAAAAATATTTTCGACAATATCTTCTGCCTTTGAACATAGAAGCCACCATTGATAGTTTCAAAGTTTTTAACCTGCATGAGATTGAAGAAAATTTTAAGGTTATTTGTTACCTGACCGACAGGAATAGAATCAAGGAAAACATGATATATTTTAAACCCATTTTATTCAATACCATTAACGACAATCCTTTTAATAAACCAGACAGGCAATATCCCGTTGATTTCATTTACCCGTTTCGTGAAATATCCATATACACCTTTGAATTACCGCAGCATCTGAAACTGGTGGAATTGCCACGTTCCTCCATGGTCAGGTTTCCTCAGGATCAGGCACGTTACCGGTATATCTCTACATTGGTGGATAATCAGGTTTATATCCGTACAGAGTTATCCTTTCATTCAACATTTTACGGGCCGGAAAACTATAGCAGCCTGCAGAAGTTTTTTAATAAGATGATTGCTAAAAATGAGGAAAACTTTACCCTAAAATCAATTCAATAAATTTTTTCAACCTTAATTTGAACCATTCCCTGAATTTTTTATTTACCTATATTTACTGCATTGTAAATAAAAGAACTTAACGAATTGAATTGTTATTCTCATGAAGAAAATCACCGGCTATCTATTTTCCATGCAATTTACCGGGCTGCTTTTAGCTGTTTTTGCCGTTGCCATGGCTACAGCTACTTTTATTGAAAATGATTTTGGCACTCCAGCAGCACGGGCCGTTGTGTATAACTCGTGGTGGTTCGAACTTATTTTAGTACTTGGGATGATTAATCTAACCGGAAATGTCATTCAACGTAAATTATACAGACCTGAAAAGTTTACTGTTTTTTTATTTCACATATCCTTTGTGATAATTATTCTTGGCGCCGGCATTACCCGTTATCTTAGTTTTGAAGGGGTGATGCACATCCGGGAAGGTGAATCGTCCGGATTTATTTTGTCTGAACATGCATATATTCAGGTAAACGCCACGCTTCCTTCGGGAAATAAAGCCTCAGACGAAGAAAAAGTCTTGTTTTCGCCCATCAGTAAGAACAAGTTTCATACAACTTTATCACTGGAAGATAAAAACATGGATGTCACCCTGGAGTCTTTTGTTGCCAACGCTATGGAAACGATCGAACATGCCCCTTACGAAGGCGGACCGGTTATGGAACTTGTAGTAGCCGGAAATGAAGGGAGAATGTCTTATGTTTTCCGTGATAAAGATACACGAAACATTAACAGCCTCAAGTTTACTTTTAACGATACAAGTGTTTCAAACGGGGTACACATATTTCTAAGGGATCAAATGCTGTTTGTTAAAGCACCATTTGATATTACGGAAATGAGTATGATGGAGCAAAAATCCACTGTGTTGCCTGCAGATTCAGTCCATCCCTTTGAAATCCGTAAGCTCTATGGCTTTCTGGGTACCCGTATAGTGTTGCGCGACTATTTTGATAAAGGCGTTGTGCGTCCACAACCCATTCCAGATCCGGGGGAGGATACATTTCTCGATGCCCTTGTGTTGAATGTGGATGACGGAACAACAGAAAAAGAACTGATTCTGTGGGGAAAAAAAGGCCTCGCAGGTGAGCCGGATAGTGTTATGCTTGGAGATGTAACGGTATCGGCCACCTACGGATCAAAACCAGTAGAGATACCATTTGCAATTGCTCTCGAAGATTTCATCCTGAAACGATATCCGGGTTCGAACAGTCCATCATGGTTTGAAAGTAAAGTTATCCTGAACGATCCTCAAAAAAACATTACAGAGGAACGAAGAATTTACATGAACAATGTATTAAAATATCAGGGTTACAGGTTTTATCAGTCGTCATACGACTCTGATGAAAAAGGTACTGTATTGTCTGTAAACAAAGATTTTTGGGGGACATGGATTTCATATTTGGGGTATTTTCTTTTAGGGTTGGGCATGCTATTAAGCATATTTAATAAAAACAGCCGGTTTGCAAAACTTGGTGAACAAATCAATAAATTACGGAAAAGCCGGAAAATGCTGGCCACCGGTGTTTTGATGCTGTTGAGCCTGGCTTTATCACCCGGTATTTCTGCCCAGGGAAATATCGACATCCCACAACAAGCAAGAATAGACAGGGATCATGCTTCGAAATTTGGCTGGCTACTGATTCAGGATCGCAGCGGCCGAATAAAACCGGCCAATACGTTTGGTTCGGAAGTGCTGCGAAAAGTGGCCCGGAGAACAAGCATGGATGGACTGAATACAGATCAGATATTTTTAGGGATGCTTTCAAATCCGGAGTTTTGGAAAACCGTTCCCATGATTCGGGTCTCAAACGATGAATTACAAAACCAGCTTGGCCTGATTGATAAATATGCGGCATTTAATACTTTCTTTTCTCCACAACAAGGTTATTTGTTACGCCCGCTTGTTGAGGAAGCCTATCAGAAAAAGCCCGCTTACCGTAATAAGTTTGACAATGAAGTTATTAAAGTTGATGAGCGGGTTAATATAAGTTACCTGGCATATTCCGGAGAGTTTTTGAGAATCTTCCCCAAAGAAGGGGATGAAACACAAACCTGGTACACTCCACTCAATGCCGGAACGGCTTTTGATTCGGAAGACACCATATTTGTGGACAACATAGTGCCGCTTTATTTTAGCACATTAAATGAAGCCATACCATCTGGTGATTATTCTGAAGCTAGTGAATACCTGGAATCTATGATTGCTTATCAGAAAAAATATGGAGCTGACATTCTTCCTTCAGAAACCAAAGTAAAGCTGGAGATTCTTTATAACAAATGGAATATTTTTGACCGTTTGGCAAATTATTATGGCATTATCGGTTTTATTTTACTTATCCTGCACTTTATTCACATCTTTGCCCCTCAATTTAAACTATCAAAAACAATATCCATTGCCTCCTGGCTTGTAATTCTGGGATTTGTAGCACATACCATTGGCTTGGCTTTGCGTTGGTATATAGCAGGGCATGCTCCCTGGAGTAACGGTTATGAAGCTCTTGTATATATTGCATGGGCTACCATCCTTGCCGGATTGATTTTTGCCCGAAAATCGCAGGTTACGCTGGCAGCTACAGCAGTGCTATCCTTCTTAATCCTGCATGTAGCCCATTTAAGCTGGATGGACCCGGAAATCACAACGCTTGTACCTGTTTTAAAATCGTACTGGCTGATTATCCATGTAGCCATCATCACCGCAAGTTATGGATTTTTGGCCCTTGGGGCACTTCTGGCCGCCCTTAATCTTATTTTATTGTTTCTGAAGACTGAAAAATCATATCAGCGAATTGACCTGATTGCCCAGGAACTGTCTAACATCATTGAAATGTCATTGATTGTCGGATTGTATATGCTTACTATTGGCACCTTCCTTGGAGGGGTTTGGGCCAATGAATCCTGGGGCCGCTACTGGGGCTGGGACCCAAAAGAAACCTGGGCCCTGGTTACGATTATCATCTACGCGTTTATTGCCCACATGAGATTAATACCCGGACTCAGAGGTGTTTATGCGTTTAATCTGATGTCCCTTGTTGGGTTTGGATCTGTTATCATGACTTATTTTGGAGTGAATTATTACCTTAGTGGTTTGCACTCCTATGCCAAAGGTGATCCGGTTCCGATACCCAGTTTTGTGTATTACACAGTGTCTATGGTAACAATTATTGCCTTGTTGGCATATTTCAATCATAAAAAAATGCAAAAGAAATACGAAAAGGGATAAATAGTTTATTAAATCAGTGCATTATCCTGATAAAAAAGATAAACATTCCCTGCCTTGTAACGTTATGCTAGTGTCATGTCATTTTTACTTTTGCGGTTGAACCACTGCCAAGGTTTTTAACCATTGGCAGGGTAGGCCCCGTCAGTGGTCAATGACCCTGAGGGTGGCTAGGCGACATTATAGTCTAGACATGACACTAGGATAATAGGATAAAACATTATGAGATTTCACTATACACTGCCATTACTTATAATTCTCAGTTTTCCCAGGAGTCTTGGAGCATCAGAAAAAAACCCTTATGGTTTGACAGAACAACATGGTAATCAGATACCTGATGTAACCGTGTTTACCGAGGATTCTATCATGGTAAATCTACGGGATCTGATAAACAGGCCAACCATTTTATCGTTTGTTTATTTCGATTGTCCGGGCTTGTGCATCCCCCTACTTGAAGGTCTGGCTGAGGTAATTGACCGCTCAGATTCAAAGATTGGGGAAGAATACCACGTGCTAACCATTTCCATTGATGCGGATGAAACACCGTTTCTTGCCAGGGCCAAAAAACAGGCATTAATGGAATCGATGCAAAATACCACAGCAGTATCGCATTGGAAATTTCTTACCCTGGAAGATCAATCGGCTATGGAAAAGCTTTCTGAAGCTACCGGGTATCATATTAAGAAGGAAAACGGTCAGATTACCCATGTGGCAGCTGTTATATTGTTAACACCAGATGCAAAAATAAGCCAGTATCTCTACGGTACTTTTTTTATGCCTATGCATTGGTCCATGGCCATAGATGATGCTGCTGAAGGAAAAACAGTACCAAGCAGAATTAAAAACCTTAAATATTGCTATAATTATGTGAAGCCTTCAAATCCAAATGTAGTTATCTTAGCCCGGTTTTTCGGAGGAACTGTTCTTACTTTGGCAGTTGGTTTATTTTTATATCTTGTTTTCTTTCCACAAAAACGTAAGGAGACTGTCCATGACAGCGAATAAGCATCTATCAGTCATAACATCAATTTTGGAGCTAAGCAAGGTGAAAATCACTGTTGCCGTGTCATTTACCACCATTACAGGTTACCTGCTGGCAAGCAAAACTTATAACCTGGGTTTCATTCTTCCCACACTGGGAATATTTTTACTGGCATGCAGTTCATCGGTTATCAATCACCTTCAGGAAGCGAAAACCGATGCAAAAATGGAACGTACCAAACAACGCCCAATACCATCGGGACGGATATCTACGCAAGGAGCCGCATTTATATCAGTTTTTCAGTTTGCTGCAGGTTCCTTCTTATTATTGTTTTCAAGCAATCTTCTGGCCCTAATGCTGGCATGGCTTGCATTGGTTTGGTACAATTTTATATACACCCCCCTGAAAAAAATTACACCCAACGCCGTAATACCAGGCTCAGTAATCGGGGCGATACCACCATTAGTTGGCTGGGTAGCAGCAGGCGGTCCACTTTTATCTGCAGACGCCTGGATAATGGCGCTTTTCTTTTTTATCTGGCAGGTCCCTCATTTTTATCTCCTGGTGCTGAAATACGGGAAACAATATGAGGAAGCAGGGTTTCCTTCATTAACCCAGGTATATACGGACACCCAAATAAAGCGCATCATTTTTTACTGGATTTTGGGAACGGTTACTACAGCGCTTATCCTTCCATTATTTGGCCTTATTTCATCGACAATTTCACTTGGCGGATTGATTATTTCCTGTATCTGGATTTTAACCCTGTTCGTTAAAATGATTCGTAGTGAGGCAGCCATTTCTGCCGGAAGGTATTTCATGCGTATCAATTATTTTGTGCTCGTGGTTATTCTACTTCTGGCTTTTGATCAGGCGTTTATTAATTTGTAAACTTTTTTTATGTTAAGACGACTTAAGGATAAATGGGACATCCGATCCAATACTCAGCTTTTTCTTATTATTTTAATATTCTCAATTACAGGTAGCAGTGCTCTTTTTGCCAAACGTTTTATTTTTAATTTGTTTAATGTATCAGACGACCTGTCCTTTTGGCTAAAAGCCCCTTTATATATTTCTACAGTTGTCCCTGCCTATTATATTCTCTTGCTTTTGTATGCCTTTATATTCTGTCAGTTTTCTTTTTTCTGGAACCTTGAAAAACGGACATTTAATGCCATTTTTAAAAGCTGGGCATCAAAAAAATAACTCAAAACCAATATTTTATTTTTTTCGAATTGATTTATTGTCATATTTTCCGTACCTTGTTGTTATACAAGTTACACCTATGGCCACCAAAAGGCAGGACAACGGTATGTTATGGAAAGAATCCATTGATTCTGTGAATGATCCAATGCTGATTATTTCCAAAGAAAATAAGCTTATTGAAGCTAATAAACCGGCACGGGAATTTTTTGCACTTAATGAGGACTTCCATAATAAAAAATGCCACCAGGTCCTCCGTGGATTAAAAAATCCTTGCAACAGCTGTCCCAAGGAACTTAATATTCCGATTTCCAGCCTCATAGAGTTTGATGGTGTTTTGTTTTTCATGGAATGTACCCCCTTCGAATCGAAACATGCCGAAGATGAATATTATTTGTTGACCCTCAAAAATATTTCCCACAAAGAAATCAGGAATAACAATGCCGAAGCCTATCATCAGTCTATCAGTGGTATAACCGATAAATCAGAAAATGAAGTGCAAAAATTCGAGGTATTCTATGAAAATGTTCTGGCTCAAAGCGAGGAACGTTTCAAACGAATTTTTGAAAATGCCCCCTTGGGAATGGCTATCGTTAATAAAGCCGGTAAGCCCGTGTTAAGTAACATGTCCTTTCAGAAAATGGTAGGTTTTACAAACGAAGAATTAAAGCGTAAGACCTTTGCAGAACTCACTTTCCCTGAAGATATTGATAAAGACATCCGATATTACAGGGACCTTTTTGAAAACAAAATTGACGTATATACTATGGATAAGAGGTATATACGTAAGGATGGAAGCCTGATGTGGGGCCTGCTTACTGTATCTGCTGTGAAAAACGCACAGGGTGAACCTCTCTTTGCTATTGGAATGGTTGAAGATATCACTGAAAGAAAAGAGGCTGAAAAAGAATTAATCCGTGCAAAAAATGAGGCTGAGAATGCCAGTAGAATTAAAGCAGCTTTCCTGGCGAACATGAGCCATGAAATCCGTACTCCGATGAATGGTATCATGGGTTTTTCAAATCTGCTTTTGCAACCAGGACTTAAAGAAGAAAGCCGGGAAAAATATGTGCGGATTATCATAAAGCGTTGTGCCGATTTACTTCAAATAATAAATGATATTCTGGATATTAGCAAACTGGATGTCAATCAGGTGAAACTAATGGAAACATCCTTCACCCTGAATGATTTTTTAGATGAATTAAAATTGTTCTATGAACAGCATTTGGTAGTAAACGAGCTTTCGGAACTGAGATTTATTCTTAAAAATCATCTTGCAAATAAAGAACTTGAAATCCTGGGTGATCAAATAAGGATTAAACAGATAATTACAAACCTCATTGACAATGCACTTAAATTCACAGAACAGGGAATCATTGAACTGGGTTGTCAAATCCTTCAAAAAACATGGTTGCATTTTTATGTAAGGGATACAGGTATTGGTATTCCCCCGGAAGAATTGCCATTGATCTTCAATAGATTTCACCAGTCTGATAAACGGCTCAAAAAAAATACGAATGGAACAGGGCTGGGTTTGGCTATATGTAAAAGCCTTACTGAGCTAATGGGTGGAAAAATATGGGTTCAATCAAATGAAGGTGAGGGTTCAACCTTTAACTTTATCATACCACTAAAAATTATGAACCAAAAAAAAACCGGGGATCAAATGAGCATGGAACAAAAAGGTTCATTTAAGCTAAAAGGAACGAAAATCCTGCTGGTGGAAGATGATGAGGTTAGCGCTTTATTGCTGGAAGAAATCCTGTTAAGCACCAACGCAACAGTACAGGTAGCTATGGATGGTTACTCAGCTATACGTAAATTTCGTGAAGAGAATGATTTTGATATTGTTTTACTCGACATTCAGCTTCC
>CAZZBU010000062.1:15165-22447 GCA_964652315.1 uncultured Bacteroidales bacterium
CCCTGTATATGATTAATAATCCATTCTTTGAGAAAATCAACCACTTCGATGGTCAATTTCCGGTCACCTGATTTAAATTTTTCCTTAAATTCCTTGATTTTGCCGATAAACCGTGCGTGTTCCTGTTTATGTTCCTCAAGGCCGTTAAAACCATTTATCATCATCATCCTTTCCTCGCTTTGAAAATGGATGACGATGTATTTTTCAAGCTCGCGAATGACTTCTTCCAGCACATCACGCCCCTTACCCACAGCCATCGCATCGAACAACTCATTAATTAATTCTACCAGCTTTTTATGCTGATTATCGAGTCTAGTAACACCTACTGAAAAATCATCAGTCCACTCAAAAATTATCATCCGTTTAAATTTTTATGTATGTTAAAAATAAAAACAAATAACGATATCTCGAAAAAACATGGAATATATCTAACCCTCGGGAGCTATCAGTCGAAATCCTTTGCCATGGATATTCAGGATTTGAATCGAAGGATCATCCTTGAGGTACTTTCTGAGCTTGGTTATATAAACATCCATACTCCTGGCGTTAAAGTAATTATCATCTATCCAAATAGATTTAAGCGCATAATTACGTTCGAGCAATTGGTTTCTGTTTTTACATAATAAAGCCAGCAATTCCGATTCCTTTGTTGTTAATTTTTGCTCTTCCCCATTGTGGGTTAAAAGCTGTTTTGTAGTATCAAAGGTATAGTTGCCAATTTTATAGGTTGCCTTTTGCTCATTATTATTATCGCGTTTGGTCCTTCTAAGAATGGCTTCGATGCGGAAAATCAGTTCTTCCATGGAGAATGGCTTTGTTATGTAATCATCAGCACCCAGTGTGAAGCCTTCGATAACGTCTTCTTTCATGTTTTTCGCGGTGAGAAAAATGATGGGGATATCGGAGTTTTTTTCCCTAATCTCACGTGCCAAAGTGAAGCCGTCTTTAACGGGCATCATAATATCCAACACACAAATATCATAGGCGTTTTTAAGGAAATCCTTGTAGGCCAGTTCGCCATTTGTGAACCATGATGGTTCATATCCTTTTGCCTTAAGGTATTCCTTTAACAAGGAGCCCAGGCTTTCGTCATCTTCTGCCAATAGAACCTTCACATGTCCCATGATATCCGTATAAAAGTAAGGTTAATATAAATATGCAATTTACGTATCAAATCATTAAATAACAAGCCGCTGACAGGATTTGCCCCAAATCAAATTCTCATCCTGGCAGGTTGCCCCTGCACAGTTAATTCATGAAAAAACTAGCCACCATCCAGCGGCAGTGAAATTATAAACTCTGTTCCTTTTCCAAATTCACTGCGCATTGAGATATTGCCTCCATGTTCATCCACAATTTTTTTCACATAACTCAAACCAAGGCCAAATCCTTTTACATTATGTAAATTACCAGTAGGAACCCGATAAAATTTTTCAAATATCCGTTTCTGGTCTTCTTTTTTAATTCCAATACCATTATCGCGTACACTCAAAAACAGCTTATTGTCACGGTTCCAGGTTTTTATCCGGATTCGCGGTTCATCTTTACTGTATTTTAGTGCATTATCAATAAGATTAGAAACCACATTGGTAATATGCATTTTATCAACAAACACCCGCGTGTTTTCAGCTTCAAAGTCTACATCAATCTCCCCATGCCTGTCTTCTATCTGAAGGGTGAAATTATTCATTACCTGCGAGAGTATCTCCATCATATCCGCAGGCTTTTGTTTGAGTTTAAATGTGCCTTTATCAAAAATGGCCATCTGCAGCACTTTCTCAACCTGATAGCCAAGTCTCTTGCTCTCATCATGGATGACTGAGGATATATGGTCAAAGTTTTTAGCTTCATGGGGTATGGATTTATCGCTAAGCATCTGCGCTGCCAATGAAATGCTTGAAATAGGCGTTTTTAGCTCATGGGTCATATTATTAACAAAATCGTTCTTCATCTCCGACAGCCTTTTCTGACGGTAAATGATTCCAATGGTTAGTGCAAATAATAGAATTATTATCAGACTCAATCCCAATGATGAATAAGACATCATACCCAGGGAACTAAACACGAATTTTTTTTCGTTAGGAAAGTAGACCACAAGCCTTCCCGGATCACCAATAGGATCATTTGGAAAAAGCTGGGTCCGGTATTTTATGGATTGCGCATTCCCTTTAAAATCAGGGCTTTGTATTACAGTGTCACCGGTTTGGTTATACACTGCATATTCAAACTTTAAATTAAGTCCATGGATGTTAAGGTTCGATGTGATAAGTTCTTCCAGCTCAGTGGAATTAATTCGCTCATCTAAAGGTCGGGGGCGGGTTGTCATTCGTTTCACAATCCGCTCAACCAACACTTTCTGGTTTTGTAATTTTTCTTCCTCTGTTTGTGGCTCAGCCGGGGAAATGTACCCTTTTTCGGTGTTTTCAGGTAATTTGCTGATAACCTCCTGCTGAAAATTGGAGTATACCGTAATGGAATCTTCACCACTCATTCTGATGCTGCTGCGAAAGTTAGCGCGAATTTTCCGGTTAAAATAATAGCGCTGATCATCTTGCCGGGGAAGGGATAATTTGCTGTCCCCTAAAAATGAAGTGTCTGAAAAATCGCTTTGAAGGGTATTCCGTGGAATAAAAAGTGTATCTATTTCTTTTAATTCAATTTCTTCTTTAACCCAGTTCAATGCATCCCTTTGCTGAGCTTCAGCAGAAATCTCAAGCAGGGACTGAGTGACAACCTGAATAAACTGCTGTTCCTTAACCCGCATAGCCTCGCGAATCCAGTATGCCTGAACGGCAACCAGACCTGTGACAATTATTGTCATAAATGACGCTAATATCCATATCCATTTCTTACTCATGGCACTGCAAAATTACAATGATTGCCTTTATTATGAGTATGTTTAACAATCTTTAACGTTCCTTAATATCCCTTAACATCATAATAATTTATCTTTGAATTATAATTAATACCGGACTTTTTCAGGAACAATCATCAACGTTTAGGTTTTAGGTTAGTAGATAGGTTAGTAAAAACCCGGATTTTCACCGGGTTTTTATTATTACAAACAATTCAAACCGGAAAACATTTCAGCAAATTAATAGCTCTAATTTTTTATCAACAAAAATAGAATCTTTATAAATAACTCGTGGTTCAGAGTTTTCTCTTGATTGTGAGAATTAATTTTATTTTCTTTAATCTTCTAAAAGCCATCCCTTTTTAAAACACACCAGGAATTAATTGTTATTACATGGTTAAAAAGATGGCTAAAGTAATAAAGAAACGGGTATCCCTGTTGATTTTTATTGGGTTCCTTATTGGGCTGGCTACAACATTTTTAGGACATAAGGCTGTTAAGGTAACCTCCACGGATAAATTTTGTGAATCATGTCATGTACATCCTCATTCCACTACCTCCTGGAAACGTGGGACACATTATGATAATGAACGTGGTATTGTAGTACACTGCGTAGAATGCCACTTGCCTCCTTCGGGTGATTTTCATTACCTTGCTGAAAAAGCAAAAACAGGTGCCCGCGATGTATACGGAAAACTTTTTAAAGACATTGAATCCTTAAACTGGGAAGAAAAATCCACCCTGGAATTTGCTAAAAAGCATGTTTATGAAAGTTCCTGCATAGCCTGTCACGAAAATTTATTTCCGCTTGGATTATCCAAGGAAGGAGAAGAAGCCCACCTGCATTACAGCCAACAAGAGGAAGATTTGCGCTGCATCAATTGTCATTTACATGTAGGCCATTATACTGAGGGGGCAACCCATGCCCTGAATGTCAATTTTGGAAAAGAGACCAAAGAAACCGATACCCTATACACTAAAGCTACCCAAGTAAAAGATTTTATTGATTTCACTGAAAATGTGCCAAATACCGGCATTAGCTTTAACATGAAGGCTATACCGGGCGGTACATTTATGATGGGCAGCCCGTCAGACGAACAGTATCGCAATGAGAATGAAGGACCGCAGGTGGAAGTTACCCTGGACCGGTTTTTTATTGCTGAGGCAGAAGTTTCATGGGATGCCTACATGACCTTCTTTGCTGAAACAGGGTCAGAAGGCCGACCTGACAATTACGGTGTAAAACCTGTGGATGAAATGGTTGATGCGGTTACAGGTCCTACTCCACCTTACGGTGACCCGGGACAGGGATGGGGTAAAGGTCAGCTTCCGGCAATCACCATGACCCATTATGGTGCACGGGTATTTTGCCAGTGGTTGTCGCTCAAAACCGGGAAAAAATACCGCCTGCCCACCGAGGCTGAATGGGAATATGCAGCCCGCGGTGGGACCTCTGGACCATATTTCTTTGAGGGTTCACCAAAGGATTATTCCTCTGAAGCTTTGATGAACAAAATTTTTGGTGTTGATACCACAGTGATCAACACTTATGTGGTTTACCAAGAAAACAGTGGTAGCAGAACCCATCTTCCGATAAAAGTAGCCCCCAATCCATTTGGATTGAAAAATATGCTGGGCAATGCCGCAGAGTTTTGCCAGGATTATTATGCACCAGATATTTATGAAACTTACGGTGGGCAAGTTGCAAATCCAACGGGTCCTGAAAACGGGACTGAATATGTTATTCGCGGAGGCTCCTTTAAGGATGATGCTGCCGAGGTCCGGTGCGCCATACGTACCCACACTAAAAAAGAAGAGTGGCTGACTACTGATCCCCAAATGCCCAAGAGCATTTGGTGGTATTCCGATGCCAATCATGTGGGGTTCCGGGTTGTTTGCGAATACGACAGTTTAGAACATAATAACTAATTTAGGTATACATTAATTTTAATCGATGCAATATGGAAAAACAAAAAAATAATACGCAGAGCCGCAGAAATTTTCTTGGTAATGCCGCCGCATTGGGTATTGGTGCATTAGGTGCAGCACACCTGCTGCATTCCTGCAAGCCAAAAGTTGAGCTCAACCTGCCCCCTTTGCTGGATCAAGCCCCTGATGGAGAACCGCTGAAAGCAGGACTTATTGGCTGTGGCGGACGGGGCACCGGAGCTGCAATTAATTTCATAAATGCTGGGCCAAACCTTCAATTGGTTGCCATGGCTGATGTGTTTGACGATCGCATGACCGATAGCCGCAAAGAAATCAAAGACAAAACTGGCGTGGAAGTTGCCGATGAAAACTGTCACATTGGTTTTGATGCCTACAAACGAGTTATCGATTCTGATGTTGATGTGGTGATCCTTGCAACACCTCCATATTTCAGACCAACCATGTTTGCTGCATGCGTGGAAGCACGCAAGCATGTGTTTATGGAAAAACCAGTGGCTGTGGATCCGGTTGGTGCACGCTCCATTATGAGCAGTGCAAAAAAAGCTGAAACCATCGGGTTAACGGTCATTACCGGTACTCAACGGCACCATCAGCGTGACTATATAGAGGTATATAAACGGATTCGCCAGGGAGCCATTGGTGATATTGTTGCTGCCAACGCTTACTGGAACCAATCCAAACTATGGCACCGCGACCGCAAGCCGGAATGGGACGACATGGAATTTATGCTCCGCGATTGGGTAAACTGGAACTGGCTTTCAGGGGATCATATTGTTGAACAACATGTACATAACATTGATGTAGTACATTGGTTTATGGGCGGAAAATTCCCGGTGAAAGCTGTTGGTTTTGGTTCACGTCAACGCCGCGTTACCGGTGATCAGTATGACAATTTTAGTGTTGATTTTGTATTCGATGGTGATATCCATGTACATAGCATGTGCCGTCAGATTGATGGATGTGCCAATAATGTCTCAGAGTATGTCCGTGGCACAAAAGGATATACAAACTGTAAAGACACCATCTGGACCCCGGAAGGAGAGATGGAATATACTTATGAGTATCCGTTAAATGAAGCTGGCGAACCAACAGGCTATGTTGAAATCAGTCCGTATGATCAGGAACACATTGACATGGTCACTGCAATAAGGACTAATAAGCCAATAAACGAAGCTGAGTTTACGGCCAAATCCACCCTGGCTGCCATTATGGGGCGCATCTCGGCTTATACGGGTAAGGAAGTAACCTGGGAAGAAATGATGAGTTCAGCCCTGAAACTCGGGCCAGATAATCCGGATAGCATACAATTCGGGCCAAATGAACTTGTAAATTCCCTGGTACCTGTACCTGGTACCCTCTAAAAGGTTTAATAAAAAAACCGGCTCAAGCCGGTTTTTTTTATTTAAAATCATCAACTTTCGTATAAGCCTGTATCACGGCCTTTTCCCCATCCTTTCCGGGTTTTGAATTGCCGTGTTCCATACCGCAAATACCAGTAAAGCCTTTATCGAATATGTGTTTAAACACATTAAGGTAATTGATTTCACCGGTAGTAGGTTCTTTTCTTCCAGGATTATCACCTTGCTGAAAGTATGCAATCTCTTCCCAGGCAAGGTCCATGTTGGGTATAAGATTTCCTTCCTGGATTTGTTGATGGTATATATCAAATAGAATTTTGCAGGAAGGACTGTCCACCGCTTTGCATACTTCGTATGCCTGGGGAATTTTTGTAAGAAATAAACCAGGATGGTCCCTGAAATTCAATGGCTCCAATACCATAATGAGGCCATGAGGCTCAAGAATATGGCTGGCCCGGCGTAATGCATTCACCACATTAGCGGTCTGGTATCCCATATCTTTTCTTAAATCAACATGCCCGGGCACAACAGTCATCCATTTGGCGTTTACTCTCTTTGCAACCTCAACGGAGCTTTTTATGTCATTCAGAAATTCTTCAAGCTTATCCTTATCACCGCTTGCCAGATTAGGTTCGTTCCAGTAAATATTATGAGCTACGAATACGCCCATTTGCATTCCCAACCGGCCCATTTCATTGGCTATTCTCTCCTGCATTTGAGATGTACGCCCTTTCATGCCGTTGTCTTCCAATGCAGTAAATCCAACATCAGCCATGAATTTCAACTGATCAATCAAATCTTCACCGGCCAGTTTTTTAAACATTCCGAAATGTGGTGCATACTTTAAGTTGAAATGATGTTTTTTAGTTTCATCGGATTGAAAGTTTTTAGCAGCAAAAGCTGAAGAACCTGCAAGTGCAGTTGTAGCACCAAAAAAAGCTGATTTTTTAAGGAAATTCCGTCTTTCCATTGACCTTAGTTTTAATTAAAAAATATGCTGTACAAAACTTACCACTTATCCTAAGCAGCCGAAATCAATGCTAACAAATGTACATAAATTTGGAAAGTGGAGAAAAACTTCCTTGAAATTAATATCAACATGCACCAGCCAAAAGCTAGT
>CAZZBU010000063.1:0-8235 GCA_964652315.1 uncultured Bacteroidales bacterium
TTCATCAAATTGGACAAGAATTATCTGAAATTAACTTGATTTATAGACATTGATTAATAAAAGAGCACTACTTACAATCGAGTAGATGGCTGACGGACTAAGTCCGCCAGTGCACATCTCACACTATCCCGTCTCAGACGGGACGGTTCAATAAACATGGATTATCCAACAGTTTAAATTTCGAGCTTAAGTTGCCGCGGGTCACTGAAACGTTGGAAGTATTCGGCAAATGCAATGTACCCCCTGCGCTTTAGGCGTTGGGTGGTAATGGTGGTCTTCATCATGGGGCTACAGGCTTGCGCCCATCCACCCATGCGTGAGCGTGACCATGCATATGCCATTCCCGGTTTAATCCCCATCCGAATATAGCTTGGCATGCGTTTATTCGGTTTCTTCCAATGTTTCCATATACAGTACCGCAGGCGGTTGCGAATCCATACATCAAGCTCTTGGAGCTTGCCCTGCATGTTAGCGTAACGGAAATACCCTATCCAACCTTTCATATAGCTATTCAGTTCTGCTATTCGGTCGGAAAACGACAACGGACGTTTCTTTCGGGTTATCTCCTTTACCTTTTGTTTCATTCGCTTGAACCGTTCGGGAGACACCCGTAACTGGTATTTCCCTTTCACTCCTTGCTTGTATGAGCTAACAAAGTTGTAGCCCAGCATGTGGAAGGTTATCGGACGACAAATGTTCGTCTTTCCCTTGTTCACTTGCAGGTGCAACTTGTCCTCAATATAGCGTGTAGTGTTTCGCAGTACTCGTTCGGCAGAACGCTTACTCTTTACGAAAATGCTGCAATCATCGGCATAACGTACAAAACGCAGTCCTCTTGATTCCAGCTCCTGATCCAGCTCGTTGAGCATGATATTGGACATCAGCGGACTCAGGGGGCTTCCTTCACTGCATAGATTGCTCTATACCAGCTTGCGGCTTACTAACAGGCTTACACTTTCATGGGGGTGGCCCAAACGCAAAACATTTTCGTATGCTAATGTAAGATTCCAACAAGCCTGTAAGAGACTTTCACTCTCTGGATAAAAATTCCACTCATCCCGCTTGTTTAACTCAGAATAAATTTGCATTTTTCAGATTTATTCAAAACTTGCGGAATGGTGCACTGCTGCTCATGCAGGGCACACACAATGTGTATAGTTAATAAGGGTTTAACTTCGTTGAGCTCCTCCTTCGTCATCGGTTCAGTGGTTTTCGAACAGAATCACCCGTATTATTTTTAGATGGTATCTTGATAGTTTTGAAGCTCGCAATCCCTTACTAACCATACACTAAACGTTGACACCAATAAAAAGCAACCAAACCCAGACAAATGACATCTAAATGAAAAACAGATTATGAGATACCTAACATTGATTTTTATAGTTTCGATTTTCGTTTTATCATCTTGTGAGACTGATAAGCAAATTCGGAGTACCACCTGTAATCAACCAAATGATTATGATTACCTTGATAATTATAAATCGGGCATAATGTGTTCTAGTGATTTGTGTTTAGAGTACTTTAATATTTGGAAAGAATTGATTAAAGAAAAAAATAATTTAAGCCAAGAATTTATTGATGCTCATATAGAGTATTGTTATTCAGAAATAAATTCATGGGCGAAAGGAGTTTCATTTAGGATTTGTTACAAGCTAAAGGTTGACTGGGTAATTGCATATAACTGTGACCAATTCATAATTAAGATAAATGCTGACAATACATATTATCCAGCTTTGGATTTGCCAAGAGAGACTTACTTGACAAAGGAAAAAGTTAAGATTGCGGTTGATAATAGAGCATTTTCCTCAGACATTATAAAAGTGTCAAATAACGACAAAATAAAATACTCTACGATGGATAACGCATTGCAAGATTTGATTGGATTTTCAGGTGTCAATCAGCTATGTTTGAACATGATAACAATAAATGATGATAATGGTGATTTGATTTTAGAAGCATCAGCTCAATATGAAAATGAAGAAAATTCATGTGTTATAGGAACAATAGATTTGATTACAGGAGAAAAAGAAGTAAATGACACACCTTGTTTGATTAATTAATTACTGCCCATAACACACATGGTATAGTGCATGCGGGTTTAACTTCGTTGAGCTCCTCCGCTGGAGCGGACATGTTGTCCGGTCCTACCAATTTAACATCTTCAGCATTGCATCCACATTACAGCATACTGACCCGTTACAATTACTAAAACAAAAAGGCTGTTGGCCTGCCTTCCTCAGGTAGGCCTGCCTTCCAGACAGTTCTACAGCCTTCTTTTTCCACAAGAATCTTTCAATTAAAAACAGAGAATATATACCCCTGATGTTATTAATGGATTTTTTATTAGCCTCTTCTATGAGCATCCTCAAGGTACCAAACACGTTCCACTTCGATTTCAACATACCGGCAGCACCCGGCCGGAGTGGTTATTATATCCAATCCTAAAGCGCCGGCTGCTTCTCACTATGGCATTTTTTCTTTTCGGATTCCACAAATTTATTCAACAGGTTAATGGCCACCTTTGAATTGTTAATGGAGCTGCAGCCACCCACACAGCCATTTTCGCAGGACATGACCTCAACCAACCGAGGTGCCGGGTTTTTCAACTCTGCTTTTAATTTCCGCAAGAAGGTTTTATCAATGCCATCAATCTGGATGGTTTCGAAGGTTACATCAGGGAGGTGTGCAGCTACGGCAGCCCCTACCCCGCCGGCTTTGGCAAAAAACCGCGCCTCAGCACTCACACCATCTTCCAGGCTGTATGGCCCACACTCTGATATTTCAATGCCTGCGGCTATCAGCCAGGTTCCAAACTCTTCGTAATTGATTACATAGTCCACGTTTCCAGATTCCATGGCTTCTCCTTTTTTGGCCACACAAGGGCCGATGAAAACCAACCGCGCATCAGGGTTTGTTTTCCGCAGTTCAATGGCCGTATATTCCATGGGTGTAAGCGTTGTGGATACAAAACCGCTCATATCCGGACTGTGCTTTTTTATCAGGTTCACATACGAAGGACAGCAGGAAGTAGTCATTGACCTGCCTTCTTCAATCTTCGCCCGGAACTCACCTGCCTCATTTTTTGCTGTAATATCGGCACCTGTTGCCACTTCTACCACCTTATCAAAACCAAGGGCTTTAACCCCACCCAAAATTTTACCCATGCTGTCGCGAAACTGTCCGGCAATGGAAGGTGCAACCATGGCAATTACCTGGTGATCGGTTTTTATCTCCCGGATTACATCAAACAAATGCGATTTCTCCACAATGGCACCAAACGGACAGGCTTCCAGACACTTGCCACAAAGGATACAATCATCCATGTTGATTTTTTCAATGCCATATTCGTCCTTTTGAATAGCCCCAACAGGACACACATCTTCACAAGGCACCGGTGCATATATGATGGCATGAAACTGACACGCTTTCTGGCACAGTCCGCAATTCACACATTTCTCAGGGTTAATTTTTGCCTGGTTGCCATGAAAATCCACGGCTCCTTTAGGACAGTTTACCATGCAGGCACGGCCAACACATCCCTGGCACATGTTGGTAACCACGTAGTTGTTTTTAATGCACGAGCTGCAGGCCTCGTCCACCACAGTGAGAATGGGTGATTGGGTGTTCGGATGGCCCATGGCATCATCAAAATAAGCACTCAAGGGATAAAGTTCATCTTCCTCCTTATCGCCTTCAAAACCAAGCATGGCCATGATCCGGTATTTTATCACCGCCCTGTCGCGATAGGTGCAACAACGGACATGCCCGCCTTTTTTCGGTCGCATCTTAAGCGGTATCCTGTCAATTTCAGTATGTACCTTATCGTCAAGCTGAATTTTGCTAAGCCTCTTTAGCAGCTCCCTGCGGATTATTTTTGCATTGTTGTTAAACGCCATCTTATTGCTGGTTTACACATTTTTTTAGTTCAACAAGAAGTTTCTCATTCGTTGCTTCAGGGATGCATTTCCCGTTCACATCGGCAAAGGGTGGATTGCCATTGTTATTATTGCAATAACCCAGGCAGGTGGAAAACCTGAAATCGATGCTGTCTTTAAGTTCATCCGGTATAAAATCCCCGAAAAGCTGTAATTCCGAGCCGCCCATCACATGGCAATACGTACCGCAGCAGATAGTAATCCTCACCATATTCAATATTTTTGTTAGATATATGTTATTTCTGTTTTCTTTAAAAATTTCTCTTCAAGCAGGCGTGCTATCTTCTTGATTACATTCCTGCGTATTTCAAGCTCCACCGGCAGGTTCGGATCCTGATGCGCCTCGTTGACGCGGGTGCCCACCAAAAAATATACCGCATCGTTCTGATAAAAATATTTGATGATTTTACCGGCAGGTCCCGGAATATCCCCACGCAACTGATCCAACTTTTGAAGGTATTCCGACACCTTACCAATGGTGAGAATGCCTTCGGTAACCAGATCCACACCTTCCATGGTTGATTCTGGTGGAAGCCCCTCAAAAGCGTTATTTATGTTAACATCTACTTCGCAGCTGAGCTGGCGCGATAAAATCTGTGCTGTGGTTCCCCCACTAATTATTTTATGCCCCTGGAAATTTAGAACCTGCTCAGCCAGATAAGCATCGTTTTCCTGTTTGTAGGGCGGGCCCGTACAAAAAAGCACCTTTCGTGGCGGCCGCAAAAATATGGTACCGCAGGTAATGTCATCTTTTGCCTGGAAATGATCATTTTTCAGCGATTCTTTTAGAATGGCATAGGAAACATCCCCGGCAGAGACATGCTCATTTCCTTCAAGGTAGCGATGCAGGAAATCTGTTAGTGGCTGCCTCCCCCATCCAAAAGGCATTTGCTCACTACCGATGCCCGACTGTATGACACCATCCGAGAAAATGATAATCCGGTCGTTGAGGTTGACATCAAACTCTGAGATATACAAGCCATGCTTAACATTGGTACGCTCAATATCGATGCGTTTTTTTTCCGGCTCAAAAAGTTTTCCCTGCTTCCAGATTAACGCTCCCGGGTTGCCGTACTCCATCAATTTAACCCGCTCATTATCCTGTATATCAATAATGGTAAACGATGAGAAGCTCACCTTCCGCACCGTATCCATTGGGAGGGTATTCATAATTATTTTTGCTGTATGCTGTATAGGCGCATTGGCCTTCATAAAGTTCATAGCCATCGAACCGGTCATGGAAGCAAGGATATTTGCCTTTATGCCACTCCCCAACCCATCTGACAGAATACTGATGGTCCGGTTTTCAGCACTGATTTTCTGCGAAAGAAACACATCCCCGCAGATTTCATTCCCAGCTTTTTGTTTCTGGCAATAATCGACCTCAACAAACATATCATTCATCATAGTCAGTATCCTGGATATCAACAATTGAGTTCAACAGTGTCTCCATATTTGAAGCATTCTCACCCAGGTAAAAAGCAATCTTCTGCACCGTCTGAAGGTTTTCCCTGATCACCTTTCGGGTGCGTTTCACGATCTCCTCCCGGCTTATCTCCGGTGCCCGCAGGTTGTGCAGAATAGCACAGAGGAGGTTTTGCCCCTCCAACCTGAAAACCGACAGGTGAAACAACTGGTTGCCGGTACGAATGTCCTTTTCCAATACTGATTCACCGGAGTGAAACAAATTGCTGAAATACTTATGAAAAGGAATTAGCTTTGTTAAATCAGCCCCTTCCAGGCCGGGTTTGGCCTCATAGGCAAAGACAGCCTCTTCGCCGGCCAACTTGGCAAAATTTTTATTGGACTCTACCACTTTGAGGTTCTTATCAACAATTACCACCCCATAAGGCATCCGTTGAAGCAGGGCTGTAGCTTTATCCTGTGCTACCCGCTTCATATACGACACACACATGTTGCGTTCTGCTTTTTCGTTGAGCAAGGCAGCAGCAAAATCACGGCATTCCTCATATCCGCACCCCCCGCAATTGAACTCATCATTTTTGGTTTTCTTCCCGATGGACTGCAGCACCTCATTTAAAACTGTTTCACTGTACTCCGGCTGTTTTACCGGCTCCTCGAAATTGTAAGCATTGGTAATATCTGACTCCAATTGAATCTCAAGCCTGCTTGTGTTGTGGAAATCATAATTTTCAAGAATTGTGGTCCTTTTAACAGCGGCCGAATCATGTTGCAAGGTCCCCGGTCCGTTTATACAGCCTTCGGTGCATGTAAGCAGCTCGAGAAATACAGGTGATTTTTTACCCAGCTTTGGCAGATCGTCCAAAATGGGAATAATGGTTTTTACGCCAGAAAAACTTAAAAAAGAAACACGGTGTGTGTTTTCCTTTTTCCTGATACCGGCAATCATTCCCCCTGTAATGGGATAAAGGTTCCCTTTATTTGCGGTAAAAGGTACAAAGTCCGGCTTTTCACCATCGTTTTCCAATGGGTCTGTAAAGTGCTTCTCTTCAATCCACTGCCTCAGGTGTTTAAAGGTTATTACCGCATCGATGATCCCGGGAGTCATATCAGCTTCCTTCTTTTTGGCGATGCATGGCCCGATAAACACAATCTTGATGTCCTGCCCGTACAGCTCTCTGAGGAACTTGCCATGTGCAAGCATGGGCGTATCAATGTTTATTATGTTCTTTGAATACGGGGTGTAGTATTTATGGATAAGTTCGATTGACGATGGACAACAGGGTGAAATATAAACCCCATCTGATTGCCCATTAAGAAAAGAACTTACATGGGAGGAAATAATTTCCGCACCAATAGCTGTTTCGGACACACCGGCAAACCCAAGTTTTTTTAGCCTGGAAATCAGTATATGCTTATCACATTCGGCAAACTCGGATACCCACGATGGCGCCAAAGACACATATACACGCTTGAACTTTTGAAGCAGGTACTTTACCGTGCTGATATCTTCCCTTGCTTTTTTGGCTTTTACCGGACATACCGCAGTACAATGCCCGCAGTATATACAGTTTTCCTGTATAATGGATGCCGATTGATCCTTTACTTTAATGGCCTTAACCGGACACTCACGGATACATTTGCTGCAATCCTGGCAATTGTTTACTTCTGTGTAAATGTAATTTGCGCTCATCAATCCCTGGTTTATCTTTTATCCCCTTTATTAATAGTTCAGTTTAAGGCTAAACCTTACTTTTCTTTTTCTA
Source organism: uncultured Bacteroidales bacterium (assembly GCA_964652315.1). GTDB lineage: Bacteria > Bacteroidota > Bacteroidia > Bacteroidales > JAAAOM01 > CAZZBU01. Next base: position 7,124 of record CAZZBU010000063.1, read on the forward strand.
CCTGAGAGGATTTGAAAAAATCTTCAAGGATAAGCGTAATATTCGAAATGCTTACTTCATTGTATTGATTGTTAAGTATGCTAAAATTTGGCCCGTGGTTGCAATTTCCCTTGCACAGGTGACCCCTGAAATCAACCTTATCTGATAATTCGTTTTGATCAATATAATCTTTAACCACTTCCAGTACTTCGTTGTTCCCTCTTGAATAGCATGAACTTCCCAAACAAAGCCTCATCTCCACCTTTTCACCTTTCATACGCTATTATTCTAAAATTTATTTAAAATGACCTACTGATTGTTATGTATTTACGAAAACCTTATTCATTTTATGCACCAGGCTCATATAGTCGCTGAATAAGGATGTATTTTTTAGCATGATGTGGTCCGGTACCTTAATTACAGCCGGAGAAAAATTCCAGATACCTTTCACACCGGCACGAATCAATGTATTTGCAATTTCCTGGGCCGGCTCAGGCGGTGTGGTAATAATGCCAATATCAATGTTCAACCGACGGGTAAGTTCCTCCAACCTGCTTACAGAGAATACCTCCTTGCCATTCAGCTTTTGACTGATAAGCTGATCGTCATTGTCAAAAACCATAAAGATATCCAGGCCGAAGGAAAGAAATCCTGAAAAACCCAGCAGTGCTTTTCCTAAATTCCCGGCACCTACGATTACTGCCTTATTGGTATTGTCGTGCCCCAGGTATTTCTCAACATTCTTGAGAAGGTTATCGACGCTGTGAATATCGCTCACACTCAATGATTCGTTAAAATTTTCCAAATCTTCGCGCACTTCGGCTATGCTGAGGTTTAAATCAACTGCCAGGCGCTCGTTGGAAACAAAATCCCTGTCCTTTTGCAGTAGCTGCTTGAGATAAAACTGATAATGAACCAGCCGCTTTAAGGATTTTTTTGGTATTGATACTTTAATTTCCATGCAAAAGATTTTTCTGTTATTTAACTAACATCATGCCAATAAACATATACACCTGTATTATAGAGGGTTTCGAGGGGACAGGGTTTCAATGTAGTGAGGTAGTGTTCGAATTTAGGACAGCCCACCCTACAAAGCTTTAAATATCTCACTATGAATGAAATTCACCTTTGAA
>CAZZBU010000063.1:8335-22228 GCA_964652315.1 uncultured Bacteroidales bacterium
CAGCCCACCCTACAAAGCTTTAAATATCTCACTATGAATGAAATTCACCTTTGAAAGTATTTTAGTAAGGACGATGAGGTTTTTTGCCGGAACACACCCCCTGACCATGTAGTGAAACGTCCATTCAATCTTTGCTAACCAATCTCAATCTTATGTTTTCTGATTTTCTGATAGAGGGTATTCCTGCCAATGCCCAGTTTTTTAGCTGTTTTTGAAAGGTTGTTGTCAAAATATTGAAGGTACTTTTCAATGACTTGCTTTTCAACCTCCCGGAGGGATGGAAGTTCCTCACTATCGTTCACCTGCAATAAAGTACCCTCTGGTATGGTGGATGGTTCTTCCTCAGTCACTTCTTTAGGGAACAACTGCTCTCTGTTGCCTCCCAGAATCACAGCTTTTTCAGCAAAATTCTCCAGCTCCCTGATGTTTCCGGGCCAATCGTATTTTACCAGTTTTTCAAGCAGGTAATGATCTGCCGGAGGAATGGGCCGGTCAAGTTTGTTTGCCATTTGTTTCAGAAAAAAATGAAACAACGGGGGCACATCCATTTTCCGCTCACGAAGCGGAGGCAGGTACAAAGGGATAACACTTAAGCGGTAGAATAAATCCTGCCGGAAATTTCCCTTTTTAACTTCTGCTTCCAGATTCTTGTTAGTGGCGGCAATTATCCTGACGTCCACTTTTTTGGTTTTGCCTCCGCCAAGCCTGGTAATGGTTTTATCCTGAATCACACGCAGGAGTTTCACCTGCATCTCTGTGTGCATTTCGCCTATCTCATCCAAAAAAAGGGTTCCTTTATCTGCCATTTCAAATTTTCCGGGCTTTCCCCCTTTTGAAGCACCGGTAAACGCGCCTTCTTCATAACCAAAGAGTTCGCTCTCAATAAGTGTGGCCGATATGGCCCCACAGTTTATGGCCACAAAACTGTTCGATTTTCTGTCACTGGCATTGTGGATGGCCTGGGCAAACACTTCTTTTCCGGTACCACTTTCACCGGTAATAAGAATGGTAGAGGGTGTATTGGCAATTGTTTTTGCATAGCTGACCAGCTTTCGCATCTTTTTACTTTTGAATACAATTTTATCAAAAGTATAATTCAGGTGTGGTTGGGCATATTTATTAATCAACCGGAGCATCCTGCTGAACGGACGGAAAGAAATAACATACCCCATGACATCGCCTTTGGGATTGGTAATGGAATAGGCACTCAGCAGATATTTTTCACTTGAATTACGGGCATTCAACTCTCCTTCTTCGTCGAGCACCTGCTCATTTTTATCTACGCTATCTCTAAGTCTTTCCCAACCCGGACAGATGATAGAAACATCCTGATTGACAAGCTTTGTACGCCGGATGTTCAGTGAGCGGCAAGCTGTATCGTTCACCCAGTGTATTTCACCTTTAAGATCAATGGCAATCAAACCAAAAGTAAGGTGGTTCATGATGCTAAAGGCATACTGCTGCGCATCATATAGCTGACGCTGAATAGAATAATTATGAATCCTGTTTTCAATGGCTTTCACCGTTGTTTTCAATAATCCATGGATGTAAGGCATAAAGCGGTCCTTTTCAGCAGTCAGGTTTAACACACCGATAATGTTGTCGTTTGAATCGAAAATTGGCGCTGCTGAACAGGTCCACCGCTGGTAATGCTTCATATAATGCTCCACACCGGAAATTTGAACAGCTTTTCGCTCTTTTATTGCTGTACCCATGGCATTGGTCCCGATGCTCCGTTCATCCATATTTACTCCTTTCTTGAGATTCAGACCGGCTGCTTTTTTAATATCATCATCCTTACCAAACACTTCCATTATAAGCCCGGTATTATCTGACAATAGTGTAATAAAACCATTTTCCTCGCCCAATAAGGATTGAAGTTCCTCAATAAATGGCAGGGAAATATTAATCAGGTCAAGATTTTTCATCCGTTCCCGTTCTGTTTCCCGGTCGCTTAGCATTATCCTGGGTGAATTCTCTTCCGGGTTTATACCATAAGATTCTGAACGTGCGTGTGCTTTTCCGATTGCCCTGCTTTCTCTCTCCATCCCCTCTATCATCTCCTGTTCAATTTTGGCGCAAAAATAGCAGGTATTTTTAATTGCACCAAAAGGATGTGTTCGATTTTCGAACAGTTATTTGAAGAATAGTATCAAAAAGCATCGGCGCAATGGCTGTGGTGGTGGATCCAATCAATGAAAAAGCTGTAAAGTTTTATGCTAAATATGGATTTGAACAATTACCAGACAGTAAAAAAATGTTTCTCCCAATGAAAAACTATTTGCCACTTGATTTAAATGTATACGTTTATTGTAATTTTATAATGTCCCTTTTTTACAATTAACAAAATTATTCACACGGTATTTTTGCAGTTTTTTCAATAAATAAGTGAAACAATGAAAAACAATTCAGATCCAATCGATCGCCAATTTATCCATGTGTTAAACGCACACACCAACAACTTAAAAAACGTCGATGTAGAAATCCCAAAACACAAAATGGTGGTTTTTACCGGAGTATCCGGCTCAGGGAAATCATCCCTGCTATTTGACACCATTTATACTGAGGCACAACGGCAACTCATCGAAACCTTTTCAACCTTTGCACGCACACGGATGCCAAAGCTCTCCCGACCTGATGTGGATGATATCCTTAATTTGTCCACTGCCATTGTCATCGACCAAAAACGCATGGGTACCAATTTACGGAGCACGGTGGGTACCGCCACTGAAATCAACACCTACCTTCGCCTGTTATATTCGCGTATAGGTAAGCCCATAATTGGCCCCTCGTTTTATTTTTCATTCAACCACCCGGAGGGAATGTGCCCCCATTGCAACGGACTGGGTAAACAAATCAAAGTAGATCTTAACATGTTGCTTGACCGCGGAAAATCCATCCGTGAGGGAGCCATCACGCACCCGCATTACAAGGTCGGGGGATTTTTGTGGAAGGAGCTAATCAGCTTAAAGGTGGCAGATACTGAAAAACCACTGGAGCAATTCTCAGAAATGGAGTTAAACACTTTGCTTTACTCTGAACCTTTTCAGGTAAAAGGAGCCAAAGAAAAGCTGGCCTACAACCGGAAATTTGAAGGCATTGCACGGAAACTGGAAAATGCAGTGACCACAAAAGCAAGTGATGAATCCGATGAAGAAGAAAAAAATGCCTACACGCGTTACTTTATTTACAAATTATGTGAACATTGCCAAGGAACCCGTTTGAACGAACGGGCACGTAGTGTGACTCTAAATGGAATTTCACTATCCAGCTTGTGCAGCATGGAACTGATTGATGTACTACCCTTTCTCGAAAATATCACTGACGATATTTCTACTCCCATTTTACGGAAAGCAATTTTTCTGCTGCAACAGCTCATTGAAATAGGTGTAGGGTACCTTTCACTTGACAGGGCAACAGGGACCCTCTCCGGAGGTGAATCGCAGCGTGTAAAAATGTCGAAGCAGCTCGACTGCAATCTTGTAGATATGCTTTATGTGCTTGATGAACCATCAATTGGCCTGCATCCGAGGGATACGGAGAACCTTATAAACATCTTGTTCCGTCTGAAAGAAAAAGGCAATTCAGTATTTGTAGTGGAACATGATCCGGACATCATCAAAGCGGCAGAATGGATTGTAGATATCGGACCAAAGGCTGGCAAAGATGGTGGCCATATTGTTTATAACGGTGAACCTGAAGGCCTGGGCAACGCAAACAGCATTACAGGAGAGTATCTCCATACTAAATCCAGGCCAGCCTTGCAACGCAAAACAGCAGCAACATTTTTCGAGATTAAGAATGCAAAAGCCAACAACCTAAAGGATGTATCTGTAAAAATACCTAAGGGCGTACTCACCTGTGTTACGGGCGTGGCAGGCAGCGGTAAAAGCAGCCTGATACATGAATGCTTTGCAAAAGAACATCCGGAAGCCATTGTGATTGACCAGTCGGCCATTGGAAAGTCACCGCGCGCCAATGCAGCTACTTACATCGGTGTTTTTGATTTGATTCGAAAGGAATTTGCTTCAGCCACAAAGGCAAATGCTTCGTTATTCAGTTTTAATTCAAAAGGCGCCTGCCCAAAATGCAACGGACAGGGCAGGCTTTCTTTTGAATTGCATTTTCTTGATTCGGTAAAAACCATCTGCGATGAATGCGAAGGAAAACGGTATCATGCTGATGTGTTGGAACTGAAATACCAGGGAAAAAACATAGCTGATGTATTGAACATGACTGTGAACCAGGCCGGTGAGTTTTTTAAAGCCACTAAAATTAAGAAGCACCTTCATCTTTTGCAGGAAGTGGGCCTGGGTTACATTAAGCTGGGTCAACCGTTAAGCACGCTATCAGGAGGTGAATCCCAGCGCCTAAAGATAGCTTCTGAGCTAACAAAAGAAAGCAACATTTACATTATGGATGAGCCAACCACCGGCTTACACATGTCGGATATTGATATTTTTTATCAGATTGTGCGGTCGTTGGTGGACCGGAACAACACGGTCATCATTATCGAACATAACCTGGATATTATCCGGTATGCGGATTGGATCATTGACATGGGCCCTGAGGGTGGCAAGGCTGGTGGAGAGGTGTTGTTCGAGGGAAGGCCGGAAGATTTGGTGAGATGCGGGCAGTCCTATACCGGAAAATATTTAAAGGGGTTGTTGTAAAAAAGCTATGACTATTTAAAAATAGGTTTGATTTGGGTGAAGTCATATCCTCCTAAATACTATTCGTTCCTCCAAAGAGCAACATCAAAATTATCTTACATCTGTATTCTTAACCTAAATCATTTTAATACCTTAGCAATCATGAACATTCTGCGGAAAATATTAACCGGATTTACTGTAATCCTGATGATAATTGTTCTGTTTTATATCGATTACTCAAATCTTTCATGGAGCAACAACTACAGTAATTACATTGGATTGATCACGGGTTTGTGTATAATTTTATCTGTGATCCTATCAAATCATTATGAAAAAAAGCGTGGTTCGTGATGTTCATGTGTTCGCTTACTGCAGTTTCGGCTTACCCTGTATTCATTCCCGTTAATCGTAGCAATCGCTCCTTCTCCGTAATACTATGAAGGAGAAACTCATAGCCTTAAGGTTAATATTTACAACTCCCTGTATCTATTTGAAAAAGACATAAGGGCCAAAGGCCTGCCTTCCGCAGGTAGGCCCAACAAACAGTAGCCCTGGGCAAAGTGAATGAAGCTTCAGCGTAATGAACGGCGCCCTGGGTTAAGTAAAGTTCCGTCGAACTCCCCCTCCGTCGCGACCTAAAAGTGATTAGAACAGCCCGGGAATTGCGACGGAAATGCAGGAAGAGGAAAAAGATTAATCACATCGACATACTGTTAGCACACAGCTGGAGCGGTCATATTGTCCGGCCCTATCATATTAACACCTTGGGAGTTATATGATGCATGTATTATTAAGGTAATCACACCCCCCATGGATAAGTTTCCGGTGTGGATTGCAAATCAGTTTTTGTGTCAATTGGGTGCAAAGCTGTTGTTTTATCAAGATAGATGAATGCATCGTACCGGTCGGGCATGACGCTGGGTACATAGTTACCAAAGTAATCTGTATTGGGATTATACACCACCCCGATTGCCCTGTGATTCATAGGCTGATGCAGGGGTTCAATTTCATTTAAATCTTGCGAAATAATCAGCTTATCCATGGATGACGCCTGATGAAGCAGGTATTCCCAACTATCGCTCCTGGCTTCAGGTACTTTCATTTTTTTCATGGGGGCATCCCAGGCTTCACCGGCAATAACCGACCCCTTGTATGAACCAAAACCAACAGCTACAGAATCATCTGTACCCCATTTCTCCCGCACTCGCTGGCCCACGTTAAACAGGCCGCTGTCCTTCATATCTGTGGCACGGGCATCACCAATATGGGTGTTATGTTCCCACACAATGGCTTTTGATTTTGGACCATGAAAATCAAGCAAACGCTCCAGGGTTTGAGTCATGTGTTCATCACGGATGTTCCAGGACTTTGGTCCGCCTGAAATCATTGCCCGGTAGTATTTTTCAGCATTCACGGCAGTCAGGGCATTTTGTTCGGTATTAAACGGCCCTTCAGGATCGCTGTCATAAAGAGGAACATTCTGCCTTATGGTTTTCAACAATTGCAACACTTCATTTTCACAGGTTTTGGGTGCAAACCGGGTTGAAATTGCATAATCGCTTCCTTCGCGGTTATACGGGTCAAAACATTTAATGGCTTCTTGCAAATCATTGTAAGCCATGGGATCATTTTGTTTCAAATACTCTCGTATTACTTCCAGTGATTCCCACAGACTGTATACATCAAGTCCATAAAACCCTGCCTGAGCCGCATAGTCCTTGCCTTTGTTAAATACCCGCAACCACTCCATAAGTGCTGCAATTTCCCAGTTGGCCCACATCCATGTAGGCCAGCGATCAAACCGCTTTAACACTTCAGATGCAAGCTCACCACTGTTATTATAACTGCGAATATACCTGTTAATCTGGTAGCAATCGGGCCAGTCGCCTTCAACACCAATAATATTAAAATCTTTTTCCTCGATAAGATAACGGGTAATCCGTGCCCGCCAGACGTAATATTCATGTGTACCATGAGATGCTTCACCAAGCAACACAATCCGGGCGTTACCTATGCGATCATACAGAGGCTGCAAACCATCCTTTAAATCATAAGTTTTGTCATTTAACAGACCCATAACCTCTTTATTACTTAATGTGTATATATCCTTTATTCTCGTAGCCATAGACGTTAATTTTAATTATTCAGCAATCATTTTTTTAAATTCCTTCTCATTGAGTTGTTTTGTATTGCGTTTTATTGCTTCATCAAGCTTGGAACCGGGCCCTTTACCTACAACCAGATAATCAGTATTGTCACTAACGCTGGAGGTAGCTCTTCCCCCCAAGGATTCAATTTTTTCTTTGGCCTCATCACGCGAAAAAGCGTCAAGTTCGCCTGTAATGACAAATGTTTTCCCATCCAGCTTGTCAGATTTTGCACCTTCAGCTTGCTTCACCTTCACTCCCTCTTTCTTCAATTGGTCAATCATAGTAAGGTTATCCCTGTTTTCAAAAAAGTGTGCTATGCTTTCAGCAATCTCCGGACCTATTTCTTTGGTTTTGGCTAACTCGCTTTCAGACGCATCCACTAACTTATCCAGTTTTTGGTATTTTCTTGCAAGTATACGGGCAATATGTCGTCCAACGTGCCGGATGCCCAAAGCATATAAAAACTGATCGGGTTCAGGATTTTTTGCATCCTGAATGGCTTGATGCAGCTTTTTAGCGGATTTTTTGGCAAAACCGTCCAGCTGCTCAAGGTCTGAGGCTTCCAATTGATACAATTCAGGAATGGTTTTTATCATTTCACGGTCTACTAACTGACTGATGATTTTTTCGCCCAGATTTTCAATATCCATGGCTCCCTGTGAAGCATAATGGCTCAGCCTTCCTTTAAGCTGTGCGGTGCAGCTTAATCCGGCAGGACATAGTACATAAGCTCCTTCGCGCACCAAAGAGGCATTGCATACCGGGCATTTATCCGGCATTTTAAAAGCTTCGCCTCTTTTCTTCCCTCCTTTTTTTACCCGTTCCTTGATTTCCGGAATAACATCACCTGCCCTGAAAACCCTTACCTTATCACCCGGGCGAACATCTTTTTCCTTTATCTCATCTTCGTTGTGAAGGGTAGCCCGGCTTACGGTTACTCCTCCTACTTCAACCGGTTCGAGTAATGCAACAGGTGTAAGAATTCCTGTACGGCCCACCTGAACAATGATATCAACCAGGGTCGTAACTTCTTTTTTGGGCTCAAACTTATAGGCATACGCCCAACGTGGACTTCTGTCACGGCTGCCCAATTTGTCCTGTAACTTCCGGTCGTTCAGTTTTATCACCATGCCATCAATTTCATAGGGCAGGCCGTCCCTGCTATCGCTTAGTTTTTTATAAAATTTAAAAATACAATCCGAAGCATCACAGACCTTACGTTGATCATTGATTTTCAAACCCCAGGATTTGAAGTACTCAAACATGCTCTCCTGGGTATAAATATCCATGCCCTTCATATCAATGATTTCGTAGAAATAAATATCAAGGGGCTTGTCGGCCACCTTCTTGGAATCAAGTTGCCTAACAAAACCTGCAGCAGCATTTCTGGCATTGGCAAATGGCTTATCGCCATGCTCAATCCGTTTTTTATTGAGATGTTGAAAACGTTCTTTGTCCATGAAAATTTCCCCGCGGACAGAAAGCATTTCAGGCAGATTTTTTTCATCAAAAAGTTTTAGGGGAACGGATCCTATTGTTTTAACATTTTCTGAAACGTCTTCTCCTGTTTTTCCGTCACCCCGTGTGGCAGCATAACTGAATTTTCCTTCCTCATAAACAATCTCTACCGAAAGACCGTCAAACTTAGGTTCAAGCATAAACTCAGCATTTTTATTATCCGTCTCTTTTCGTATGTATTTCAAGAAATTTTCTACATCAGTTTTATTATCCGATGAATTAAGACTGAGCATGGGCGATTGGTGTTTTTTCTTTTTCAGGCTATCCACTGGCGGAGCGCCCACCTTGTGTGTGGGTGAAACATCTGATTCAAATTCCGGGTATTCTTCCTCCAGGGATTTTAGTCTTTCAAACAGCTCATCATATTTTTTATCGGAGACTACCGGATCATTTTCAACATAATATTTATGGTTATGGTGTTCAATGGCTTCACGTAACTGCTCAATTTCACTTTTTGCTTCCTTTTTGGAAAGTGAATCAACTTTTTTAAAATCGCGAAAGGGTGTATTTTTAAACGGATTCTTATTCATACTTGTTAAAATTCAAATACTGTTCCACAGCCATCAAAAAAAAATTTACATCCCCCTTTAACCACCATATATCAGCAACCGGCCAGTTACTAGTGTTAAACCATTTAGCTACATACCTGTTGAACAATGCGACAGATGAGATAAAATTTCCACATTGGGGATGAAATTGTATATTCGCCGGGAATAATTAAGATGAATTAAAAGGAAAAAGGAGAAGATGGACAATTTAAGGTTATTTACGATGCGTCAAATTATAACCGTAACAATCTTTGCCGGGCCAATAAGCGGTTATTGGATGCTGGCAAGAAATTTCAGCCTAACGGCAAAAAAAATACCTGCAATTGGCGCGAGAATAATTGCCATTGTCGCAAGCATCATCAATTACCCGGTGTTAATTGCATTGTTTGATAATGAGGGCTATTTTAACACATTGCTTGAAGAAAACATCCTGTTTGGTGTCATGGCTGCTGTTGGTCTTTTAATGGTATTTCAAACGGTTTGGCTAATTCCACTTTTTATCTGGAGAAAAGATCAGATTTTTCCTTCAACACACGCATCATTACGAAGTGTATTGGGCTATGCATCGGTTGGCATCCTGCTTACCGTATCCCTTTTCTTTTTTGGTCCTTTCCGCTTTACTTTTCTGATGATATTAGCACTTCCCCATCTTTATGTTTACAATCGCATAAAAATGGCACTCAGGAATTCTACCCAAAAACGCATCATGTTGGCACTGCTGATTTTTCTGGTGCTTAGCTTCCCGGTTGGGCAATTTATTTACCGAACATGGAATAATGAATTAACCCAATTCATTGTGCAGCTTTCTTATTATTACCTGCCTTTTATTTTATATTTTGTTTTATTGATTACATTAAGGGATGTTGTTAACCTGGCAGGTAACATCACCGTCAGGTTTAAGCCCCTAAAATCAAGAAAAATAAAATTCCACAAAATCTCATTAATAGTCATAACAATGCTTTCGGTTATCATAGTAGCTTTTGGATCCTGGAATTTTAATACCCCGAGGCCTACATTTTATTCATTAACTATTGATAAGGGTAGTTCTTCCCTCGATTCTCTTCGTGTGGCCATGGCCTCTGATTTTCATCTGGCTGAGATTACCAATAAGCACTTAGTCAGCCGATTTGTGGAGAGGATAGATGCACTTAAACCAGACATTGTTTTGTTACCAGGCGATATCATGGAGTCAGGCACTTTTAGTCAGCCCATGCAGCAGTTTACGGGAGAACTGAAACAGTTATCAGCAGACCTTGGAATTTATGCTTCTACCGGCAATCATGAGTATTACGGCATGTATAATGAAAAAATAAAGCTTATCGAACAATCAAACATCAACCTTATCGTTGACAGCACAATTGTTTTTGATGATAAATTCATCCTGGTTGGCAGAAATGATGAGCACGACCGAAACCGCAAATCATTAAACGAACTGATACCGGATTCATTGGATTTACCGGTTATTGTAATGGATCACAGGCCGGGCAATTTTGAAAATCTCAGTAAAACATCAGCCGGTCTCATTTTATCAGGGCATACCCATCATGGTCAGCTTTTCCCTTTTCATTGGATCACGAACAATATCTACGAACTAAGCTGGGGACACAGACAGGTTGGAAAAACACATTTTATTGTCTCGGCAGGCATTCAGGGTTGGGGGCCACAGGTGCGGACTTCGGCCTATTCGGAGATTGTGGTTGTGGATTTAAAACTAGAATAAAACCCGGTTGAAGTATTATTCAAACCGGGTACATGAGGATTTTCTTTTTAATATATCCTCCAGCGCATTAATTTACAATGCTTTATTATTTATTTAGCGTATCATAGCCCGAATTGCCGGGTCTTTTTTAAATTCAAAATTAATGGGCAATACAACCCATGAAGCCACATCATGACCATCAATTTCAGCCGGTTCCCATTCACCTGAAGTAGCTTTTACAGCCTCAATAGCCTGTTTTTTAAATTCATCTACAGCCTGAGTGTAAGGTGTTTCGATATCTTCGCTTGCTTGTGCATATACGACATCACCTTTACTATCCACCACAAACTGTACATAAACAGTACCTTCAACACCTTTATCTTCAGCTTCATCGGGATAATTAATGTTATTCATTATTACATTATATATACCCTTCAACTCATTTTTTGGTTCGGCTTCTTCTTCTACGGAATAATATATCCCGGTACGTGTTGGTATATTTTGTATCATATCCTTATTTGCACGAAGATCGTATAACCAAACTTCAAGGCGTTCTCTGTCTTTCTCATCTGTTACACCATAAACTATTACGTTTTGTAATTCGTCATTTTCATATTCATATTCATAGCTAAACTCAGGATACTCCATGATGATGTCATATACTTTCATATAATAGAAATCATTTTCTTCCTGAACTTTTTCAAGCTGACGGTAATTATTACCATTTTCCTGGGCAGAAAGGGAAAAAATCAGGCCTAAAGAAAAAAACGAGGCCCAAAAAACCTTCATAATACTGGTTATCTTTTTCATAATGATTCTCATTTTGTGTTATTAATTAAATATTCGTTTTAACATTTTTTTATAAGTTTTATTAATACAGCATAAACATTATGCCAAAGTCTGTTCTAATAAATAAAAACATCATACAGAAATGCGACCGAATTCAAAAGAATAAAGAATGGTCCATTAACAGTATGCTAAAAAAAAATATCTACTGTTGATGTATTTCGACATTTGTGGATCATATACCACACAGTATATACCGATTGGCTCAACAATTCATTTAAACTATTTATGGATTCATTTGTATTAATATTAGGGCATAATGTTAATGATGAAATACCAAAAGCTTTCTTTACAGCAAAAATGGTATCCCTTTTGAATTTGAAAATCATGTAAAATAGAATAGAAAAGTGGAGAACGTATGACTAAGAAAAAGGATAAGAAAGAAAAAAAAGAAAAAGTTAATTTCGAACTGATGGTTGAGGAAATTAATGAGTTTGCTAAAAAAACAAAAGACAACAGGTTTCACAAAAAGGAAAATCCGGTAAAGATCTTAATAAAGGAACCGAAAAAAGAACAAAAGGTGGAGAACAAGCCTGAGTCGCATGAGTAAAAAAAGCATAAAATATTCTGTGGACAGAGAGCCGCGTATCGAATCCGTTAAAAATATTAATATCAATAAAGCCCGGCAGCTTTTATAATACTGAACCGGACTTTCTTATAAATATTTGAAAGCTTTTTAAAAGATATCTATCAATTTTGATCCATCGCCAATTTCAGCAACATAAAACTCGGGCTTGATATTGGTCCGTTTTTCATAGTTTGCCCCAACCTGTTCGATGAAGGTATCCAGGGCTTCTTCTTTTACCAGGCTAACGGTGCAGCCACCGAATCCCCCCCCGGTCATCCTTGAACCAATTACTCCATCAATTTTCCAGGCCTCCTCAGCCATGGCATCAAGTTCCGGACCGGTTACTTCATAATCGTCCCGTAGAGATTTATGTGAAGCATTCATCATTTGTCCAAATTCTGCAATTTTGTTTGCTTTAAGTGCATCTACGGCATTTACTGTGCGCTGGATTTCAGCAACCACATGACGGGCACGTTTTTTGGCTGTTTCGTCGGTTATGGCCTGCTGTACTTTCAAAAAATCATCCCAGGAAAGTTCAGCCAGGTTTTTTATTGGTTTTATCTGACTAATTTGTTTTACAGCCGTCTGACATTCAGCCACACGCTGGTTGTACTGGCCGGCATCAAGACTGTGCGGACTGTTGGTATTGGAAATCACTACTTTCACCCCTTCCAGTCTCACAGGAACCAATTCATACTCCAGGGTATCACAATTCAGAAATACCGCATGGCCGGCTTTTCCAAAAGCGGATGCAAACTGATCCATGATACCACAGTTTACGCCTACGAACTCATTTTCAGCTCGTTGAGACATCTTTACAAGTTCAACACGTTCATAGCCGGTTTCTAAAATGTCATTCAGCGCATAAGCGGTAACAACCTCCAGCGATGCTGAAGATGAAAGCCCCGCCCCAGTAGGTACATTACCCCAGTACATAATTTCAAGCCCTGGATCCGGCACAATGCCTTTCTGCTTAAATTGATCAAATACACCCAGGGGATAATTGACCCATTGCTTTGGATGTGGCTTTTCCAAATCCGATATTTTAATCTCTGTATTATATTCCTGATTTAAGGATTTAAACTTAACCAGATCGTCATCGGTCCTTCTGACCATCATATAGGTTCCAAAACTTAAAGCACAGGGAAACACAAAACCGCCGTTATAATCCGTATGTTCACCAATGAGATTCACCCTTCCCGGTGAAAAATACATCTGCACTTTATTGTTACTGGTAGTTCCATAGTAGGTAAAAAAAGCACCCTTAAGATCATCAATTGTCATCTGCTCAGAAAATTAATTTGAATGAATGGACAAAAGTAAATAAAAAATGGATTCAGCCCAAAGCAAGTATCTGCGCCTGCTTTAAAATAAATATGATAGCTTAAAAGAATATAAACTGAATATAAATCTTTTCTGAATTGATTTTCTTCAATCATATTTTTCTGTTAAATCTCATGTATAAAGCTGTTTAAAACGATTTTTCTATAAAAATAACATCACATTTGTTTCAACTTAAATGATGTAGTAATGAAGTTACTTTTTGAAGAAAACAGAAAAATCTTACTGCTCTATTTTTCTTTTTTTGTTTTGTCTATAATATTGATAAGTAACACTACAAAGTCTTCCCTCCATCTATGGATAAATGCATTTCATACCCCATTTTTAGATTCATTTTTCAAACACTTAACGTGGTTGGGCGACGGAGCTTTCATCATTTTAATTGCCGTGTTTCTCGGATTGTTTCATAAAATTAAAATCGGCAGTCAGATTATCCTCGCCTACCTGATTTCAGGATTGGTTGTCCAATTCATGAAAAGGGTGGCATTTAGCCATATTGTTCGTCCGGTAAAGTACTTTGAAGGAACAGCAGAGCTTTTTTTGGTGCCAGAGGTAGTTGTTTATAGTGCAA
>CAZZBU010000064.1:0-1816 GCA_964652315.1 uncultured Bacteroidales bacterium
GGAAATTTTTCGACAGGGTGTCGTTATCCAGCAAAACAAATCCCATTTTTGAGGGCTTAATCACTTCTGTTCCATGATAGGATACAGCATACATGGGTTTGCCATTTTCGAGCCAGAAGTTCACTTCAATTTCTCCATCAGGGGAGACCGCAACATATACATCGTTTTTTTGCGTACAGCCAACCATTAACACAGCAGCGAGTAAGGTCCAAATCAGTTTTTTCATCGTCATTAGTTAAGATTATATTTCATTTTTATATCCAAAACCTCTATTCCATGCATATCCTGCAACATGCAGGATTGCATTTTTTTTGTGGAAATAAAAATAATGAAAATTCTGTAACTACTCAAAAACTAACAGTTTTAAGATGTTCTGGATTGGACAATCCGGAAAATTTATTGATGAGTATTCACATTAGTCCCAAATAGGAAATATTATTGATTCTAAAAGACTTAAAAAAAATCTTTAAAGCGATATTTTGAGTGCTTGAATTTTTAATCATCTACCTGTTTATGATAAACCTGGATACAGCAGTTAATGACTTTTCATTGTAAAACTTAATAACATACATACCAACCGGAATTTTGCTGATATCCACAAACTGGACTGAGTCATCCATCTTAGCAGACTTAATCAACTGTCCATTCAGTGCATAAATAGAGAAAGCATCTATTGCTAAAGAAGCACGATTTGGAAAATATAGTTTATTCAATGCAGGATTGGGATAAACCTGGATACTATTTAACTTAGATTTGTTTATTCCGGTATTGCCTTGTTTTACGCTTAAGAAAAGTGTATCTGAGTCCGTATACACATGATCCCCGGCAATCAGATTAAAATAAATATAGTAATCGTCTGCCGGAAGTTTATTTAACCCCACCGAATCCGTTCCGGCACAAGGTGAGGCTGCATCTCCAAGGCTATAGTAAACATCAACGTAAAGGCAGGTGTCGTTTTTTATTTCAGCCTGGAGGCTATCGCGATTACAGGGCTGATAAGGAAAATGATACCTGTATTTGAAAAAAATACTATCATCCGAGGTATACTCATCCTGTATCAGGTTAAGATCGGTAATGTATGAAATATCCGGGGCTGTGGCTTCGATGACTTTAACAGCAGTGGTATCTGAAGCAATGGTAAGACTTTCATTTTCAATCACATTAACAATTATACTATATTCTTTGGCCGGTAATACACCTAAACTAATAGTATCCTTGCCCGCACAAGGCATTGTTGCATCACCTGCTGAATAAAAAGCATTGACCTGGATACAACTGTCATTCTTAAATTCAAATGTAACACTATCCTGACTACAAGGAGAGGTGGCAAAGGAATAATGATACAAAACCTCCACTTCCTCGTCTGACTCATACCCTTCTTTTACACTAGCCAGACCATATAAATGTATAATTAGCGGCGATGGTGGAGAATCGATTATTTCTAAACTAGTTGTGTCCGAATCTACATAAAGACTATCACCACCAATTACACTTAAAATAATAGTGAAATTATCAGTGGCTGGTGCAATAAATGCAACGGTATCCTTATTACCACAGGGCATAGTTGCATCTCCAATTGAATAAAAAGCATTTACCTGGACGCAACTATCATTTACATGCCCAAAAAGAACGCTATCTTGTTCACATGGGGAAGCAGGAAAGGAATACTGATACCAAAATACAATAAAATCATCCGGGTAGTAGGCTTCTTGCTCAGTAAATGTATCCTGAATATAACTCAACTGACCAAAACCATTGATATTGATAAATATCAACATGGTAATTATTGCAACAGATAATTTTTTCATAATTAAGA
>CAZZBU010000064.1:1916-17214 GCA_964652315.1 uncultured Bacteroidales bacterium
AACCTGCCAGTTGACGGATTCTGAAATTACAGTCTCACTGACTCAAAATGGCAGGGTATCACCGTCATAATCATCATCATCGGAGGATGGAAGGTCGTCATCATTATCCTCAATTCCATGTTCTCTATTGTACTGTTCTTCTTCCTCCTCCATAAACTGCTTCATAAGCTCTTCACACCGGCAGAAATCCGCAAAGCAGCAGTCGCTTATATCTTCGCTGCATAAAGACAAATCAAACCCTGCCACTTCCAGGTGTTGCACCATCAGCTCATCCCACTGATCGGCCAGGTGCATATAAAAAATTTCTATTGGTACACCCGGTGGATACATTAAATCGATGGTATAGGAGTCCATAAGACGGTAAATTTCAAGCAATAACTGACAAACATAATAATTATGAAAAAACCCCCCAGGGAGAATTTCACCGGAAATACCTGTAAGTTCGTAGAGGGACACATAGGGAGTAAAGGCAATTTTTGTTGCATCAGCAGTGGCCTGACCTATTCCTGAGTCAGAACGATGATGCACTTTTTTGGGATTAAATCGGGCATTTTTAATTTCTTCAAGCGCATATTCAGCCTGCGAAAAATCATCGTTAAGCAGGTGCCGGTGGTCATCAAAATGCTTTTTATAGCTTCCAAGCTCATGCTCAAGCCAGGAGATGATAATGGAATTTGATGTAATGGTATCAACAGGTAAAAACTCCTCTTCATCGAACCACTGTCTCTAACCTTCTTCTTCATCACACAGGCAATAACCCTCAGGAAAGGGGCATCCCTCTGTGTCATTATCACAAAACTCAATCCAGGTACGGCCTCCACTGACATAGGCCACTTCCTCATCAAGCCCTTTAACCAAAAAAGTATACCTGTAGCGTTCCGGCAGGTTTTGAGGCAATACAGGATAATAATGAAATCTTTCCCAGAGCTCGTTTAATGCATTCGTCAGGGTATTAATCTGCTCATCGGATAATTTATCCTCAGCAGGAAAGGCTTCTTTTTCGATGCCAAACCATTGCTTCATAGGTCTCCGGGGACTGTGTTCCCATTCAATCATATCCCTGATTTCTTCGTAGTCTTCAGGAATTTCAATATATGGCTTTTCAGGTGGATTGTCGATGACTTTTTTAATATCTTCTAAAAGATAGTTTACATACTTTTCCATTCCAATGGTAATTGTTTTATATATTCTGCCTGATAGATTTTAAAAGGTTCCATTAAGCCATATTCCAATATATCGTACTGCGCGCATATTTTTTCACGCGTAACTTTTCCATTCCACACTGCAAAGGGCACGGTACGGTATTCTGCGGAAGGATTCACAAGCTCGGGTTTAAGGGCTTTGAAAGATTTTATGCGATCTTCATCAAGGGGTGGGCCATCACTTCTTTGACAACCTGCCGGCATTAGTAGCAGATGACCAAAAAATAAAATCTGAGGGAGCCTTTTTACAAGGTTAAAGGGCTTCATAACTGATGTGTTTAATTGCATTTGCTTTAATCTGTGATTACTAATTTACAAATAAAAATACAAGTACTGGATTTCTTCACCAAAGCAATTTTAACAATATTGATTCCACATGCTACTGTCTCAAACCACCGGCTTGCATTAAATTCAACGATTTTTAAGACGGAAAAATATCTTCTTCACCTACAAAAAAATGACTTTAAGGCAAAAAACAGCTATCCACATCTTCAAATCAATTCTTGCATTTATCATGGAATCGGTTAATTTTACATGAAGTAAGTTTAATCAACCAAATAAAAACCATGGTAACTCATTTAAGATATTCTATCCTTGTTGTTCTGTTAAGCAGCTGTTTGTTATCAACACTTGCACAGGTAAAAGAAGAAACCGACCTTGACCGGCGTGTTAAATACTTTCTTGCCGAAAGCGAAGACAACTGGCATAACATGAACGTGCCCTACAAAGACGGACAGCTGCTTTATGATTTAATCATTGAAAACAAGTACACCCGCGCACTTGAAATAGGCACCTCCACAGGGCTCTCCGGCATCTGGATGGCCTGGGCCTTAAGTAAAACCGGAGGTAAACTCATTACAATTGAAATCAATGAAAAACGGTACAAACAAGCTTTGGAAAATTTCGAGGAAGCCGGATTAAGCGAGTATGTTGATGCCCGGCTGGCTGATGCCCATGATCTTGTAAAAGAACTTAAGGGACCGTTTGATTTTGTTTTTTCCGATGCTGACAAACGATGGTACAAACAATATTTCATTGATCTGGATCCGAAAATCGTTGTTGGTGGGTGTTTCACAGCGCATAACGCCAGGAACTCTTATGGCGGCATCAAAGAGTTTATGGATCATATAAAATCGCTGGAGAATTACGAAACCACCATAGAAGGCTCAAGTCATTCAGGGGTCTCGGTTAGTTATAAAAAATCCAGGAAATAACAATACATGCCCCAGGAACAGAACCTCGATAGAAAATTAGGACTTTTTTCGGTAACCAACATTGTGATTGCCAACATGATTGGGGCCGGCATTTTTACAACCACCGGTCTGCTTATGCAGGATTTACAAAATGTGTGGCTTATGTTGATTCTCTGGCTTGTTGGCGGAGGAATTGCGCTCACAGGTGCCATGTGTTACGGCGAAGTGGGTGCCCACATTCCAAAGGCAGGAGGCGAGTACAGCATTCTTTCAGACCTCTACAATCCCATGATTGGGTTCTTAAGCGGCTGGATTTCCTTCATCGTGGGTTTTTCTGCCCCAATTGCTGCCTCAGCGATTGGGTTTAGTGAGTATATGATACGTGTTTTTCCGGCAATTTTTGAATATAAGTCTTTGGGGCCTGAGGTGTTCAAAAAAGTCTACGCCATAGGGGTTGTTGCTGTCTTCTCGTTTTTACATTCAAGGGGAATGCACTTTGGATCTATTTTACAGAATATCCTTACAGCCCTCAAAGTACTTTTAATACTCGTGTTAATCGCCGTTGGATTTACCCTGGGAGCGGGATCCTGGGAGCATTTTTCTTCGACAGAACCCCTTGAACTTGATTTCTCCAAATGGAAAACCATTGGGCTTTCTGTTATGTGGATTATGTTTGCCTATAGCGGATGGAATGCATCAGTATACATAGGTTCTGAAATCCGGAAACCTGAAAAAAACCTGCCCCGCTCCCTGCTTATTGGAACAGGAAGCGTTATGGTGTTGTATTTTTTACTCAACGCCCTGTTTGTTTATGCCATTGAACCTGACGAAATGAACGGAGTAATCTCCATCGGTGGCCTGGCCGTGCAGGAAATGTTTGGAACAGGCATCGAAAAGCTTTTTTCCTTTCTAATTGCATTTGCCCTGTTTTCATCGCTTAGTGCCTTTATCATACTCGGTCCACGCGTATATTATGCCATGGCCCGCGATGGGTATTTTTTCCCGTTTGTGAAACGCATCCATCCTACCCACAAGGTTCCACATCTGTCCATTTATTTCCAGGGCCTCATTGCCTGCGTTATCATCCTTACCGGCACATTCGATCAGGTGCTGACCTATATGGGATTTTCGCTGGGCATCTTTCCTATCTTTGTCGTAATCGGCTTATTCAGGCTACGAAAATCCAAAAAATCAACTACCCGGCTGCCTGGTTTCCCCTATACCGCCATTTTGTTTCTTTTTTTCTCCGTTGCCATGCTGTTTTTGGCCTATTTCAACCGTCCGGCAGAGTCATCCATCGCCTTGCTCACCCTGCTTACCGGGATTCCTGCCTACTGGCTGTTTAAACGGTACATCAAGAAAAATTCCAATAACTAAACTTATTCCCCAATTATCCTCTATTTTTGCCTGTTAATTTCGCCTTATAGAAGAACTAATTTCTTTTTTTAATGAATGAATTGGTAATAAAACAGATAAAAAACACCGGGGTCAGGGCAATAGCAGAAAAAATATTCCAGGAAAAAAGAATATCTCAGGAAGAAGGATTAATCCTTTTTGAAGAGGCCGGGCTGGGTTTGCTGGGTGTCCTGGCGAGCCATGTCAGGAAAAAACTTAATGATAACAAGGTTTATTTCAACCGCAACATCCATATTGAACCTACTAACATTTGCATTTATAACTGCAAATTTTGTTCTTATGCACGCAAAATTAATGAAGAAGGGGCCTGGGAATACCTTCCTGAAGATATCCTGAAAAAAATCAATGTATACCCGGTTGGTTCCATAACAGAAGTTCACATTGTAGGTGGCGTACATCCTTCGCGGAATCTTGATTATTATGGAAATATTATAAAAGAAATAAAAACCAGCCGTCCCGAACTGCACATCAAAGCATTTACGGCCATTGAACTGGATTTTATGATTCGTAAAGCCGGATTGTCGTTGGAAGAAGGGCTCTCAAAATTAAAGGGCTACGGATTGGATTCGTTACCGGGCGGTGGTGCTGAAATCTTTCATCCTGATGTTCGCCGCAACATTTGCGATGATAAATGCTCGGCAGAATTATGGCTGAAAGTACACGAAACAGCGCATCGGCTGGATATTCCTTCAAATGCTACCATCCTGTATGGGCACCTTGAAAACTATGAACACCGCATTGATCATCTTGAAAAGCTCAGGCAACTGCAGGACGAGACCCGTGGATTTAATACTTTTATTCCTCTGAAATACAAAATGGCCAACAATTCCATGTCGGATCTTGGTGAAGTACCGGTAACCGAAGACCTCAGAAACTACGCCATCTCAAGAATTTTTCTCGACAACTTTCCGCATATCAAGGCTTACTGGCCCATGATTGGAAAGCAGGTGGCCCAACTATCCCTTGCTTTTGGGGTTGATGATTTGGATGGCACCATTGATGATACGACAAAAATATATTCCATGGCAGGTGCAGAAGATAAAAATCCTGAGATGAATACTGAAGAACTGGTAAATATGATACGATTAGCTGGTTGGGCCCCTGCTGAACGAGATACTGTTTACAATGTTTTAAAGGAGTATTAAGTAAGAAATTCTCCTGATTTGACATCTTATTTTATTCGTATCGGTAATAATTTTATTTTTGTTTCAGCGTTTACACTTAATAATACATAATTATGAATTCGGCCTTTACCCGGTTTTTAATAAGTAAAACCTTCTTCAAACATCTGGGCATCGCTTTAGGAATTGGCATTGTCCTGATTTTGTTAATTCTAGTAACCTTACGTGTATATACCCATCACGGCGAGGCTTATTCAGTACCCAACATGGTAGGACTGACACTCGAAGAAGTAAAAAAAGTGGCGGAAGAATATGAATTGAGGTACGAAGTTATTGATTCTGTTTACCTTCAGGAATATGAGCCGGGTACTGTAGTAGAGCATATTCCGGAGGCTGACTTTAAGGTGAAAGAAAACCGGAAGGTATTTATAACGATGAATGCCGTAACACTTGAAATGGTCAGGGTACCCAGGGTTATCAATGTCAGCCTGCGGCAGGCCGAAGTCATGTTGCTCACACAAGGATTAAGGCTTGGAGAGTTGCAGTACAAGCCTGATATTGCCAAAAACTATGTGCTTGAGCAATTATACAAGGGTAAAGCCGTGGAACCCGGTGATTCTATACCAAAAGGTTCTTCCATCGATTTGGTGCTGGGGACAGGTATTGGGGATGAAAATGCTAATGTACCTAACCTCATTGGCGTAACTTATGACAAAGCCAGTGAAATTACCAAAAATGCTTACTTAAATCTTGGGGATCCCATTTACGATAATTCCATTCTTACAGAAGAAGACAGCATTTCTGCACGGATATTCAAACAAAAGCCTGTACCAAAAATCTCAGCTAAGATTCCACTTGGCTCATACATTGATGTTTGGCTCACCATCGATACAGTAAGAATAGAAGAGGCACTTTTGCAAATACAGGAAAACTATTATGAGTAAAAGACAATTAAGCGGTATACTATTTATATTTATTCTGTTTCAAGGTGTGTCACTTAAAGCACAGGAAGTGGTTCGCAGCCTTGAGGCCAACCCTGAGCTGACCGGAAAAAAAATCCAAAAATCGGCCCTGGCTGATACCCTTGAGCTGCCTTTTTTTGATGATTTTTCAAACCCCGGCCCTTACCCTTTGTCCTCGCACTGGATTGATAACTTTGTTTATATTAACAATCATTTTGAAGTAGACCCCATTTCAACAGGTGTGGCTACTTTTGACGGACTTGATGCTACCGGTCAGTTATACGAAGGCCCGGACAATGAAACTTATACCGCTGATTACCTGACTTCGCATCCCATTAACCTGGAGAACAAAGAAAACATTGTTTTATCGTTTTTTTATCAACCGCAGGGTACAGGCACTAAACCCGAATCTGGCGACAGCCTGCTCCTCGAATTTAAAAGGCCTGGAGGTGTCGAACCTGAATACACAACCGTTTGGTCGGTGGATGGTACGGAGCTGCAGCCATTCACCAGGGTTTATATTCCTGTTGAGGGTGAATACCTGTACAACGGATTTCAGTTCAGGTTTAAAAATTATGTTTCCATCAGCCCGGATCGGGAAGTGGAAGGGCTGGGAGGAAATACCGATTACTGGAACCTGGATTATGTGTTGCTCGATTCAAATGTGCTCAGAAACGACACCATCTTAAATGATGTATGTTTCACAGAACCAATACCCCCGTTGTTTAAAGTTCACCGATCCGTGCCCTGGGATCACTTTTTTAAGGCGAGGTTGCAGGAAATAAGACCGCAAATGGAATTGGAGATATTCAGCTATAATCCAGAAGTCATACAAGCCAATATGCATTATTATTTTTTCGAAAAGGGCAATCCTGATAATAGCGATGCATACAATTACAATCCTTTTAATTTTATTCCTCAGGAGCTCGATACCTTAAATACAGATATTGAGTTTGATTTTGTCAGTCAGTATGACGAAAAAGGGGTTTTCGGTGTTACCTGTAATTTTTTAAACGTTAACCCAGACTTTAACCGGGTTGAAAATGATACCATTAGACAAGAATACGTCTTTCTGGATTATTATGCTTACGACGATGGCACCCCGGAAGCTGGTTATGGATTTCAGGGAATTGGCTCGGAGAACTCCATGTTCGCCATGAAATATAATACTTACCAGGCCGATACGCTCAAAGGCATCTATGTATATTTCAATGTTACCAAAAGTAAATCAAACACAGCTAAGCGGTTTAATCTGGCTGTATGGAACGTTGGAGACAATGGCTATCCATTGGAAAAAATATGGGAAAAAGAAGTTTTGACAGATGCTGATGTAAACGGATTTATCCGATATGAAGTAGATCCCGGGGTGTTTGTCAGTGATGGTTTTTTCATAGGCTGGCAGCAACTGGAACAGAATGAATATCTTAATGTAGGGCTTGACAGAAATACTTATATTCAGAACAAGGCTTTTATCAATACGAATGGTTTGTGGGATGCATCCCAGGTTACCGGTACCGTGATGATCCGCCCTTCTTTTGACAGAGAAATAAATGTCTCCAACCAGGAATGGCCTGTTTCTGGTGAGCACATTAATGTGTATCCCAATCCGGCAACAACGAGTCTGAACATTGTTCGCGATTACACCATGGCTACACCCGGCGTTGCTGTAGCAGAAATTATTTCACTGCAGGGACAAACTGTAGCGGTTAAGGAGTTGCTCTCAACCCATGAAACCATGCAGCTCAATCTAAAGCCGGGCATTTACATGCTTCGCATAGCCGAAGAAGGACGACCGGTATTTCTAAAAAAGATTGTTGTCAGATAAAAGCTCATTAAAGGAAGATACATCAGAATGGCAGTTGACGATTCACAAATCAATGAAGAAAGGGACAATGAACTATACGAACATTTTCGTTTTACGGTAGATAAAGGACAGTCAGCGCTGCGGATTGACAAATACCTTTTTCATAAACTGGAAAATGCGTCGCGTTCAAAAATTCAGATGGCTGCCAATGCCGGGAACATCCTGGTGAATGAAAATCCTGTAAAACCAAATTACAAGGTCAAGCCTCAGGATGAAATCTCCATTGTAATGCCCCATCCTCCAAGAGTTTTGGAAATCATCCCGGAGGATATACCCCTGAACATTTTATATGAAGATGACGAACTCATAGTATTAAACAAAGAAGCCGGTATGGTGGTACACCCAGGCCATGGGAATTATACAGGCACCCTCGTCAACGCCCTTACTTATCATTTAAAGGATGTGCCTTTGTTTCAGTCAGGCGAAATGCGGCCCGGCCTTGTTCATCGCATTGATAAAGACACCTCCGGTATTCTGGTTGTTGCCAAAACAGAAATGGCCCTTAACAGGCTGGCAAAACAGTTTTTTGAACGCACCACCGACCGGTTATATGTAGCCCTTGTTTGGGGAAACCTGCAGGAAGATGAGGGCACCATTACCGGCAATATTGACCGTCACCTGAAAGACCGGATGCGTTTTGCCGTCTTTCCGGAAGGCGATCAGGGTAAACATGCAGTAACCCACTACCGTGTACTGGAGCGGCTCGGGTACGTCAATTTAATTGAATGTAAACTTGAAACAGGCCGGACGCATCAGATACGGGTACACATGGAACATATTGGCCACCCGCTTTTTAATGACGCCCGCTATGGTGGCGACCAGATTCTGAAAGGGACCACTTTTACCAAATACAAACAGTTCATCCAAAACTGTTTCAAAGAGCTTCCCCGGCAGGCCCTGCATGCAAAGTCCCTCTCCTTTGACCATCCAAAAACCGGTGAACGCATGCTTTTTAATTCGGAAATTCCAGCCGATATGGAAGCTGCCCTTGAAAAGTGGCGGACGTATGTATCTGCCAGGGATTTGGAAGAATAAGCCACGAATACACGAATATTTGAATAATAATTCCATGTGTCTATTCGTGCATTCATGGCGGCAATTACAGCTTATATTGCACAGCCTCCCCTTTCATCCGTACGGATTCGGATGCATTCTTCAAGAGGAGTGATAAAAATCTTACCATCCCCAACCTGACCTTGCTTTCCATTGTTAGACGATTTAGCTGCTTTAATGATGGTATCTATGGTTATATCCACAAACTCCTGATTTACAGCAATCTCAAGTTTTATTTTTGGGATCAGGCTGGGTATCACTTTACGTCCACGATAGATCTCAACATTTTGTTGACGGCCGTGGCCGGAAACCCTGCTCACGGTAATGCGGGTAATATCAGCATCAATAAGTGCTGTACGCACTTGTTCCAGCTGGTTTTCACGTATAATGGCAGTTATTAATTTCATAGCATTTTGTATTTATTCATTAACAATCTGTTCTATTAATTTGGATTAAGCATTCCGTATCCATGTTCGCTATGGTAGGATGAATCAAGCCCCATCATCTCATTTTCTTCACTTGAGCGTAGTCCGACGGTCTTTTTCACAACCCAAAGTAATATAAGAGTTACCACAGCAGCATAAACAATAGCAATGACCACAGCAGCGGCCTGAACTCCCAGTTGTTGCCACATTGTCCAACTACCACCGGCAGCTTCAGCGGCTTCTATCATCCAGGCTTCACGGATAAAGAAAGTAAGGAAAAGCGCACCTACAATTCCGCCAATACCATGCACCCCAAAAGCATCAAGACTGTCATCGTATCCAAGCCTGTTTTTCATAATGATAGCCATGTAACATATTACAGATGCAATGCCGCCAAGAGCAAGAGCACCAAGGGGCTGGACTACCCCGGCTGCAGGAGTAACAGCTACCAGGCCGGCAAGGATACCACTGGCAAATCCCAACGCTGTAGCTTTCCCCTGGTGCATTCCTTCAACGAGCATCCAGACCAAAGCTCCGGAGGCGGCAGCCACCTGTGTAGCAGTTAAGGCCTGTGCTGTGCTTAATCCACTGGCAATACTACTGCCAGCGTTAAAACCAAACCAGCCTACCCAAAGGAGCCCGGCACCAATCATCGTCATCACCAAATTGCTTGGCGGCATGCTTGTTTTAGGATATCCGCGCCGTGCACCAATATAAATGGCAGCAACCAAGCCGCTTACACCTGCTGAGATATGTACAACAGTACCACCGGCAAAATCTATGGCCCCGTTTGCACCAAGGTTAAACAAAAATCCGTCCTCAGCCCAAACCCAGTGGCAAAGCGGATTATAAACCAAAACTCCCCACAAAGCAATAAACAAAACATACGCCTTAAAGGAAACTCTTTCAGCAAACGCACCGGCTATCAAAGCCGGAGTAATAATGGCAAACTTACCCTGGAACATGGAAAACACATATTCAGGCACACCGGCTTCCATTATGTTGGTGTCGATACCACGCAGGCCAACATAATCAGGATTCCAACCAAACCATCCCCCCAGGACATTACCTCCAAATGTCATGCTATAGCCAACAAGTACCCATAATACACTCATGACACCCATGGCTGCAAAAGAATGCATCATAGTACCAAGTACGTTTTTGGTTCGCACCAATCCGCCATAAAACATAGCCAGACCGGGGATCATCAGCAAAACAAGGGCTGTGGATGTTAACATCCATGATGTAGCCCCTGAGTCAATGCCATTTCCATCGGCAGCCATTGCGCTACCGGTAGCAAATACCATCATAAGCATGAGGGCTGAATACGTTCGTCGCTTTTTTAATCTCATTGTTTTTGATTTTAACTGTTATTTATTATAAATTGATTTTATGCGTCATTTTGTAATAAAAATCGATTCAAAACTATGAATTTGTAATATAAAATCCAATTTTTATAAAAAAGAGCTACTATAATAAGATTTACTTTTTTAGGGGGTGAATTGCAAAAAATTAAATTTTTTATGCATTTCATGTTTATAAAAAGGGGTAGAAAACAAAAAACATGGATATTTTAAGCATTTTACTAAAAACTAACAGGGGGGCACGCATTTTTAAAAAATATTAATTTTTTTATATATACCCTGTTTTTTAAGGGGTATTATTTCAATAAATCCAATATATTCGAAATATACCCTTAATAAAAAAGGGGTAATAAATGTTTATAAAAATTTAAAAAAGTAAGAGGATGATGAATTAATCCTATTCAGAAAATAATTGTTACAGGCCTACAAACCGGAATTACAGGCAAAAAAAAGTGCAAATATTTGTATCTTCATCACTTCAAAATGCCACAAAAAAATGAAAGCATTCTGGGTCGAAAATAAACGAAATCTGATTGTCATTGGTATAACCATATTGGCTATCATCCTTTTCAGGATTTTAATGCAACACAAGGTGGCCCTGGAAATATATCATGGCTGGATTTTCAGGCCAATCTCCTTTGTTTTTAATAAAATGTTTTCATTTACGGTATGGTCGATAGGTGAAATTATTATCTACTTTTCCCTCGGATTACTGATATTTCTGATTATAAAACAAATTGTTTGCCTTTTTAGAACAAAACGATTTGTTTTCAGAAGATTTTTGCATAACGCATTAAATTTCGCATCTGTTCTTGGCATTGTCTATATGGTGTTTATGGTGTTTTTCGGGCTTAATTATTATAAAGAGCCTTTTTCTCAAAAATTGAGTTATGATTCAGAAAATATTGAGCTTGAAGAAGTAATTACCATTACCCGGCTGCTTACCCAGGAAGCCAATCTGCTTCGTGGAAAGATGAAGGAGGATTCTGCCGGGGTTATGAAATTAAGGCAGGGTTACAAACACTACCTCAGGCATGGTTTGGATGGGTATCATCTGCTTGATGAATCCTATAACGTACCTGTACCCCACACATCTTCTGCAAAAAGGTTGCTGATATCAGATATATTCTCCTATATGGGGGTTGGGGGTGTATTTATGCCACACACCTTTGAAGCAAATGTAAACCTGTCAATTCCAGATCCTCTTATTCCTGCGCTTATATGCCATGAACTGGCTCATCTTAGCGGATATGCCACAGAAGATGAGGCAAATTATATTAGTTTTTTAACATCACGCGCAAACCCAAATCCTGAATTTAAATATTCCGGGTATCTTATGGCATTAAGGTACTTCTTAGGTCAACTGGCCAAGATGGACAGGGCCGCTTATGAGCATATCTCAGAAGGCATTCACCCCGGTATTGTCAGGGACATTCAGGCACACCACAGATTCTGGGAGCAATACAAAAGTCCGGTGGAAAGGGTTTCATCCACGATATACAATCAGTACCTAAAGGCCAATAACCAGCCCAAAGGCATTATGAGCTACCATGAAATGATAAAACTTGTCATTGGTGAATACAGAAAGAAGAATAATCTTTAATTTTGCATCTTATAACAGAAAAAAAATCCAGAATGAACTCCTCCCCGACCAATCATTTCTCTTATATGCGTACCCTGAGATTAATTTATATGGCTATGCTCATTGGTCAGCTTATATTTGCTGCCTTGGTTGTTTATTTAAGGGCCAGAAACATCTTTGACACTGTAATTTCTCAGGAATTAACCCCCTTTATTTTGGTAAGCTTCTTTATTACGGTCATTGGTATTGCAGGCAACTGGCTTATTATGCAATTAAATATTCCAAAAATAAGGGAGTTACCTACATTAAATGAAAAAGCTACCGGCTACCGCAATTTTTTCATCATAAAACTTGTCCTATTGGAAGTTCCGCTAATACTAAATACTGTATTTTATCTGTTAACAGGCCACTATATCTTTGCTATTCTTTTTGGTTTGGCCATGGTAATCTTAATTATCCAGCAACCAACAGCTGAGCACATTCGCATGCGTCTGGAGCTTGAACCTGAAGAGATGCAGGAGTTAGTATAGTCAAAATAAACAGAAACCTGGTATATTTACCATGAACTTGCCAAAATTTACATAAAGGTCAGATTAAACCAGGAATATCCCATTCTCCCGGCATATTTTTACCATCTCCTCGGGCCAGATGCTGGCCTGAATCTCACCAATATGTGCTTTACGCAGAAAAAACATGCAGATTCTGGATTGTCCCAAACCACCACCTATGGAATCCGGCAGTTCGCCGCTGAACAATCGCTTATGGAAATTCAGGTTTTTCCGATCTTCAGTACCTGTAAGGGTAAGTTGTTGATTCAATGAATCCACATTCACCCGTATCCCCATGGACGACACTTCATAAGCAGAATCAAGAATAGGATTGTAAAAAATAATATCACCGTTAAGTCCTTTAAAACCGTTCTGAGTCGGGGTAATCCAGTCGTCATAATCCGGTGCGCGCCCATCGTGGGGATAGCCATTCTGTAGTTCCCCGCCGATGCCGATAACAAAAATTGCCCCGTGTTTTTTTACGGCTTCATATTCCCGGTCTTTTGATGACAAATCAGGGTATTGTTCGAGCAATTCTTCGCTGTGAATAAAGGTTATCTCGTCAGGAAGCGTTGGCTCAAGCTCAGGATAATGCTCAAACAACACAAATTCAGTACGCTTAAACACCTCGTATATTTTCGTTACAATGGTTTTCAAAAAATCAAGGTTTCGTTCACCTTGCAACAGTGCCCGTTCCCAGTCCCACTGATCCACATACAGTGAGTGGATATTATCCAGGTCTTCGTCAGGCCTGACCGCATTCATGTCGGTGTAAATGCCGTATCCGGGTTCTATGTCATAATCAGCCAGGGCCATGCGCTTCCATTTGGCCAGTGAATTTACTACTTCAGCTTCACGGTCTTTCAGGGATTTTATGGGAAAAGTAACTTTACGTTCTATTCCGTTCAAATCATCATTAACTCCGGTGCCTTTCAGCACAAATAACGGAGCGGTAACACGGCGTAACCTCAATTCACTCGACAGATTTTCCTGAAATGTATCTTTAACTAGCAAAATGGCCTTTTCGGTTTGCTTTAGGGTTAACAGGCTCTTATATCCTGTTGGAAGAATTAAGTTCTTCATAAAATTATTTCCTCTTAAATTACATTTTCATTACCTATAATACATGCAAATGTATACAATTGTATTGTATTTTTATGATTTATATCAGGATTCATTCATGATATATTTTCTGTTATCTTTGAAAGACTCAAATTCAAAAACATAACGATGATTTGGTTTTTCATTTTTATTTTGTTTATCAACCCGTTTTCATTGATTGGGCAACCAGTATTCGAAGATTATTTTTCTGATGCCACCTTGCGGTTTGATTACTATCATGCAGGTTCCAGCGACACCTCCTATATTTTTTTGGATGAAATTAAAAAAGAGCCCTCCTGGGCAGGTTCACGCACGCAGCTTATTGATCCGTTTCGTTATGGGGAGATGTTGGTAGAAGTCCATGATGCATCAACAAATGAATTGATTTATTCCAGGGGATACAGCACCCTGTTTATTGAATGGCAAACCACATCAGAAGCAGAGCACACCCCGAAAAGCTTTCCGGAAAGTGTGTTGATCCCGTTTCCAAAGGATTCCGTGATTCTTACCTTGCTTAAACGCGACCGAACATTGGAATTTCATCCGCTGTTGGAGTATACCATTAATCCAAACAGCTATTTCATAGAGCGAAACACTACAACTCTCTACGATACAGTATCTCTCATAAACAATGGAAATCCGGCAACAAAGGTGGACGTAGTTATCATTCCTGATGGATATACCACTGGTGAAATGGAAAAATTCATAACTGATGCACAAAGGTACACAGAATTGTTTTTCTCCTGGGATCCTTTTAGCCGAAACAAAAAAAATTTCAACTTTACAGCAATAATTGCCCCCTCCCGGGAAAGCGGCCCGGATATTCCAGGGCAAAATACCTGGAAAAACACGGTATTAAACAGCAGCTTCTATACTTTTAACAGCGAACGCTACCTGACTACCAAAGACTATCATAAGGTGAGGGATATAGCATCTGCAGTGCCCAATGATCAAATCATCATCCTGGTTAATTCAGATAAATACGGCGGGGGTGGCATTTATAATTTCTATAGCACCTGTACCAGTGACCATCCTCTATCTGAAATTGTGTTTATGCATGAGTTTGGACATGGTTTTGCTTCTCTGGCAGATGAATATTATAGCTCGGATGTTTCTTATAACGATTTTTTTGATTTGTCGGTAGAACCTTACCAGCCAAACATTACCACACTTAAAAATTTTGATGTAAAGTGGAAGGATTTAATTGAACCCGGCACGCCTGTTCCGACACCGCCTACTGAAGAATACATTGACAAGGTGGGTGTATTTGAAGGAGGAGGCTATGTGGCAAAAGGCATCTACCGGCCAACCTTTGACGGTACCATGAGATCGGAAGTCATCAATGGTTTTGGACCGGTAAATGAAAGGGCTATCCAGCAGATCATTGATTTATACACAAAGTAGGCAGATACATATACCCTAATCCACCTTTTGAGCAATAAAATACGACCAGACCAGGGAGAGGCC
>CAZZBU010000064.1:17314-21893 GCA_964652315.1 uncultured Bacteroidales bacterium
TGCAATCAATACTTCCATGACGATAAATTTTAATTATTTGTTTTGTGTTGGTATGACGCCATCATCTTATAAGCGGTTACAAAAAAAATAATTATCATTCTTTTCATAACTCAGCTTTTCCAAGCCGGAAAGAATATCAAAAAGAAAAACCCTGGCAACCGGGGTTTACCAGGGCAACAAAATATCAAAAATAACATGGG
The DNA here is from genome assembly GCA_964652315.1 of uncultured Bacteroidales bacterium. GTDB lineage: Bacteria > Bacteroidota > Bacteroidia > Bacteroidales > JAAAOM01 > CAZZBU01. The sequence goes on from CAZZBU010000064.1 coordinate 17,515, forward strand.
CATTAAATATGGATCACCTCGCCATAGGCTGCAGCAGCGGCTTCCATAATGGCCTCCGACATGGTAGGGTGCGGATGGACCGACTTGATAATTTCCCTGCCGGTAGTCTCAAGGGTTTTTGAAGTAATTAACTCGCCAATCATCTCGGTAACATTGGCACCAATGAGGTGGGCTCCCAGAAGTTCACCATATTTCTCATCAAATATCAACTTTACAAAACCTTCTTTTGCACCGGCCGCACTGGCTTTACCGGATGCCGTGTAGGGGAATTTACCAATCTTTATTTCGTAGCCGGCCTCGCGGGCTGCCTTCTCTGTCAGCCCCATGGATGCAATTTCAGGTGTGGTATAGGTACAACCCGGAATATTGGAGTAATCCACCGGAGGGGTGTCATGACCGGCTATTTTTTCCACACAGGCAATACCCTCAGCTGAAGCCACATGAGCCAGTGCCGGACCATGAACAATATCACCAATGGCATAAATACCTTTGACACTGGTACGATAATAATCATCTACTTTGACTTTTCCGTTTTCCATCTCAATGCCCAGCTCCTCAATGCCAATACCTTCGAGGTTTGGCGTAATACCAACTGCCGACAGTACCACATCCGCTTCGTGAGTTTCCTCACCTTTTTTGGTCTTAATCACCACTTTACATTTTTTTCCACTGGTATCAACAGACTCTACAGTAGAGGAGGTCAGAATTTTCATGCCCATTTTTTTGAATGAGCGGGCCAGTTGTTTCGACACCTCTTCATCCTCTACAGGCACCACATTAGGCAAAAATTCTACCAGGGTTACCTGCGTACCCATAGATTGATAGAAATTAGCAAATTCACTTCCAATTGCACCCGAGCCAACAACCACCATCGTTTCCGGAAGTTTTTCGAGGGTCATTGCTTTCCGGTAACCAAAAACCTTTTCTCCATCCTGTTTCAGATTTGGCAACTCGCGTGAACGTGCACCGGTAGCCAATATAATATGTCCGGCTTCAAAATTCTGGGTTTTACCGTTATCATCTTTAACCTCAACAGTGTTATTTTTCAAAAGCCTGCCAAATCCCTGCAGGTGATCGATTTTGTTTTTCTTAAATAAAAACTGAATACCTTTGCTCATGCCATCTGCAATCTCCCTGCTACGTTTTATCACATTTTTAAAATCAGGCTTGCTGTCACCACTTATTTCTATGCCATAATCACCGGCATGCTTCACATATTCATAAACCTGAGCGCTTTTTAATAAGGATTTTGTTGGAATACACCCCCAGTTCAGGCAAACGCCTCCAAGTTCTGCTTTTTCAACTACCCCTACCTTCATTCCAAGCTGGGATGCACGGATTGCAGCAACATATCCACCAGGACCGCTTCCAATGACTATTAAATCGTACTTCATGAGTATTTGTATTTTAAATTAAGTATATGTTCGATGTTAGATCTAATCATTATTAACAAAGTTACCCGAATTTTTGTTTTACCCCGGATGCAATTGTGGATAATTTTACACCATTCATTTGGAGTATACCGAGTTTTGCAAAAAAAAAGGAGGCTATAACACGCATGGTTAATAGCCTCCTTAATATATAAATAACTTCAACAGTTATGCACCTCTTGTGGGATGAGGTTTAATATCTGTTAATTCTTCTATGCGCACCGGCCTGTTTAGTTCTATGCTCTTTCGTGCTGCTATCCCTACCAGAATCGACATAGCCCCGTCACGGCTGCCAGCCGAGTGCTTCAAAGGATCAGCCATATCCGGATTACGGAATATTTTATCCTGGAGGCGTTTATCTCCACCTCCGTGACCACCTTTCGGACGTGGTACCTTCAGCAATTGTGTGCCTTTAAAATTATCACCAATCATTATTTCTTCATAATTGGCTGCCCCTTCTTTTTCGTCTTGCGACATTTCCTTGGCATGCAATTCAGCCTGGCTTAGTTTTTCTTCTTTCCGCCAGGGAATACCATCCCAGGCATCCAGGCGGCCTTTAAACCCGTTAAAGGCAATGCGCATACCTTCATAAGGAGAATAGGTGGTTAACGAGTAGTTTACCACTACATCATTGGCGTACTTGATTTGTACTGCCATCTTATCGTAAATATCAATATCATGTCGCCACACGCAGTTATCGCGGATATAACCATCATGTTTTTCATAGGCTACATACAGATCCATGGAGGTTTTGTCTTTGGTAATATCGTAGTAAAACTCACATTTATCAGTATGTGGACATTCACGGCATTTTACACCACGGAAGTTATTATTCGAACCATAATGGTCGAGCATGCCATATGCTGTAACCTCAACAGGATCAGAATTAAGCCACCAGTTCAGCAAATCAAAGTGATGGGTTGACTTATGCACCAGCAACGTACCTCCCATGTTACGTTCACCATGCCATCGGCGGTAGTAGGACGCTCCGTGATAGGTATTCAGGTACCAGTTAAAATCCACAGAGGTTATCTTCCCTACACGTTCTTCGGCAATAAGTTCGCGCAACTTGGTATAATGCGGGTTATACCGGTAGTTAAAACCAACAATAAGCTTTTTACCTGATTTGCGTTCGGCATCCAAAATTCGCTGACACTTGTACTCATCGGTAGTCAGGGGTTTTTCTGTAATCACATCAACCCCCATTTCCAGGCCTTTGATAATAAATTCATGGTGGGTGGCATCCACAGTACATACAATAAGCATATCAGGCTTTACTGTCTGCATCATTTTGTTAAAATCAACAAACACCGGACAGTTCACCCCAATGAATTTTTTCCCAAATTCAACACGGCCGGGGTTTATATCGCAAAGCCCCACAAACTCAATTAAATCGCCATATTCATCCACCAGGTTCTTTCCCCAAAAAGTAATACCGCGGATTCCGGTTCCTACAAGTGCAATACGCTTTTTAGCAGAGAACATGCTGTTTCGATTCATTGCTGAAGCACTGGAAGTAAGCAGAGTGCCTGCAGCGGCTGTACCTGTGGTGGTAATAAAATTCCTTCGGTTCATCTTATTAAAATTAGTTATTAATTAATTCAGGATAATGCAATAAAAATAACGCAAACATTTTGGGAATACAAATCGAGAAATATTCGAATAAGTGTTTTAAATGCATTATTTTGAATGGAATTATTTGGCTTAATTTTATAAAACATTCTTTTTTAATCAATAAGCTGAATATTTAGTGGTTAATTAGAATCAATCAAAATTTTTATTAAGTCAGCTCAATTTTCCTTATCATCTTTAAATTGAACTTTCCATGCTCCCCTTAGATCGCCCATCTTAAACCCGGTAGCTTTATCTTCAGGATACAATTCAGTAATCCTGGCCAAAGTAGCCGGTTGAATGTCATTCTCCGGCACCAAAATAACAATACAGGCTTTACAAGCAGCAAAGTCATTTGGTGGAAATCCACAAAGTCTTATTTTTGGGGTGAAAAAAGATTACTATTATGAAAAAGATATGTTTTTTGATTGTTATGCTTTCATGCGGGTTGTTATATAATGCCCAATCGCAAAAACAAGTCATCCTTGATGCAGACACCGGCAACGAAGTGGACGACTTGTACGCCATCGTTCGTGCGCTTATTGAACCATCCTGGGACATCATAGCGCTCAATGGAACTCAATGGCAGGCAAGCCACTGGGCGGTGGACAACTCCATGGAGGAAAGCCACAGGCTCAACCAGGTACTTGTAAGCTACCTGGAGATGGAAAACGAAGTGCCTACCCTGCGTGGAGGAAATGATCGCATGTACGACTGGGGAGACATGGCTCAACATTCTGCAGCAACGTATGAAATCATTAAACAGGCCCGCCGGCTGCCCGAAGGCGAAAAAATACCGGTGATAGCCCTCGGAGCTCTCACCAATGTGGCTTCTGCCATTTATATTGCCCCTGATATAGAAAACAAAATAGAAGTATACTGGCTGGGAACATCCTACAATTTTGAGACGAATACATCCAAACGCACCGACTTTAATGCCATCATGGATGTGCAGGCTACTGAAATCATGCTTTCCTCACAGGTGACCATGCATATTATTCCTGTTAATGTGGCCGGCAAGATGACGTTCGATTTTGAAGAAACAAAAAACAGGTTACAAGGCATTCATCCGCTTGCGGATTATATTATTGACCGGTGGTATACCCATCTTGACGGCGGACGATACCAGCGAACCATCTGGGATCTGGCCCTGATCAGCATTATGATTTTTCCTGAATGGACTGAGGAAGTTAAAACAGAATCCTTTGAAAACAAAAACACCTACCTCTATAAAGACATTGATGCCAATGCTATTCGCGAGGAATTTTTCAATACAACAACAGATTACCTGAAGAAACTGCAAAAATAACTGCTGTATCCCTGCAAAGATTTTTGTAT
>CAZZBU010000065.1:0-21692 GCA_964652315.1 uncultured Bacteroidales bacterium
TCCCTCAAATCCATCACCGTAGTTTCTGGTGATTCCTCCGGGTTAAAGGTAAATTTTGAATCGGGATAATCGTTGAGATGCTTATAGTTTGAAAGAGTCAGGGTATAGCGGTTTCCCATTTTTTCGAATATGGTTACACGGACTATTTCATTGTCATCAGCATCGATATGCAGCCTGATACGGAAATAACTTCTTTCCAATTCATGGGGATGTAAATCTATCTCTACCATGTTCCTGCCATGTTCAGTGAATTTATTAGTCAGCCTGTACTTAAAATCTTCTTTGTACAAAGTGAAGATTTTGGAAGGTTTATTCAGAAAAAACTCATCATACTCTTCTTCCGGCAGTGAAATAGTGATTTCATCCACTTCAGGAATGTAATTATATAAAAATTTCCCATCGAAAAAAATGTGGGTCGAAGGCATTTCTATCCGGTATTTATCCCCCTTAAGTATGGCTGTCCCTTCCTGGGTGATGTTTAAATCTTCATCCTCAACAGATTCCAGGTGATATGTAAAATCAAACTGCAGCGGTTTATTCTGCATGGCTTCTTCTGCAACTCTATCAAGGTATTCCTGAGCTGCAGGGTCTTTTTGGGCAAGTGCGTTTATTGCAAGCATCAGGGATAATATTATTATAACAGCAATTATTCTCATCATGATTTTAATTTTTATTTAGGTCATTCAAATATTGTTCCAGACTGTATTCATCCGGAAATAACACCTGACGGGCCTTGCTACCCTCAAACGGACCTACGATTCCAGCGGCTTCGAGTTGGTCGATAATCCGGCCCGCCCTGTTGTATCCAATGGAAAATTTACGTTGTATCAGCGAAGTAGATCCCTGTTGATTTTGTACAATTAATCTGGCGGCATCATCGAAGAGGTCATCCCTGTTTTTTAAATCCACCTCACCAATCTCCGAAGTAGCATTGTCGTCTTCATATTCCGGCAACATCAAGGCACTAGTATAGCCTTGTTGATCGCCTATGAAGGTGGTAATTCGCTCAAGTTCGGGGATATCAATAAAGGCGCATTGCACGCGTACCAGGTCGCCACCGGAGGTAATTAGCATGTCTCCCCGTCCAATCAGTTGATTGGCCCCGGTGGTATCGAGGATGGTTTTTGAATCCACTCCGGATGTAACACGAAAGGCTATCCTGGCGGGAAAATTGGCTTTGATTACACCGGTAATGATGTTTGTTGTTGGCCTTTGGGTAGCAATAATCAGGTGGATACCAATAGCCCGGGCCAATTGTGCAAGCCTGCCCAAGGGGTTCTCAACCTCACGGCCGGCTGTCATAATCATATCGGCAAACTCATCGACCACTACCACAATGTATGGAAGATAACGGTGGCCTTTCTCCGGATTTAACCTGCGCTTAATGAATTTTTGATTGTATTCCTTAATGTTTCTTACATGCGCTTTTTTAAGCAGGTCATACCGCTGATCCATTTCTATGGTTAGTGAGTGGAGGGTATGTATTACTTTTTGTGTATCCGTGACAATGGCTTCTTCCTCTTCAGGTAGTTTGGCCAGAAAATGCTTTTCAATGCGCGAGTAAAGGGTTAATTCTACCTTTTTTGGATCAACCAGTACAAATTTAATCTGCGAAGGATGTTTTTTATAAATCAATGAGGTCAAAATTGCATTGAGACCAACCGATTTACCTTGCCCGGTAGCTCCGGCAACAAGCAGGTGGGGCATCTTAGTTAAATCAAAAATGTAGGTTTCGTTCGAAATGGTTTTTCCCAATGCTACCGGCAGCTCAAATTTTGATTCCTGAAATTTCCTTGAAGATAAAATGGAGAGCATGGATACAATATCCGGGTTTTGATTGGGGACTTCAATTCCAATGGTCCCCTTGCCCGGCATTGGTGCTATAATACGGATGCCCAGAGCGGCAAGGCTAAGGGCAATATCGTCCTCAAGGTTTTTGATTTTCGAAATCCGGATACCTGGCGCCGGTACAATCTCGTAGAGGGTAATGGTAGGACCAATAGTGGCCTTGATTTTATCAATTTGTATTTTGTAATGTGCCAGGGTTTCAACAATTTTATTTTTATTGCTGATTAATTCTTCATCGCTTACACTCGAAGAATCCGCGGAATGGTTTTCAAGCAGATCAAGTGTGGGAAACTGATAACGTGGGAGTTCAAGTGTTGGGTCAAAATCCTCCAGGGGTTCTGTGTTTTGATCCACCGCTTGTTCATCCGGGAGTTCACTCCGGTCTTCCACGCTAAACATTAAATAGTCCCCCTCTTCTTCTTCTGGGGCAGTTCCTGCCTCTGTGGCTGTCTGGCTGTAAAACTCTTCATTATCCGGCTTTTCTACCTCCAGTCCATCGTATCGTTCTGTACCGCTATCCGCAAACTCTGTTTCAAAAACCAGGTCTCTGTTCTCCGGGCCTTCTGATGTTTCTGATTCATGTGCCTCATCTGACTTAGCAGCTGCTACTGAAGGTGTTGCTTTTGGCGTGTACACATAGGGTTTCTTTTTAGCAAAGGAAATAATTCTAAAAATCAGGGCAGGGAAAGAGAGGTACAAGAAACTGGCTATCACAAGGATTAAGAAAAATGCTGTACCAACATTACCCAGCAGTGCCCGTAACCATTCCGATACATAATACCCGTGTTTTCCACCCGGACCGCTTCCAAGATAGCTGGCATCCATTCCGGCAAGATAACTCATTGCAACAGAGGTTATTAAAACACCGGCAATGGTTATTCTGGTAGTTCTCCGCAGGGGCAACAGGCGTATATCAAAAAATCTTAATCCTGCAATGCTAAGCAGAAACGGCAGTGCAAATGCGGCTAACCCAACCCATTCTGAAATAAACAGCAAGGCCAGGTAGGCACCTGCTTTCCCAGCCCAGTTGTCTACCTGTATACCGGCATTCGAAAATACCTGTTGGAATTCGAAGGTCTGATCTGCTTTCCAGGTGAACAAATAAGATACAAAAGCTATGGTAACAAACAATGAAAAAAAGAGGGTGAAAAATCCCATGACAAGCCTGAACCTGTCATCCTGAAGAAACTGTCTTTTTTTATGCTGTGAATTCTTTTTGTTTTTTTTTCTTTTTCCGGGCATGAATCGAACAGATTTTACTGCTGCAATATTAATAAAGTGTTTAAAGAAACTAATTGTAATCCATCACAAATTTATGTGATTTATTAAGATAACCTTAAAAAAATCTGCAAGTAGCTGTTGGATAATCAAATGGCCTTTGAGGTTAATTGGAGGACATGATTTCTTCTATTAAATACGACATGTTTTCCTGTGATACCACATTATAATCCTCAGGTACATCAAAAAAGGAATCAGGGATGTTTTTATTAATCACCTCCTGGGCAGTAAGGTACATTCTCATGTGGCTTAGCTGGAGGACAAACCTGAGCAGCACGCCGTCGATTATCCTGTAAGGGTTATTACGGTTGGGTTTGGAGCAGCCAATGGACTGGGTATAATATACATGGAATGTATCCTTCATATCCCGCTCGCTAATGGTAACAAGCCGGGCCGGATATCCTGCAATTTTCAGGCTGTCTTCGGTAGGGGCAATATCCGTGAATTCCATAAACTGAAAAATGGATGATTCCTGGTTTTTTTCACCATAATGCACATATTTATTATCAAAAAATTTCACTATGGTGGTTTCTGTGTTATTTCTGTAATCAGAAATTAGCTTAATGCTAAACAAGCCCATAAACCCTTCGATTTCTGTTAGGGAATAATCCTCGTTGAAATGAAGTTGCATTTCTTTTGGCAATAAGTGGGTTGAGATGTTATCAAGGTTGTTTTCAAGGTAGGTGATGTCATATTTTATAATCCCTTGGGTAAGTTCTTTTTCTTTTGTATAATTTGTACATGTTGTAATAATGCTGATTATCACTACATTTATGAATACAAGCCGTAACCCGGTTGTTTTTCTATTCCAAACCGGCCCAATTAAATTACTTTTCCACTTCTTTATCACGCTTTGCCTTCTCTGTAATTAACTCTTTTGTACGGAATATTGGGCATAAAGTTAATAAGGATATTTTGTTTTCCATAAGCAGGTTTTGTTTTTTGACGAATGAATAAAAAGCCCTGGAAAGGATGCTAAAAATCAGCATATAAAAAGAGTGATTTGGCTAGTTTTAAATCAGAAAGTAAACGATTTGTTTATATGTAACAGGTTCTTTTTGAAAGAATTCCTGTGATAATTTAAAACGTTATGAAGAATAAAAAACTGGCAGTTCTGGCCCTTGGGGGGAATGCTTTGCTGCGCGACAATCAGGCGGGTACAATTGACGAACAAGAGGAAAATACTTTTCAAACACTCGAAAATCTGGTATACCTGATTAAAGATGGTTATAATATTGTAATTACGCATGGCAACGGACCGCAGGTTGGCAATAGCCTGCTCAGAAATGACGCGGGTGAAATTTTATACCAAATCCCGCAAATGCCGCTCGATATTTGTGTTGCTGATACCCAGGGAGGTATCGGGTATATGATTGAACGCATGTTTCGAAATGTGCTAAAAAAGCATGGCATAGAAAAAGATGTAGTTACGTTGGTTACGTTGGTTGAGGTTGATCAGCATGACCATGCATTCCATGTGCCAACCAAAAGAATAGGAAAAAGCTATTCACCTGAAATGGCTGAAAAAATGACAAATGAAAAAGGGTGGTCCTTTAAAGAAGAAGCAAAATCCACACTGGGCTATCGCCGTGTGGTACCCTCTCCAAAACCACTGAAAATAATGAATGAATCCCTGATTAAAGAACTTGCCCTAAGCGGAAAAGTTGTCATTGCATCAGGTGGAGGTGGTATTCCTGTATACTATGATGAATCAGGGGATGTGCGGCCGGCTGAGGCAGTCATTGACAAAGATTTGGCCTCTTCATTGCTGGCAGCCGATATTGGCGCTGATGAATTTTACATTCTTACTGATGTTCCTTATATCTACCTGGATTATAAAAAGGAAACCCAGCGAATTGCTGAATTCCTGGATTATGCTGATACTTTAAAATACCTCCATGATGGACAGTTTGGAGAGGGCAACATGGCCCCGAAAATACGCGCTGCTTTAAATTTTATTGAAAATGGCGGAAAAAAAAGTGTCATTACCGAAGCAACTAAGCTTGAAGATCGTACTTTTGGATCGAAAATCACCATGCATTATGAGGATTAATTGTATCTTTGCATTTTTATTCATTATTATTGTATAATTATTAATAATTTTTATTCATGGCATTTAATATTCGAAACCGTAGTTTTCTAACACTGCTTGATTTTACTCCTCAGGAAATCAATTATTTGCTTGAATTGGCAGCGGATCTTAAGAAAGCAAAATATACCGGTACGGAACAACCAAGGTTAAAGGGCAAAAACATTGCCCTGATTTTTGAGAAAACATCCACACGTACCCGCTGTGCTTTTGAAGTGGCAGCTTATGATCAGGGAGCACATGTTACCTATCTTGGTCCGGCTGGCTCGCAGATTGGAAGCAAGGAATCCATGAAGGATACCGCCAGGGTATTGGGACGGATGTATGATGGCATTGAATACCGCGGTTTTGCCCAAAAAACAGTGGAAGAGCTGGCATGTTATTCTAACGTACCGGTTTGGAACGGGCTTACGAATGAATATCACCCCACTCAAATACTCGCTGATTTTCTTACCATGAAGGAACATTCAAATGTGCCTTTGTCTCAAATTCGTTTTGCTTATGTAGGTGATGCGCGCAACAACATGGGAAATTCGCTTATGATTGGTGCTGCCAAAATGGGTATGGATTTCCGTGCAGTAGCTCCAACAGAATGTCAGCCTGAAAAAACCCTTGTGGATAAGTGCCGTGAAATAGCGAAAGAAACAGGAGCTACCATAACTGTAACAGAGTCTATAGAAGAAGGTGTAAAAGGCGTAGATTTTATTTATACTGATGTATGGGTTTCTATGGGTGAACCTGACGAAGTGTGGGAACAGCGCATCAAACTGCTGCAGCCCTATCAGGTAAATTCAAAAATGATGATGCTTACGGGCAATGCTGATGTTAAATTCCTGCATTGTTTGCCGGCGTTTCATAACCGGGAAACAAAAATAGGTGAAGAAATATATCAGAAATTCGGTCTTGAAGCCATGGAGGTTACGGAAGAAGTGTTTGAGTCACCTGCGTCCCTGGTGTTTGACGAAGCCGAAAACAGGGTGCACACCATCAAGGCTGTTATGGTGGCTACACTGGGAGATTAAGACAACAAATTAACAATATCATTTTTCTTTATTTTGATGGTTAGCTCATTTAATTTTGATTTAGTTGCTGATGAGTATGATGATTATTACATGTCAGCGCCTGGTCAGCAAATTGATGCTGAAGAAAAAAAGCTGGTATCCGATATCATTGGCCGCATTGTAAAACCCGGTCCCATGGTTGAGATTGGGTCCGGAACTGGCCACTGGACCTCTTTTTTTGCAGACAAAGGGTTTCAGGTTACCGGCATAGAAGCATCTGAAAAGATGATTGATAAAGCAAAACAAAAGAACATCCCTTATGCTGAGTTCATACATGCCAGTGCCACTGATTTACTATTTCCCAATAAATCAGTGCCTTTTGTAGCGATGATTACTGCGCTGGAATTTATAATAAAACCTGCTGACGTTATTGATGAGATTAACAGGATACTCATTCCGGGAGGATATGTTTTGATTGCAGGGCTAAATCTTTTTTCACGCTTAGGAGAACGCAGAATGGATGATCCTGTATTGAAATATGCTAATTTTCTTACGCCTGAGCGGTTGAAAGAAATCCTTTTTGGTTTTGGAAGCGTCCTTGAAATGCAGTCATGTGTTTTTTTTAATGAAGATATGACGCTCATGGGGGATGCACAGAAAGCTAAACTTGACAATTCGGAACGGCTCTATTCAGGAGCTTTTATTGCAGGCCTGGCCAGAAAAGAAGACTAAGATGTATATTCAGGCAGAAATATCTTACAGTCCCTTTCATGCTGGTTTTGAAGAGGAAATTACAATTTTTCTGAAACGATTAAAAAATTATAAAAACCTCAGGATTGAGATACAGCCCATGAGCACGCTGATAGGAGGTGAGGCTGCGGATGTATTCAACCTGCTGGAAAGGGAGGTATTAAAAACGTTTGAAGAAAATCAGGCAGTTTTTACTATCAGGATTTCAAATGCCTGCCCGGATAAATGTGATATCAATCCTGCGGCAGGGAATCAATAGGTTTTGAAGCACTGACCTTTTCATACCACTGGAAGTTTTGTGTTGACCTGATGGTTGGCATGTTATAGAACCTTTTATCATAATAAAGGTAGGAGCCACAGCCCAGTTGCAAAGCATCTTTTGAAAGAATGTTTTTCTTATGGGGTTTGGAATGCATCCATTGGTCCACCACAACTTCAGCAAAGCCTATGTAAGTCTGCGGCGGTATAATTGGTCCGCCATCAGTATAGCTGAATCTGGCATTTTCTTTATCAATAATGTAAAGCTCAGATCCTGATTTGTATTGCAGTGCGGATGTCTCAGCAATGTTTTCAGCCAGGTAAGGATTATTGATTCCTGCAAATTTAGCCCGGCCATTTGGTTCCCGGCGTTCCTTTTCATAAATATTCAGGTGATTGAAAAAATCTTTTTTAACCATAGCTTTGGAATGATGCCAGGCAGCAATTTCAAGATTCAGGTTGAATTCCACCGGCATTAATCCTTTTTTCACCCGTTCAACATTTGTTAAATAAAAAATAGCTGCATGCATACGGGGGTAATCAATATTGTCAAAATCAATGGTTTCATGAAAAAGTTTGTTTTCCCTGAAATTCTGATAGGTATATGTGTTATAATCACTGTAACTCCATCCCTGTGCAATGGATGAATTGAGGTTGAAAACCAATCCAATTAAGCCTATCCAAAATATTTTTTTCATTCCTTTATTCTGCGTTTATATTTTCAATAAGTAATACGTAAAATCAAACCAGTTATTTTACAGGTTAGTCGAACAGGATCCGATTGTTTTACATTCTGATGGTCTGCACTATTTCGCGAATAAAATAAAACGTGAAAATAAAGGAGGTTGCCAGTTTTAGTCCCACACCCAATAAAAAGCCCAGAAAAGAACCTAATCCGGCCCTGAAAGCATCATTTGATTTTTTACCCTGGAGGGTTTCGCCAAGAATAGCTCCTAAGAAAGGGCCAAGGATTATTCCCAGGGGCCCAAGAAATACCATTCCTATAACCATTCCAATAGTAGCACCCCAGATGCCATATTTGGTGCCACCATACCTGCGTGTACCCCATATAGGCACCACAAAATCAAGGGCAGTAACAATGAGCGATGCGGCTGCGGCAATCCATAAAAAATTTGTCGAGAAATCGGCAAACCGGGTGAAATGTACCACTAAAAGGCCCAAAAAGCTAATGGGCGGACCGGGGATAATGGGCAGAACACATCCCAGTATACCAATGATTATAAGCGCGATGGCAAGAATAAGAATAAAAATATCAATCATTTACGTCAGGTTTTTGAAATTGTCAAATATAACGTATAATTGGAACCACCGGGTAAAAAAAAATCCAACTAATAAGCCTAAACGACTATAGTTGGATTCCATAATTTTATTCGATTAATTATACTTTTCTAAGCAGGAAGTGTACCGTTTATCAGTATCACTACCAACAGGCCAAGGATGGCATAAAGTTCCGGGAAAACACCTAAAATCATGGTGTTACCAAATACTTTATGGCCCGATCCGATGGCAGCCACACCATTGGCACAAACCTGTCCCTGGCGTATTCCACTGAACAGACCGGACAGTCCCATAGCCAGGCCGGCACCAAATACAGCACCTGCTGCCAACCAGGTCATGTCGGCTACAAGGGCACCCTGCATAACAAAAAAGCCAACAAATCCATAAAGTCCCTGAGTACTCGGTAATGCTGATAATACCATGTAATTACCAAACGATTCAGGATCTTTTTTCATAGCTCCAACAGCAGCATTACCACTGATTGACACACCGTAAATACTGCCAATTCCTGACAGGCCTACCATGATTCCTATTCCGATATACGCTAATACAATTGGTTCCATACTATTTCAGTTTTAATAAAATGTTTAATATTTTTTCGTTTTTAAATTATTTGCTAAATGGTTCATATTTTCTACCGCCCCCCATGAACCCTGCGTTTTTATAAAATTCCACAAAGGTCAGGCGCAAAGGGTGAACAAATGATCCCAGGGCTGCCATGAAAAAGTTCAGGCTGTGGCCAAAGGTCAAAATAAGGATCATCACCAGGATTCTTAAAATTATAGGTTCAGAAGGGCTTAAATCCATAGCCAGCGTATTAAATACATTTCCAAGGATAGCGCTTGAAATACCCAGCGCAAACAAACGGATATAGGATAATACATCACCCAGTAATCCGGATGCGGTCTGATACGTATCCCATAATCCAACCCCGAAATTCATGAATGGATTTTTTCCCGGAGAATTGTAGAATAATGCTGGTAATCCACCGGTTATCGCCGAAATCAGGATGATTTTTTTGCCTGTTTCGGCAGGAATCAAATCCTGGGTCATCAGCAGAATGGCAGGAACCGTAATCATAACAATGATAATCCAGCCAAATTGTGAAATGCCGTGTTTTGCCCCATACATGCGCATTCTATTGAAGGCTTTGATAAACATACCCAGCAATACCTGTATATAACCCAGGCCAAGTGCGAATAACATCATTTGATCACTATCCAGTATCATTGCCTGATATTCTCTCATCCAGGTCCAGGACTCTTTCTGATCGAGCATGATGCCAAAGAATGTCCCTCCGACAATACCCATAATTGTAGTGGCGATACCAAGGAACAGGCCAAGCTTGAAAATAGGTTTTAGCTTTCGGCTTCCCTTGTAAATACCAAATAGTGTTCCCAGTATAATTAAAAGTCCGTATCCGGCATCGCCAAGACAGAAGCCAAAGAACAACATATAAAAGGGTGCAAAAAATGGCACCAGATCCAATTCTCTGTACTCCGGCAAAGTATATAGCTCACCAATGGATTCAAAAAGCTTTGCAAACCGGTTGTTTTTCAATTTAATCGGAACATCATCCGAAGGTTCCGGATTGCTTATCTCATAATAAATGCCTTCTTTTTCCAGGAAATCAATGATGTCTTCTCTCTTTTCCTCGGGAATCCAGCCTTCAAGTATCATTAATTTTTCATCGGCCTGCCTGTCTGTACTAAGCACAACCTTTTCAAAAGTGAATTCTTTTTCAGCCTGATCCCTTTTTTTGATTAATGCATCGTAATACTTCAGGGCAAAATCATTGAATATTTCCTCGGCCTTTTGTAGGGTCTTTTCTGTTTTTTCTATTTCTTTTTTTACATCAGAAAGGGTACGTTCAGGTCTTCGGATTTCTTCTGCTTCAATATCAGTAACCTCTTCCTGGGATATAGTGATGAAGTACTTTGTTGAACCAATAACATCTACCTCCAGGGCATTGTATTTTTCTGCCCATTCAGGGTTGAAGCCCTTAACAGGGACAGAGAAAAACTGGACAATATAGCCCCTTTCTTCAATTTTCTTGATTTTTTCTGTAGAGAAGTCGCCCCATGGTTGAACTGCTCCAAGTTCCTTTTGCAGGATGCTTAGCTGCTGATGATAGAGTTCGGTGTCATACCGGAGATTTTCAATTTCATTAAGAATTTCCAGGGCTTCAATTTCATGGACTGATTTTTTTTCGGGGTCTTCTTCCATGTCCATGCTGAATCTTCTACGCTCAAGGAATTTGATGGCAGTGGAAAGCCTGTAAATCAACTCATACCTTTCCTTCAGGGTTGTGTTTTCAATATCCCCTGTCTCCTTCATAATGACATGCACCAGGCCCTTATCCTGCAGTTTGTTTAGGAATTTGAGGTATTCTTTATGATAAACAAGAAAAGTGAGTTTCTTCATTGGTAAAATCATAGGGCCACCTCCGTTTCTGCTTGTCGTGATTTTACAATTTTCTGGGCCGATTTTGAAAGGTTTTCTTCATCCTCCATAAATCGTTTTATTTTGCGGATGGCATCCTGATATCCCGGAATTTGTACTTTCTCAAACAGGTTAACTTTTTGAGTTGTTTTTTTCCGGGCATAATCCAGCAGTTCCATTTTTCGTTTGAAAACTTCGCTCTCAATGGCAATTTCTGCCAGTTCTTTTACCTGCGAAATGCCGTCCAGAAACCAATCGGGTTTGTTAAACAGACTGAACTGTTTCAGGTGAAATTCGATACCTTCAAGCACAGGTGTTTTTACACCGGCAATTTTTTTTACAGACAGGTTCACATCTTCAATTGACAGGAGACTGCTGTCGAACTCGCCCCATATTGTAAGCTGTTCATCATAAGAGCGGATTTTATTTTCGAGTTTGGCCTCCATCTGTTTCATGGTATCCTTGGCCCGCTTGACTTCAATACGAAGCGCCGACTCTTTGTTTTTAAGTGTCGGCAGTGCGCGCACCCGAACTTTCAGCTGTTTGTCAAGCTGCTGCAGTGCTGTTTTATTGTATTGAAAATTAATAGCCATAGCACATAATTAAAGTCATTAATCAGTGAATTGCACTTGCTGAAATCTGCATAAATGCTGTTTCAGGCAAAAATACAAACCCTTTTAATCCTGGGGCCAGTATTTATCTGTAATGTCTTGTTTGATCCCTACCTCTTCACGTTTGAAATGCTTCTTAAACAGGCTCCACCCTGTATCAAGCATCTGGTCAATATCAATATTTACATCGATAGCAAGCAATTCCCGTGAATAGTCTTTTGCAAAATTCAAACTACGTTCATCATAATCTGTTAGATCAAAACCATTTTCGAGTTTTGTTTTGGCATTGGCAGCATCAGCAAAAAGCCTGATTGCAGCGTTCATAACCCTTGGATGATCTTCGCGTGTTTTCTTGCCAATAACCAACTGTTTAAGCCGCGACAGGCTCCGGAAAGGATCGACAATTACTTTTCCCACGTCTGTATCTGAACGAAGGAAAAGCTGTCCTTCAGTAATATATCCTGTATTGTCGGGGATGGCATGGGTAATATCGCCACCCGAGAGGGTAGTTACCGCAATAATGGTAATGGATCCACCTTCGGGGAACTGAACGGCTTTTTCGTATATTTTAGCCAAATCAGAATACAGTGATCCGGGCATACTGTCTTTTGAGGGAATCTGGTCCATCCTGTTTGACACAATACTAAGCGCATCAGCATATAAAGTCATGTCTGTCAGCAGAACCAGCACTTCTTCATTTTTATCCACTGCAAAATATTCGGCAGCCGTAAGCGCCATGTCCGGTACCAACAGTCGTTCAACCGGTGGGTTTTCAGTGGTGTTCACAAAACTCACAATCCGGTCAAGAGCCCCTGCGTTGTCAAATACATTCTTAAAAAACAGGTAATCGTCATTGGTAAGTCCCATACCGCCCAGAATAATTTTATCTGTTTTGGCGCGCAGGGCTACCATGGCCATCACCTGGTTGAATGGCTGATCCGGATCAGCAAAGAAAGGAATCTTCTGACCCGATACAAGGGTATTGTTGAGGTCAATACCGGCAATACCGGTAGCGATTAGTTCTGAAGGCTGCTTACGCCGGACGGGGTTTACCGAAGGGCCACCAATCTGACGTTCTTCCCCTTCGATTTCCGGTCCGCCATCAATCGG
This sequence comes from uncultured Bacteroidales bacterium, assembly GCA_964652315.1. GTDB lineage: Bacteria > Bacteroidota > Bacteroidia > Bacteroidales > JAAAOM01 > CAZZBU01. The sequence goes on from CAZZBU010000065.1 coordinate 12,687, forward strand.
TTGGCCAAAGGCATTAAAAAATCGACCTGCCAGCTGATCGCTTACCTTAATGGTTGGGGCTTTTCCCATGAAGGTAATTTCCGCATTTGTAGGGATTCCTTCGGTACCACCAAAAACCTGAAGCGTTACTTTATTACCGATAATTTTCACCACCTGGGCAAGTTTGCCGTTTACCAGGGCAAGTTCATCATAACCAACGCCTGTTGCTTCAAGGGTGCAGGTAGCTTTTGTGAGCTCCTGAATTTTTGTATATATCTTCTGAAAAGCTTTTGTTTCCATTATGCCGCCTTCCTTTCTTCAATTATTTTTTCCAGTTCCTTCTCGTGTTTCTTAAAATCGTCAGAGTCAAAAACGGAATAGTTCATTTGTTTTATTTCGTTGATAATTCTTTTAAAGTATATGTCAACTTCTGTAAATGATTCAAAACTAAACTCAGCATCACAAACCCCCAATATTTTATCGAGCATATATTTCTGACGATCCATGCTGGATTGTTGGTCTATCGGGTCAAAAGCATCCTGCTGTGCAAGGCCAAAATCAACAACCTCTGATTTCCAGTAGGTGATGTGATATTCGATTGGCACACCATCATCACCCAGGATGTTGATCTGCTCATAGGTTTCTTTACCTCGCAGGAGAATGGTTTTTAACTGATTAACCCGGTCGATCCAATCGGCGCCATTCTGTTCATTGATGTATTCCTTAAACTCGTCGTATTCAAGGTATTTTGAGTAACTTTCAATTGGGTCAACAGCCGGATAGCGCTTGCTGTCGGCGCGTTGCTGCGATAATGCATAAAAACAACGGGCAGCTTTTTTGGTGGATTCTGTCACCGGTTCTTTAAGGTTACCACCCGCTGGTGATACAGTACCAATAAAGGTAATGGAACCTGTTTTGCCATTATTCAGTTTCACATAACCGGCGCGGGCATAAAAATTCGAGATGATAGCCGACAGGTCCATTGGAAATGCATCAGGGCCCGGTAACTCTTCAAGGCGGTTTGACATTTCGCGTAAAGCCTGGGCCCACCGTGATGTAGAGTCTGCCAGCAACAATACTTTTAAACCCATTGAACGGTAATATTCACCAAGTGTCATGGCTGTATAAACAGAGGCCTCACGTGCAGCCACCGGCATATTGGATGTGTTGGCGATAATGGTAGTCCGTTCCATGAGTTTCCGTCCGGTACGTTTGTCTTCCAGTTCGGGAAATTCTGTGAAAATTTCCACAACTTCGTTTGCACGTTCGCCACAGGCAGCAACAATTACTATATCGGCTTCAGCCTGTTTGGAGATAGCATGCTGGAGTACGGTTTTGCCACAACCAAAAGGACCTGGAATAAAACCTGTACCTCCTTCCACAATGGGGTTTAGGGTGTCCAATGAACGAATTCCTGTTTCCAGAAGCTTGAAAGGCCGTGGTTTTTCTTTATAAACCTTTATTGGAATTTTCACCGGCCATTTCTGTACCATGGTAACCTTTATTTCATTATCATCAACGTCGAGCAGGGTTGCAACGGTATCTTCAACCAGATATTCTCCTGCTTCAACCACAGATTTAACGGTATATTCCCCTTGAAAAGTAAAGGGTACCATGATTTTATGCGGCATGGTGTTTTCATCAACCTGCCCCAGCCAGCTCCCTGCAACAACCTTATCACCAGCTTTAGCCAGGGGCTCAAACTTCCATTTTCTTTCGGTATCAAGCGGATGGGTATATTCGCCTCTTTTCAGAAAAACACCCTGCATTTTATCCAGATCGTTCTGAAGCCCGTCATAGTTTTTCGACAATATGCCAGGACCCAGGGTGACCTCAAGCATGTGGCCCATAAATTCAACATCGTTGTCAATTTTAAGCCCGCGTGTGCTTTCAAAAACCTGGACGTAAGCCGATTTGCCAATTACTTTAATGACCTCGGCCATGAGCTTGGTACCGGAAATAGTGATGAAGCATATTTCATTTTGTGAGACAGGCCCATCGGCTTCCACCACAACCAGGTTTGCTATAATTCCTTTTACTTTTCCTTTTGTTGACATATTTTATCGCTTTAATATGAAGTCTTCAGGGAGCGTGTAGCTCGATTTGAGTTTGTTTAGCATATCCCTGAAAAGCTGTTCACCTTTTTCTTTATTTAGTTTTACCCAACGGTATAAAATTTCAAATTTAACAACGAATGCAAAAAGTTTCTCAATGGTAAAATAATGAAAGAATGTGTTGTCATCGAGGTATTTCCATTTTAACATGTCCAACCGCTGTTCACGCAGGTAAATGTTGGTTTCTTCGACAATAGTAGTCACATCTTCGTAATAATCGAACAATTGAGAAATGCCAAAATCTTTTGCATTGGATTGACGGATGGTCCTGGCGATTTCATTGTCACCAAGTATGTGTTCCCCAACTTCCAAATCATATTTACGGCAATTGAGGGCAGTTAGAAGATTTGTTACATTTAAATCAAATTCAAACCAGTTTCTTATAAAGGTATTGTCAATGGAAAGCATTTCATTGAAATATAACCAGGAGAGCTGGTTTTCCCAGGAAACATTCGGAAACAGCGGTTCCTCATTTTCATAGGCCGGAATAAATTTCCTGAAATGATTGGGAATCCGGTCATCTTTGGTTTCCTCATCATCTTTGACCATCAAGATAATATCATCCAGATCGTCTCGGCTCAGATTACCCAGTTCGTTTAACGGAGCTTCTTCGTCTTTCAGGTAAGCCAAAAGGTTCGCATTGTCATATTTGGTGAAGTAGGCATGAATGTAAGCGTAATCTGCAGAAGTAAGCCATTCAGACAATTCCTGCCGGAACTCGTTTAATTCAAGAGAAACCTTTGTGTCTTGAAAATATATATCCGGTAAACCTGCTACAAGACTGTAATATTTTTTTTTCATGCGATAGTCCATTTTGCCAAAGATTGCATTTTAAGACGGTTACCTTCCGACTACTGTTTTTTTTCTTCAAATAATAATTCAATCATTTTTGGACGAAGGTATTCTTTGAAGAAGTTGGCAAAATCATCATCAGTGAAACTTAGCTTATAGCCCCCGTCTTTGGGAGATACCTGAAATCCGGCTTTAATGTTTTTACCTGCAGATATTTCTAGGCCCTGATCAAGGAGTGCTTTTGCTTTCGAAGAAAAGTATTTTTTGATTTTATCCTGCTGCTTCTCGTTTACAAGTACATTCAGGTCAATGTTTCCCTGCTCGTCTTTGTTCCATGTTTTAACCATGGTTTCAATGATGGATTGGATAAAATCATCATCTTCAAGTGATTTTGTCACCGATTCATCAATGATTTTGGTGGTCAGTACATTTGTGATTTCCTGCTTTAAGGCATTAACAGCCTGTTTGGAGGATAACCTGAGTTCAGCATCAGCATTTTGACTTGTTTCTTTTGCTGACTGCTCGGCTTTCTTTACTATTTCTTCGGCTTCCTGTTTTGCTTTTTTTACAATATCCGAAGCTTCCTGTTTTGCCTGTTCAATTATTTTATCAGCTTCTTCATTGCCCTTGGCAACACCTTCCTGATAAATCTTATCTGTTAATTCCTGTAATCTATTGCTCATAATATCTTATTTGTGCAGCGTTTAATATCCTGGAATATGTTATGATTAATAAGAACGTGGATTGAGAGAATGCGCAATTTATAAAAAAAAAGAATTTTCGAAATGAGTGTAAGCAAATTTTTTGATGTCATTTTGTGTTATGGTTTTGTTAATGAGTGAATTAAATTTATTAATTAGAATGAAAATAAATTAGCGCATTTTTTAATTCATTCATTAACAAGTATCAATATACTGAAATATAACGAAAAGTATAAACAGTGATAAATATCATATTTACCTCGCAATGGTTAATTCATAAGTCAGTAACATGGTATGTGCATTCCGGGAAAATGACTATTCCATGCAATAGTGCATTATTCCGAAGCGATTTTTTCTGAACCGGTTACGCTATAGCCTTTTTCCTGAATGGCCTGTGAAATAGCATCAAGGCTTGTTTTTGAGGTGTCGAATTTAACAGTAGCTGATGAGTCGGTATGTGAAGCGGAGATGTCGGCAACACCATCCAACTGGCTAACGCTTTTTTTAACTGTATTTTCACATCCGGTGCAGGTCATTCCTTTTACATCCATTTTGTAAATAACCAGGGTTTGTTCAGTCTCTGTAGTAGAAATGGTTTCAGCAGATTTGTTTTGTTGCCGGCAAGAGGTAATCGTCATCATCAGGACGAAAGCAAGGAAAAATTGAATGTTTTTCATGGATACTGAATTTAATAAATGCTTGAGATAGACAACCGAAGAGTGGCTTTTGTTCAAGTAAAGTCAAACATAGATCATTTTTTTTGTCATACCACCATCAATGATAAAATTCTGTCCCGTAATAAACCCTGCTTCCGGACTAATCAGAAATGAAACCATGGCGGCAATGTCTTCGGGAATTCCTACCCTTCCGACAAGATGTTGTGCATGATCCTGTTCGCTAAGTTCCGAATCTTTTCTGGTGCTTTGTTTTTTTTGAGGGTTGACATCTATCCAGCCCGGACTGATGCAATTGACCCGAACATCGGGAGCAAGGCTGGATGCAAGTGCATGAGTCAGCGATACGATTCCTCCTTTTGAAGCTGAATAGGCCTCGGTGTTTGGTTCTGACATGAATGCCCGGGTTGAACCCATATTTATAATGCATCCCTGGCTTCGTTTTAATGAATTGGCTGCATATTTGGAGCAAATAAATGCCCCTGTAAGGTTTACATCAATTACTCTTCGGAATTCGGTGGCGGATAAGTCCGTAAGGGGCTTGTTTTTATGTATGCCTGCATTGTTAATCAGGCAGTGTATATCTCCAAAACTTTGTTTAATATCGCGTATATTGCTTTTTACTTCTTCCTCCACACTCACATCAACCTGGTAGAAGTTAACATGGCCGATGGATTTCAGTTCCTGGTATGTTTCCATCCCAGCTTCACTGTCAATATCAAAAATGGCAACTTCAGCACCTTTCTCAAGCAGGTACCGGGTTATCACTTTTCCAATTCCTTGTGCTCCTCCGGTAACAATTGCTGTTTTGTTTCTCATCATTATTGCTATTTTTCTAATTTTGAGATGAAACTTTTTATTAATTTTAAAGTTAAATTAATTAGATCAAATAGTATACTAATATGATAAAAAATGCCGGTTTATTCCTGTTGGTACTCTCAGTAGCTTTATTAACAGGTAGTTGTTCGAAGGATGGTGATATAAATTTTTTTACAAAAAATCAGGATATAGCTTTTGGCAAGCAACTGGACAGTCTTGTAAATGCAGATTATAATGTCCTGCCGCGAGATGAGGCCCCCGAAGCCTATGCTTACCTTGATAACATGATGAATTCCATCCTTGACTCAGAAGAGATACTGCATGAGGATGTATTTCCGTTTCAGATTACGATAATCGATGAAGATGTCCTGAACGCATTTGCTGCACCCGGCGGATACCTTTATTTTTATACCGGGATGATGAAATACCTTGACAACGGCGCTCAGCTGGCAGGTGTAATGGCCCATGAGATTGCGCATGCTGACCGTCGCCACTCGACGGAAAACATGACCAAAATATACGGGATAAACATCTTGTTATCCATTTTATTGGGGAACAATGACAGCCAACTTGTGGAAATTGGTGCCCAGCTTGCCCAGGGGTCAGCCCAACTTGCCTTCAGTCGAAATCATGAATATGAGGCCGATGAATTTGCCGTAAGGTATACCACGCAAACCAGCTTTCATCCAAAAGGTGTTGCCGGTTTTTTTGAAAAACTTGAAGATGAAAACGCAACAAGAACACCGGAGTTCTTAAGCACTCATCCCAATCCCGATAATCGCATTGAAGCCATCGACGAGGTTTGGGCTACACTAGGTAGTCCGGATGGCAGTTGGGAAGATGTTCCATATGCTGATTTTCTTCAAACACTGCCCTGATTACAATCCTGCTGCTGCATCACGATACCTTTTGGCTTGCTCGGTTTTACCCTGTTCTTCCAGAATATTTGCAATCATCAGGTAAGCCTGCTTATACCGAGGATTAATCTCAATCGCCCTTTGAAATTGATTGAGGGCGGCTGTGTTATTATTCATCTGGAGGTATGTTAATCCAAGATTAAAATATGCTGAAATATAATTTGGGCTGATTTCAATGATATGCCCGTAGGTTTTCACGGCTTTTGCCAGTTCTCCCTGTCTCATATAGGTAATTCCCAGCATATTCAATAGTTTATCATAAGTGGGATACGCATTCAGTGCCATTTTAATTACCTCCTCGGCATGCTCATTCTGACGTATTGAGAGCAGCGATTTGGTGAGGTTAAGTGCAGCAGCTGTATTTGTTGTGTCATATTGAAGTGCCCGGTATAAATAGGGGATAGCCTCGTAATATTTTTCCTGTTGTACAAGCTGTGCGCCTCTTAAGTCTTCTTTTTGTCCTCTTTTGATAATAGCACATAGGGGCACATCATCTCCTGTAGTAATGGTATGTACCGTGTTTTTTGGTGGCCATATATTGTTTTTTAACTGGTATGGACTGATGTTGGCATTTGCAATAATGGCATAATCCCAGTCGGTATTACCAGCCGAATAGTATCGTACATAATTTATTTTAACAGGTTCATTTTTAAAATAGGTGTTAAGGATATCTGCATGATTGGATGCAATAATTACCGTGTCAGGCTTTTCGGGAAGTACATTCTGCTTGAACCAATCGGAACCTGCCTTTAGGGAGGTAAAATAATAATCCATTTCATAATTCCCCAGGGCTCCTCTTATACCACCGGTAAAAGCATTGAAATAAATGTAGGTGTGCGGATGGTTCCGGACAATGTGTTGTAGTGGAGGTGCTATGCCGACAATAACAACAAGGGTAACTCCAAGCAGAGCCTTTTTGTTATGATGGAAGGCATTATAAATGCCATTAATACCCAAACCCGAAAGGATGACCAGGGGAGGGTAACTGAAGAGCAGGTGCCTCCATCCGCCGTAAACATTTGAATGTTTGTAAATAATGTATACAATGGGGAAAACCCATGCGAACATTACAATAAAGGAAAGAAATTTATTAATGGGTTGTTGTCTGCGGTACTGAACAATAACATAAGCTAAAAATCCTGCCATTACAATAATTGGAATGGTAATGAGCATGTATTTCAGGGAGTAATACCAGGGTAAAGTGTTTGACCAGTATATTGTTCCCTCAAATGTTTGTTTAATGGATGCCAGAAAATTCGTCATTACCTTTAGCGCTTCAAAAGGATTTTTTATTGGATCTTCCAAAGCAAAAGGCCACTGAATAAGGCCCAGGGCGTATCCAAATACTGAAGCAATGGCAATCCCTGCAAAATGAGCCAGATTTGCATGTTTTATCTTTCGGTTCACCTCGGGCAGCCAGCTTGTGTATGAAATGAGCCAGTACAACCCAAAAAACATAAATAAATACCCAACAAGCATCAGGCCACCGATTCTTACAGAAATGGCAAGGCTGATGCCAATAGCCACACCCAGTAGATTTCTCAGAATACGGGCCGGGTAATCCCTGAGAAACCGGATACTAAAATATATTACAAATATATAGGTGAAGGCAAAAGGTATATCCTTGGGATTATTGAATGAATGCCCAAGGTAGCGGGGCGATAAAAACATCAGCATGAGGGTGAAAAATGCTGCCCTCCATCCGCCGATAAGCAAGGCGGTCAATGCTGCAAAAAGGATCCCAAGCCAGCCGGTGATGGCATTCAGAATGTGCCGGCTTGTATATTCGTTTTCAATATTGAATGTTTTGTTTATCAGGTATGTGAGATTATCAAACGATTGGCCATAATATTTCAGTTGGGTTTTTGGAGTATTCAGCGCCCCCTGATCTTCTCCTCCCGATGCAAAATATTCGTAAACCTCCTTGGCATGCCTGTAATTTACTTTTTCATCGCCTGAGATGCCAACCGAAGTAGACATAAAAATCATTGTAACCAACAACAGTACCGATGCTACTGTAAACAGTAACCGCCATAAGGGTTGGTCAGATAAGTACCGGGGTTGAATGTTTCTTTTTTTGATAAAATCCATTGGGATTGATTTATACCAGATGGAAGTGGTTTGTAATTTTAACCGGACTTTATTTTTAGGTGAAACATAAGGCCTTATATTGTCAATAAACAGCTTTCCGGTTTCTATCTGTTCTTTCCGGATCAGTTGCCTGAGTATCCACCAGTTTAAATAATTATCGGAAACAATATAAGGAAAGAAGAACAAAAATAATTCCGGCTCCATTATGATGATGGGGGTTTCGCTGCATTGAGCGTGATTTGTATGATCGGGCAGCAATACTTTAGTTACCTTATCTTCAATAACCGGGGTTAGCTCGCTTTTAAAAAGCTCATTAAGTTTCAGTATGCTGGTGGATTGCTGCAAATTCAAGAGACATATCCGGTGGTGGCCGCTTTCCTGTTCAGGCAGTTCCTCAGGTGTTGGATTAATGATGAAGGGTATCTGCCCGGGCAGGTTAAATTTGGCATCTGGTTTTAGTCCACCAGGGGCTAAAACAAAAACCTCTTTAATGAGCGAATGGTATTTTGGATTTATTCGAACTATGGTTTCTTTCAGGGTATTCAAATCGGCATGCCGATCCAATGCAAAAACCAGGGATAGTTTAACCCTTATTTTTTCCTCCTTCTCTGATTTTTGCGCAGTGTTTTCCCGGTGCTTTTTTTTCACGTTTATCGAGTTAGTTTAAAAATTGCGCATGCAAATTAGTGAATTTTTATGAAAATACCGGGGAGAGATTTATATCATAAAAGGCTTTGGTATAATAAAAAGAAAGGCAGCATCCTGAGAATGCTGCCTTCAAATATTTCATAGCCCGATGCTTATACCTTATGTCTGGGCTCGTCAGAAACGGATATTTTTTTTCGACCTTTTGCGCGCCGGCTTGCTAATACTTTTTTACCACCTACTGAGGACATCCTGGATCTGAATCCGTGTTTAT